>JAYUGT010000032.1:0-42391 GCA_043738315.1 Gammaproteobacteria bacterium
AGTTGCCCCGGAAATCCCTGCGCCGATATTACGTTAAACGGCGATTCCCCGGCCGGTGGCGGCCCGCAGCACCCTCTGGGCAAGCCGGTCCCGCGCGACCGCACTGCTGGCCAGCAGCGTGATATGGCCCAGTTTCCGGCCTGGCCGCGGGGCCTTGCCATAGTCGTGCCAGTGCAGGTCCGGGATACTGAGGAACGCGGTCCGGTCGGGCATCGTGCCTATCAGGTTGACCATGGCGCTGTGGCCACGCGCGGCGGTGCTGCCCAGCGGCAGCCCGAGGATCGCGCGCAGGTGATTCTCGAACTGCGAGGTGACCGCCCCCTCGATGGTCCAATGACCGGAGTTGTGCACGCGCGGTGCGATTTCGTTGGCGACCAGGCGCCCGCCCTGCACGAAGAACTCGATGGTCAGGATGCCGGTGTAGTTGAAATGCCGCAGCATCTTGCGCAGATAACGGGCAGCCACCCTGGCTAACAGGGGGCTGGCGGCAGGCGCCCGCGTCAGTCGCAGGATGCCGTCCCGGTGTACGTTGCGATTGAGCGGATAGATCGCAATCTCGCCGCGCGTCGAGCGCGCGCCGATGATCGACACTTCAAAATCGAAAGGAATGAATTCCTCGCACAACAGTTCCTGACCGCCTAACGCCGACCAGGCCTGGTCTATGTCGGCGAGGGATTTCAACAGCGCCTGGCCCTTGCCGTCATAGCCCATGCGCCGCGTCTTGAGCACCGCGGGCAGGCCGAGCTGTTGCACGGCGCGTGCCAGTTCGCTTTTCGAGCTGACCGCTGCATAGCGCGTGGTCGGGATGCCCAGGGTCTGGAACAGGCGCTTTTCGGCCAAGCGGTCCTGGCCGGTGGCGAGTGCCGCCAGCGGCGGTGCGATGCGGGTCGCGGCGCAGTGCGCCCGCAGCGCGTCGACTGGGATGTTTTCCCAGTCGAAGGTCACGACCTCACTGCGCCGGGCGAGTTCACGCAGCAGTTTCCGGTCGGTGAATTCGCCAGTCAGTATCGGGCCGACCTGGCCGCCGGGAGTGTCTGCGGCGCGTTCCAGAAACAGGCAGTCGATGCCTAACGGATAGCCGGCCAGCGCCAGCATGCGGCCCAGCTGCCCCGCGCCAACGATGCCGACGGTCATTTGCGCGGATCGGATTCCGCCAGGACCTTGGCAGTCTGGCGCGCGCGAAAGTCCCTGAGCTTTTCGCGGTACCCGGCATGTTTGTTGGCCAGGATGGCAACGGCGGCGAGCGCCGCGTTGGTCGCGCCGGCCTTGCCGATGGCGAAGGCGGCAACCGGGACCCCGGCGGGCATTTGCACGATCGACAGCAGCGAGTCCAGCCCCGACAGCGCCGCGGACTGCACCGGCACGCCAAGCACCGGCAGCGTGGTCTTGGCGGCCGTCATGCCCGGCAGGTGGGCGGCGCCGCCGGCGCCCGCGATGATGACCTCGAGACCGCGCGCCTCGGCGGTAGCGGCGTATTCGAACAGCAGGTCCGGCGTGCGATGCGCCGACACCACCCGCACTTCATGCGGTACGCCGAACTCTGTTAGCGTTTCCGCCGCGTGGCGCATCGTGTCCCAATCGGACTGCGAACCCATGATGATCCCGACCAGTTGCGTCATCGCGGCATTGTAACCCAGAGCGTGCCGCTAGCCCTGCAACAAGGCCCGCAAGGCCCGGAACAGCTCTCTTTTGGCGCCCAGCTGCAACGCTTCCGGCAGGCGCGGGTCGCGGGCGCGCCCCAGGGTCTGCGCTAACAAGTCGAGATTGGCGTTCGGCAGCGAGGCCCGCAGCTCCTGCAGCGCCACAGCGCCCTCGGTGAGCAGCCGGTCGCGCCAGCGGCTAATGCGCTTGTCGCGCTCGGTCTCGAGCGCGCGCAGCCTGGCGGGTTCCTCCAGGGCGGCAAGAATCGGCGTGAGATCGATGTTGCGCATCAACTTGCCGATAAACTGCAACTGCCGGGCGCGCCCGCCGTGGGCCTTGATGGCGCGTGCCGCGAGAATGGCCTCCAGCAGCGACTCCTCCAGCGGCAATTCCCGCAGACGTGTCTCAGTCAGATTGACCAGCTCAGTGCCCAGTGCCTGCGCGTCCTGCGCGGCGCGCTTGCGCGCGCTCTTGCTCGGGCCGTCGTAGACGGGAGCTTCGCTGTCGGGAACCGGGCTTTTGTTGCGATGTCGGGGCATAACGCGGGCAGCCGCATTAGAGCGCACTGCTACAATTCTGTCATGTCGCAAACTGTAGATGCTTCGCGCATTCCCGAACTGAAGGAAGTCGTCTCGATCGCGCTGCAGGAGGCGCGCCGCCTCGGCGCGACGCAGGCCGATGCCGACGCCAGCCTGCAGAAGGGCCTCAATGTCACGGTGCGTCTCGGCGAGGTCGAAACCGTCGAATACCAGCGTGATCGGGGCATGAGCGTGACGGTCTATGTGGGTCACCGCAAAGGGTCAGCCAGCACGGGGGATTTTTCCGCGGCCGCCATTCGCGAGTCCGTGGGCAAGGCCGCGGCGATCGCCCGTTATACCGCTGAGGATGAATGCGCGGGCCTCGCCGATGCGGTGGACATGGCACGGGAAATACCGCAACTGGATCTCGATTATCCCTGGGAAATCGAACCCGACGCGGCGGTCGAGCTGGCGCGGCGCTGCGAAGCGGCCGGCCGGGTGCTGGATGCGCGCCTCAGCAATTCCGAGGGCGCATCTGTTAGCACGCATCGCGGCGTACGGGTCTACGGCAACAGCCACGGGTTTCTCGATGGCATCGCCTCGTCCAATCATTCGATCAGCTGCGTCCTGCTCGCGGTCGACGGTGACGACATGCAGCGCGACTACTGGTATTCAACCGCCCGCGATCCGTCCGACATCGAAGACGCCGAGAGCATCGGCCGGCAGGCCGGGCAGCGCGCGCTGCGCCGGCTGGGCGCCACCAAGCTCAGCACGCGCAAGGCGCCGGTGCTGTTCGCGGCGGAACTGGCGCGCGGCCTGGTCGGTTCTTTGTTAGGTGCTATCCGCGGCGGCGCGCAGTACCGCAAATCGACTTTCCTGCTGGGCGCCGCCGGGCAGCAGGTGCTGCCGGAGTTTTTCAGCATCCATGAGCGTCCGCACGTCAGCAAGGCGCTCGGCAGCGCGCCCTACGACAGCGAAGGCGTTGCGACCCGGGATCGGGAGCTGGTCCGCAACGGTGTGCTGGATGGCTATGTCATGGGCAGCTATTCCGCGCGCAAGCTCGGGCTCAAGACCACGGGCAACGCCGGCGGCAACTACAATCTCCACGTCGATGCGGGCGTACGCACGCTCAGCAGCCAGGCGCTGCTGCGGGAAATGGGCACCGGGCTGCTGGTGACCGAGATGATGGGCCAGGGCGTCAACGGCGTCACCGGCGATTACTCGCGCGGCGCCAGCGGTTTCTGGGTCGAGAACGGCGTGGTCAGCTATCCGGTGCACGAAATCACGATCGCCGGCAATCTGAAGGACATGTACCGCGCGATCGCCGCGGTTGGCGATGATGTCGATCGGCGTGGCGCGTTGCAGACCGGCTCCATCCTCATCAGCGAAATGACGATCGCCGGCGAATAGCCGGGCGGGCTGCTCTCTAACCGGTTCCGGTGACCAGGTCGCGCAGGGTTCGCGTGCCGACGCTGGCGTGCCAGCTAACACTTGAGGCCTTCAGGATGGCGTCCACTTCGGGAATTTCGATATTCCTCGGCACGATATGGCCGGCGCGCTGGTTGCGCGCGACATCCAGGATTTCCGCGAGCCTGATATCGGCGCTGTCACGCCCCGGCAGTAACTCATCCAGGCCATTCTGGGTCAGCAGGCCGCTGGCTTCGAGGCTGCCGGCGACATCGGCGACCGCGATCGCTGGCATACCGAGTCGGCTTGCTAGGCCCCCCACCGTCCAGCGCCGCGCGCCATCATGATGTGCCTTGGCGATCAGGAACATGATCCGCACCGCGAGTTCCTCGCGTTCAACGTTAGACAGGCGCAGCGGTACCAGGCCGAGTCGCAGGTAATTGGGATTCTGCAGGTAGAAACTCAGCTGCACACCGACCAGGAGAATCAGCCAGCCCAGGTAGGTCCAGATCAGTGCGGCGCTGACCACCGCCAGGCCGGCGTAAACCAGCGTCAGGCGCGACGTGTAAATCACCAGGGCGGTGAACACCTTGCCAACCGCGGCCCACAGGATGCCGGCCACCAGGCCGCCCGCGAGCGCCGGGGTCCAGCGCACCCGAGTGTTAGGTATGTAGTGGTACAGCCCGGTGAAGATCGCCGTAATCATGCCATAGGGCGCGAGGCTCACGCCCATGGCCCACAACTGATCGATGACGGGCAGGTTGGCGAAGCGCTGCGCCGCCTCGGTCTGGATCGCGGCATGTGCCAGCGCGATGAACGTGACCAGCACCAACGGGCCCAGCACGATCAGGCCGACATATTCGCCGACCCGCCTGCCAATGCTGCGCGGCTTCTGCACCCTCCACAGGAAATTGAAACTGTTTTCGATCCGCTGGATGGTTCCAATAAGGGTCCACAGCAGCAGCACGAGGCCCACCGAACCTAACAGGCCACCGGACACGCCTTCGGCGAACTGCATGATGTTGGCGGTCACGCGTCCGGCGTCCGCGCCCAGCGGCCGGAAAAATTCGAAGATCACGGGTTCGAGTTCGCGATGCGTGCCAAACACTTTGAGAACGGCGAACGTGAAGGCGATCAACGGGATGATGGACAGCAGCGTGGTGTAGACCAGGCCCATCGCATGCAGGTTGATCTGCCCGCGTGACAGGTCGCGCAGCAACGCGAATGGGTAGCGCAGGATGCGCAATAGCACGGCGAGCGCGCGCTGCGCGGGCGCGCGATAGTCCATGGACAGGGGGCCAAAAAGCACGCGATCCAGGAGCGTCCAGAGCGGTTCGAACATGCGTTGGCAAGCATGACATACTCGGAAAATGACTGCTCCGGATCATTACCCGCAACGTATTGTCTGCCTGACCGAGGAGACCACCGAGACAATCTATCTGCTGGGCGAGGAGCGCCGGATCGTCGGCATTTCCGGTTTTACCGTGCGCCCGCCGCGGGCGCGGCGCGAGAAGCCGCGCGTCTCGGCGTTCACGTCGGCCAGGATCGACAAGATCGTCGCCTTGCAGCCGGACCTGGTGTTAGCTTTTTCCGACCTGCAGGCCGATATCGCGGCCAGCCTGGTGCGCCTCGGTATCGACGTGCACGTATTCAACCACCGCAGCGTGGCGGGCATTTTTCGCACCATCCTGACCATCGGCGGGCTGCTGGGCTGCGAGGCCAGGGCGCGCGATCTCGCCGCGCAATTGCAGTCCGGGCTCGATGAAATCGCAGCCGCGGCGCGCGCGTTGCCGCGCCGGCCGCGGGTCTATTTCGAGGAATGGGATGAGCCGCAGTTTTCCGGCATCCAATGGGTTTCGGAGCTGGTGACGCTTGCCGGAGGGGATGATTGCTTTCCGGAGCTGGCGCGCGAGTCGTTAGGCAAGAATCGCATCATCGCCGATCCGCTCGAGGTGCCGCGGCGCGCGCCGGATATCGTGTTCGGTTCCTGGTGTGGCAAGAAATTCCGGCCCGAGCTGGTGGCCGCGCGGCCGGGCTGGCGGGACGTGCCGGCGGTGCGCGACGGCGAACTGCACGAGATCAAATCGTCGATCATCCTGCAGCCGGGTCCCGCAGCGCTGACCGACGGCGTGCGCGCCATGCATCGCATAATCGCCGCCTGGGCGCGACGTTAGGCGCTGCGCTCAGGCGGTCAGGCGACGCAGGGCTTCCTGGTAATTGGCACTGGTTTTGGCAATTATTTCGGGCGGCAGTTTCGGCCCCGGCGCTTTCTTGTTCCAGTCCAGCGTTTCCAGGTAGTCGCGCACAAACTGCTTGTCGAAGGACGGCGGACTGATGCCGGTCCGGTAGGTATCCGCCGGCCAGAAACGCGAGGAGTCCGGCGTCAGGACTTCATCGATCAGCGTCAGCTTGCCCGCGTCGTCGATACCAAATTCAAACTTGGTGTCGGCGATGATGATGCCGCGCGCGGCGGCATGGTCGCGGGCAAATTCGTACAACCGTAGCGCGGCCGCGCGCACCTCCGCCGCCCGTGCTGCGCCGATTACGCCGGCGATGACCTCGAAGGACACGTTCTCGTCGTGTTCACCGGCGGCCGCCTTGGTCGCCGGCGTGAAAATCGGCTGCGGCAGCCTGGCGGCCTGCGGCAACCCGGCCGGCAGCGGGATGCCACAGATGGCGCCGGTTTGCTGATAGTCCTTCCAGCCCGAACCGATCAGGTAGCCGCGTATCACGGCTTCCAGCGGCAGCGCCTTGAGGCGCCGCACCAGCACGGCTCGTCCTGTTAGCATGGCGCGCTCCTCGGCACTCATAGGCAGGCCATCCAGGGTCCGGTGTGTTAGGTGGTTGGCCACCAGATGCTCGGTACGCGCAAACCAGAACAGGCTGATTTCATTCAGCACCCGGCCCTTGCCCGGGATCGGGTCGGGCATGACCACGTCGAAGGCGGATAGCCGGTCGGTGGTCACGATCAGCATGGTGCCGGCGTCGACCGCGTAAATGTCGCGCACCTTGCCGGTGTGAATTTTCTCGAGTCCGCGCAGATTGGTGGTGTGCACGGGACTGGCGTCAGATTGCATTCGGCTAGTATTGCAGGATGAATTGGACGGGGAAACTGCTGGGTGGACTTATCGGCCTGCTGGCAACGCGCCAGCCGCTGGGCGCGGTGCTTGGCGCCATCATCGGCCACGTGTTCGATCAGCAGAAGTCCACGAGCGACGCGTCGCGCGATCCTGAAGTCCAGCGTGCCGCGGCCGAACCCGGCGACGCCTACGCGATCGCCGAGCGATTTTTCCGCAATACCTTCGAAGTCATGGGCCATGTCGCCAAGGCGGATGGCCGTGTGTCTGAAGCGGAAATCGCCGCGGCGCGGGCCGTGATGGCGGAGCTGCGGCTCGATGCGCCGCAGACCGAGGCGGCGATTGCCGCCTATCGGCGCGGCAAGGAGCCGGATTTCAATCTCGAGGCGGTGATGCTGGCGTTGCGCAAAACCTGCGCCGGCAGGCCCGACCTGCTGCTGGCCTTCCTGGAAATCCAGGTGCGCGCCTCGCTGCAGGGCAGTGACATGCGCGGTCCGGCGCGGCAGCGGCTCGGGCGCATTGCCACGCTGTTTGGCATCGGCACCATCGAGTTCGCGCACCTCGAGGCGGTGCTGCGACTGCGCGCCGGCCAGGGCGCAAGCGGCAGTGCGGCGCGCCAGGCTAACGACAGCGAGAAGCTGGCCGATGCCTACCGCGTGCTGGAGGTGGGACCGACCGCCACGGACGCGGACGTCGAGACAGCGTATCGCCGCCAGTTGAGCCGTCATCATCCTGACAAGCTCAAGGCCAATGGCCTGCCCGAGTCGATGCTGGAACACGCCAAGCAGCGCACGCAGCAGATCATCGAGGCCTGGGATGTGATACGCGCCAGGCGCGGCATCGCCCACTGACGGCAGGCTATACTTCCCGCGCCATGCAAACCCCCTGGATCGCGCCCTCCATCTTGTCCGCGGATTTTGCGCGCCTCGGCGCTGAAGTCGATGCGGTGCTCGCGGCCGGCGCCGACATCGTGCATTTCGATGTCATGGACAATCATTACGTGCCCAACCTGACGATCGGGCCGCTGGTATGCGAAGCGCTGCGCAAGCATGGGGTCAAGGCGCCGATCGATGTGCACCTGATGGTGCGGCCGGTGGATCGCATCGTGCCGGACTTCGCGAAGGCCGGCGCCACGTACATCACCTTCCACCCGGAAGCGAGCGAACATATCGACCGCAGCATCGCGTTGATTCGCGAGTGCGGCTGCAAACCGGGGCTGGTGTTCAATCCCGCCACGCCGCTCGATTTTCTCGACTACACGCTGGGCCAGATCGACATGGTGCTGTTGATGTCGGTGAACCCGGGCTTCGGTGGCCAGAAGTTCATCCCCAGCGCGTTAGATAAATTGCGCGATGCGCGCCGGCGCATCGATGCCAGCGGGCGCGCGGTGCGCCTCGAGATCGATGGCGGCGTCAAGCTCGACAACATTGCGGCGATCGCCGCGGCCGGCGCCGACACCTTCGTCGCCGGTTCGGCGATCTTCAGCACGCCCGACTACGCAGCGACCATCGCCGCCATGCGCAAGGCCATTGGCCGATGAAGAGGACCCGATGAAGGTCGAGCTGACAGCGCTGGAAGCGCGACTCATCGGCTGCCTGATCGAGAAAGAATTGACCACGCCGGATCAGTATCCGCTGTCGCTCAATTCGCTGACCGCGGCCGTCAATCAGAAGACCAACCGGGATCCTGTGATGGAGCTCGCCGAGGCCGAGGTCGTTGCGGTGCTCGACGGCCTGCAGAAAAAACACCTGGTCTACGAAAAAAGCGGCTTCGGCAGCCGCGTCATGAAATACCAGCATCGCCTCGTGGGCACCGAATTCAGCGAGATCAAGGCGACGCCGCAGGAACGCGGCATCCTCTGCGTCATGCTGCTGCGCGGGCCGCAGACCATCGCCGAACTGCGTACCCGCACCAACCGGTTGTGTGAATTTGCGGACCTCGCCGAGGTCGAGACGGCGCTCAATGAAATGATGGCGCGCGACAGCGGCCCGCTGGTCGCTCGGCTGCCGCGCGTCAGGGGCGAGCGCGAATCGCGATACATGCATTTGCTGTCGGGTCCCATCGAGTCGGCGCCCGAGCCGGAAACAATGTCCGCCGCTGTTCCGCACGCGGATCCGGACCTGGCAGCGCGTGTCGCGACGCTGGAGCGGGAACTCGAGGCGCTGCGGCGCGAAGTCGCGGCGCTGCGCGGCGCCTGAGGCCCGGCGATGGCGACTCATACCGGCGGATGCCACTGCGGCCGGGTCCGGTTCGAAGTTCAGGCCCCGGCACGGGTCGCTGTGTCCGAATGCAATTGCAGCATCTGCACCAAGTCCGGCTACCTGCACCTGATCGTGAGCGCGCCGCAGTTAAAGCTGCTGTCGGGCGCCGATGTGCTGACAAGCTACCGGTTCAACACCGGCACCGCGCAGCACCTGTTCTGTTCAGTCTGCGGCGTCAAGTCGTTCTACGTGCCGCGCTCGCATCCCAATGGGTTCAGCGTCAATGCCCGTTGTCTCGATCCGGGCAGCATCGAGGAGCTGGTGATCACGCCGTTTGACGGCCAGCGCTGGGAACAGGAGATGCAAAGCGGGCGGGTGCCGCCGACGGCATAAAAAAAGCCCGCGACGCGCGCGGGCTTTTTCAGTGAGGGGCAGGGAACGCCTGCCAATTCATTTCGGCGAGCTAACGACTACGCTTTTTCTTCGTCATCCCAATCGTCGTCTTCGTCCGCGTCATCGTCCAGATCCTGCGCCAGCGCGGTATTGCCGACGCTGACTGGTCCCTTGGCCATCGTGCCCCTGACAGGTACCACGACCGGGCGGGTCTTCATCTTGGGACGCGCGTTAAATACGACAATCGTCTTGCCGGTAGCGCGCAGCAGGCCCTGGTCTTCCAGCACCTTCAATACGCGGCCCGCCATTTCGCGCGAGCAGCCGACCAGTCTTGAGAGTTCCTGGCGCGAGACCTTGATCTGCATGCCTTCCGGATGTGTCATCGCATCGGGTTCGCCACATAGGTCCATGATCGCGTGAGCAACGCGGCCCGTGACATCGACAAACGCCAGGTCGCCGAGCTTTTTGTTGGTCCGGTCGAGGCGGGTGGCCAGCTGCGTCGCCAGTTCGAAAATCAGGCCCGGGCTTTCCGCAGCGATCTGCCGGAAGCGCGGATAAGTCATTTCAGCGAGTTCGCACTGGCCGCGGGTGCGGACCCAGGCGGTGCGGGTCGGCTGTTCGTAGAACAGGCCCATCTCGCCGAAGAACTGGCCTTTGTTCAAATAGGCCAGCACCATCTCGTTGCCTTCCTCGTCTTCGATCATGACTTCGACCGAACCCGAGATGATGTAGTAGAGAACATCCGGCAGGTCGCCGGCGTGAATAATGACCGTCTTGGACGGCACCGTACGGATACGGCAATAGCTCAAAAAGCGGTTAATTGCCGGTATGTCGCTGAGCGGTTTTACTGAATCATCCATCCGAATCTCCCCTCACAAGTGGTGACAAGCGTGTCGTCGGATGTTTTTTTAACCATAACGCACCCAAGGCGCAAGGCATTTCACAATCAAATCCAATAACTTGTGACGGTCATCACACGTGAAGTTGCGAACATGATCGCCTTCACGGGCTCGGGAAGCTCAGCACCGCCTGCGGCGCGGGCCGCAGCTCCGTGGTGAACCTCGTCGTGTTTCATCGATTCCAGCACGGCGCGACTGCCCTTGTCGGCGGCCGGCAGTTTCTCCAGGTGATCTTCCAGATGCTTTTCGACCTGGCGCTCGGTTTCGCTGACAAAACCGAGGCTGAGCTTGTCGTTGACGGCCGCAGCCAAGGCACCGATGGCGAAAGAACCCGCATAAAACAGCGGATTCAATACACTGGTACGGCCACCGAGTTCGTGGATGCGCTGCTCGCACCAGGCCAGATGATCGGCTTCCTCGCGCGCTGCCTTGAGCAGCATGTTGCGAGTCCCGGGATCGCGCGCCAGCAGCGCCTGACCGTGATAAAGCGCCTGGGCAGCCACTTCGCCGGTGTGGTTGACCCGCATCAGCGCGGCGGATTCGCGTCTGTCGCTCTCGGTTAACGTGCCCGGGCCCGTGGCGTCATGCGCGGGGGTTGCGCGTCCGGCCTGAGCGGACGCGAACACGGAGCGCAGAGCGCGGTCCGCGGCGATCAGAAAAGGCTCAAGTGGATTGGAGTCCGGCATGACCGCTATAATGCCACAAAAATATCAATTGAAACAATGAGTTAAGGTTTATCCGGGGGCGTCTTTGCAAAGCCCGGACCGCTCCATTACACTTGCGCGCCTTTTTACATGAGCCCGGCGCGCGGCCCCCTTGTTTGACCAGCGTGACAACCACAGCCTAGACCAAGGCCTGGATGAGCGTACGGGCGGAGCATATTAAAGATGATCACAAAATTCGCCAAACCCGGAAACGTCCGCTGCGATTGGTTCGTCATTGACGCGGAAGGCCGCACCCTCGGCCGCTTGTGTTCGGAGATCGCGCTGCGTCTCAAGGGCAAGCACAAGGCCGACTACTCGCCGCACGTGAACATGGGCGATCACATCGTCGTGATCAACGCCGAGAAAGTGAAAGTCACGGGCCGCAAGCTCAAAGACAAGATCTATTACCACCACACCGGCGCCATCGGTGGCATCAAGTCGATCGCGCTCGACAAGCTGCTGCAGGAACATCCGGAGCGCGTGATCCAGATCGCAGTCAAGGGCATGTTGCCCAAGACCGTGTTAGGTCGCGACATGTACCGCAAGCTGCATGTTTTCGCAGGCGCCAAGCACCCGCATGCTGCCCAGCAGCCCAAGCCGCTGGCGCTCGCCGGCTGATACCTAACAAGATACCGAACAAGGAATAGAAGCAGATGCCAGTCACTCAACTGTCCACCGGTCGCCGCAAGACCTCGACCGCGCGCGTCATTCTGAAGCCCGGCACGGGCAAGATCACCGTCAACGATCGCCCGATCAATGAATTCTTTGGCCGCAAGACCGGCCAGATGATTGTCATGCAGCCGCTGGAAGTCACGCAGCTGGTCGGCCGATTCGACGTCTTCGCCAATGTCGCAGGCGGCGGTATCACCGGCCAGGCCGGTGCCATTCGCCACGGCATCACCCGGGCGCTGATCAAGTACGACGAGAACCTGCGCAAGCAGCTGCGCGTCGCCGGTTTCGTCACGCGCGATGCGCGCGAAGTCGAACGCAAGAAGGTCGGCCGCCGCAAGGCACGCCGCGGTCCGCAGTACTCGAAGCGCTAAGCGGAATCCGGGCCGGACTTCGGCTAACCTGTTGCGCGATTCTTTTTGGGGGATCGTCTAGCGGTAGGACAACGGACTCTGACTCCGTTTACCTAGGTTCGAATCCTAGTCCCCCAGCCAATGTCAGGAAGGGCCGGTCGCAAGACCGGCCCTTTTGTTTTCGCGATTTGACAATAATCTTGTCAGCCCGAAAATACTCGCCGCAACTGCGATTGATCGCACGCGAGAAGCATCAGGCTTGGAGATCATTGCAACCATGATTCGGCGCGGCAGATGCTGGGCTTTCTTATGGCTATGGGTGCCCTGCGGTGCGCTGGCGGCCTCGTACGTTACACAAGCCACGCCCTTCAATCTGGTGTCGACCGCCGGTCACACGGTGATCAACACCTGGGCAGGCGGGCTCGGCTGCCCCGATACGCTGGGCGACGACAGCCTCTCGGCACTCATCACGTTGCCGTTCACCTTCAAGTACGGCGCCACCAGCTACACGCAGCTGCGTGTGATGACCAACGGTCGTCTGCAGTTCGGCAACAGCTACTGCGGATTCGGCACGCAAGTGGTTGGGCCGCCGCGCACCTATCCTGACCCGCTGCCCTCGGCCAACCTCAACAACACCATGCGCGCGTACGGCGCCGACCTGGATGTCAGCGCTGGCGGCACGATCACCTACGGCACGAATGGTACGGCGCCCAATCGCCGCTTCGTCGTGACCTGGACCAATGTGCCGCAGTGGAGCGCAGCCGGTACGTCCTACAACCTGCAGATCCAACTCGCGGAAGACGGCGATTTCTATTTCATGTACGGTGTTTCAAACAACGTGTCGGGTGGCACCACGCTGGGCCCCGCGCAGATCGGCTGGCAGCTAACAACGACCGACTATGTGCTGGTGCAGAGCGGTCTGCCCGCCAATAACTCGGGATGGCGATTCCGGCCCAATGTTCCGGCCCTGCGTATCGCCAAGACATCCGCGGTCATCAGTGATCCTGCGAATGGCACGGCCAACCCGAAGCGCATTCCAGGAAGCATTGTCGAGTATTCGGTCACCGTGACCAACTCAGGTGTGGGGACGGTCGACGCCAACACGGTCGCCATCACCGACCCGGTGCCGGCAAATTCGGATCTCTTTGTGTCGACCGCCGGCGGTCCACCGATCACGTTCACGAATGGCACGGTCGCGAGCGGACTGACGTTCAGCTATCCCGCCAACGTCGGCTTCTCCAATCAGGTGGGCGGTGGCGGTCCGTACACGTATGCCCCGACGGCGAACGCCAACGGCGTGGACCCCGCCGCGACCGGATTGCGCATCGCGCCGGTGGGCACATTGGCCGGCTCCAGTGCGGCCGGCGACCCTGGTTTTACCGTCACTTTCCGTGTGCGGGTCCGCTAGGTCGGGTTGTTAGATCCGGATGTTCAGAACTGCCGAACGCCGCCACTGTCGCTGCCGACAATCACGATGTCCGCCGGCCGTTCCGCGAACAGACCGACCGTAACGACCCCCGCGATCGCGTTGATCTGGCGTTCCATTTCCCTGGGCGCGCGAATTGTGAACCCGCGCACATCCAGGATCTGATTGCCGTTGTCGGTGGTGAAGCCGGCACGCAATACAGGTTGGCCGCCCAGTTTCATCAGTTGCCGCGCAACATGCGCACGCGCCATCGGGATGACCTCGACCGGCAATGGGAACCTGCCCAGCGCCTCGACCACCTTGCTCTCATCGACAATGCAGACAAACTGCTGTGCAACGGCGGCGACGATTTTTTCGCGCGTCAGCGCGCCGCCGCCGCCCTTGATGAGTTCGCGGGCCCGATTGGTTTCGTCCGCGCCATCGACATACACGCCTATGGAGTCCACGTCGTTGAGATCGAAAACCGGTATCCCATGCGCCTTCAGGCGGTCGGTTGAGGCATTGGAACTCGATACCCCGCCCTTGATGCGGCCGCCGCCAAAGTCGCGCGCGAGGGCGTCGATAAAGAAATTGACGGTCGATCCGGTGCCGATTCCGACGATGCTGTCGGCCTGCACGAATCGCAACGCGGCTTCAGCTGCAGCTTTTTTTCCGGCGCTCATGTTAGCTCTGTGGTGCGCAGAAACCCTGTAAAACAAGGGCTTCCAGAAACGATTAAGCCCGCTTGCGCGGGCCTTTTTTTGGAAGCGGCGAGCGAGAAATGTTGAGTTCCCCGCCCGCCTTAGGCTTAGAAAAAAGCTACCTTACTTCTTCTTGGCAGCTTTTTTCTTTTTCTTGGCTTTCGCCATGACAATCTCCTGTGGGTTAGTCCGAGGTCGAGTATATACACGATATTGTAAAAAACAAGCGTTAGCGCTTGACATCGTGATCCTCGGCACCGTCCGGAATATCAGTCGCCCTTCGATTCAAGAGACAAAATGAACTTCCAATGCGCCGCACTGACAGGCATCACCGAGAGTCGATTGCCTGCGCGCAACAACCAGAAGTCTTGCAATGATCCTTTGGCATGCGCGCGCAGCTCGTTCAAAGTGATGATGCGTTTCAGGCGGCGTTCAAGTTGCACATCGACCATGTACCAGCGTGGATTCGCTGCATCGCTGTCGGCATCGTAATGTTTATGTTTCGCGTCCAGCGCGGTGTGATCAGGATATCCCGCACGCACGATTTTCATGATCGCTACGGCGCCGGGCACATCACAGCTCGAGTGATAGAGCAGCACGCGATCGTCGACCTTCATCTCATCGCGCAGCATGTTGCGGGCCTGGTAGTTGCGCACACCGTCCCAGCACGTGGTTTTCCGCGGTGCCGAGGCCAGGATGTCGATGCTGAACGTGTCGGGTTCAGTTTTCATCAGCCAGTAATTCATGGGCGATCCCGCGCAAAAAGCCTCAATCCCTTTTCCGTGATCAGCCCGTCGAGCGGGATATCATGGGGCTCGCGATCGATGTGATCCACGACCTGTGCGGAAAACGCCAGCCCCAGCAGCAAGGGTCCGCGCCAGTGACGGCGCCGTGCACGGAACGCGAGCGCGCGATCATAGTAGCCAGCGCCGTTGCCGAGCCGATTGCCGCGCGCGTCGAACGCAACCAGCGGCAGCAGGATGATATTCATCCATCGGGCACCCAGCTGATCGTGGCCGCTGGGTTCGGCGATACCGATACGGTTGCGGCGCAATGGCCCGGAATGGGCCGCAATGAACCGCATGCTGCGACTGCGCAAGGAGCCGATCCGCGGCAGGTATAGCCGGCACCCGCGCGTTAGCAGGCTGCGCACCAGATCGCGGGTATCGAGTTCTGCGCCTATGGGCAGATAGGCGGCGATGCGTTGTCCGGGCCTAAGACTTCGCAGCCGCAGTACGTGGCGCGCAATCTGGCGCGCATAGCGGCGGCGGGCAGCAGGTGGAATGTTGCGGCGCGCGGCGCGCGCGGTGCGACGTTGTTCTGGTCGCGAAATCAAGCGTCACCCGCCTGTGCCGGTGCGAACCGTTGCTCTCGACACAGAGCAACAAGTGGGGCGAGCTGCGGCAGGTAAGGCTTTCCGCTCAAGGCGGACTTGCACAGTGCTGCCAACAAGCCCATATGCCCCTGGGCGTTCCAAATTAGGGTCGAGAGGTAACCCGATCCACTGTCGAACACCGCAGGTGACGCGGTTCCGACTCTACAGCAATTGACTGCCCGATTGCTTGCGCAAGTTGGCAGAAATTCAAAGATCAAGCGGTGCGGTCTTCAGCGCTTTTTCGACCTTGCTGCGCAGGCTGCGTACGCGCGGCAGCACTTGCTCATCGACACCTTGCCTGGTAGCGCGTAGCTTGAGCATGTCGTTCGCCAGGTTCAGGGCTGCTATTACCGCAATCCGGTCCAGGCCCACGACCTTGCCGGTGTCGCGGATGGCGCGCATCGCCTGACTCAGGTGTTCGGCCGCATCCAGCAAGTCGGCGCGCTCGTTTTGCGGACAGGCAATCACGTAATCCTTGTCGAGGATACGCACACTGACTCGAGAAACGTCTCGATCACTCACCGGGATGACTCGGGTACAGGATCAGGCACTGTGTTCCAGGGTTTTCAGTCTGCCAATGATGGCTTCGACACGCGCGCGGGCCGTTTCGTTCTTGTGCATGAGCGTGGAGCGCTCAGCCGAGATGGTTTCCTGGCGGGCACGCAGGGCGCGATTTTCATTGCGCAGCTGCTCGATTTGCGAGACCAGTTCGTCGACGCGTTTTTCGAGCTGCTGGAGTTCCTGCTCAACGCTGTTATTTTGATTGTTATGCATATTGAAAATTATGGGCTCTGGGTCCAAGAGCGGTCAATGTCGACCTGCCAGTTTTGGCATAATTTCCGCATGGAATCGGTCGACTACACCGCGATGCAGCGGATTTTGAGCCAGGCAGGGGCCTTGACAGACGCTCCGGAGGCCCATGGCACCCTGGCGGGGGCTTTATGCTCTGCCGACGATTATCGCTTCGAGAGCTGGCTGACGGAGCTGTTTGCCGACGGCAGCGCGACCGGGGAGCCGGCCAACGTGCTGCGCGAGATGTTCAATCTGACGCGCGCCAGCCTGCATGCGGATGATCTGCGGTTTGTTGCGGTGCTTCCGGATGACGAAGAGCCATTGGCGGCGCGCGCCGAGGCGCTCGGGCAATGGTGCCAGGGATTCCTGTACGGCCTCGGCACCAACCCGATTCCGCACCCCGATTCGCTGCCGCCGGATGTTGCCGAAGTGGTGCGCGACCTGTCGTCGATCGTGCAGGTGGGCGTCGATGAGACCCAGGACGAAGAGGCTAACGAAAGCGCCTATACCGAACTGGTCGAATTCGTCCGTATCGGCGTGCAACTGCTGTTTGAAGAACTCGCGCCGTACCGTGCGGCCAATGCGCCCGCTCCCAAGTCAGATGCATCACTGCATTAAGGATTGTTAGATGCCGGCCCGCGCCCTGCCGATTGCACCTGCCGAATACGCCCGGCGCCGCAAGCAATTGATGCGCATCATGGGACGCGACTCCATCGCCATCCTGCCGGCCGCCACGCTGCGCACCCGCAGCAGCGACACGCATTACGCCTATCGCCAGGACAGCGATTTCCACTATCTCACCGGGTTCGGCGAGCCGGGGGCGGTCGCGGTGCTGATTCCAGGGCGCGAGCAGGGCGAGTTCGTGATGTTCGTGCGCGACCGCGACCCGACCCGCGAAACCTGGGACGGACGGCGCGCCGGGCCCGAGGGCGCGACGCGTGATTTCGGCGCCGATGATTCATTTCCCATCGATGACCTCGACGACATCCTGCCGGGGCTGCTGGAAAATCGCGCGCGGGTCTTCTACACCATGGGTCGCCAGGCTGAGTTCGATCACCGGGTGGTGGGCTGGGTCAACGATTTGCGCAACCAGGCGCGCAACGGCCGTCACCCGCCGCATGAGATCGTGGCGCTGGAACACGCGCTGCATGACATGCGGCTCTATAAGAGCAAGTCTGAGCTCAGCCTGATGCGCGAGGCCGCGCGGATCGGTGCCCGCGCGCATATCCGCGCCATGCGCGAATGCCGCCCCGGCCGGTTCGAATATCAGCTGATGGCCGGGCTGCTGCACGAGTTTCGCATGGCTAACGCCGATATTTCCTATCAGCCGATCGTCGGCGGCGGCGATAACGCCTGCATTCTTCACTATGTCGAGAACAACGCCCAGCTCAAGGATGGCGAGCTGGTGCTGATCGACGCGGGCTGCGAATACGAGCTCTATGCCTCGGACATCACCCGCAGTTTTCCAGTCAACGGGCGCTATTCGGCCGCGCAGCGCGCGGTCTACGACGTCGTCCTGGAGGCCAATCGGGCGGCGATTGCGCGCGTCAAGCCGGGCAACCACTGGAATCAGCCGCACGAGGCGGCGGTTCATGTGCTAACAGCGGGGCTGGTCAGGCTGGGGTTGCTCAAAGGCAAGGTGCCCGCGCTGGTGAAGTCGGAAGCGTACCGGGAGTTCTTCATGCATCGGACCGGGCACTGGCTCGGCATGGATGTGCACGATGTCGGTGATTACAAAGTCGGCGACGAGTGGCGCGTGCTGGAGCCGGGCATGGTCCTGACCATCGAGCCCGGTCTTTATATCGCGCCGGGCCGGCGCAACGTGCCACGGGAATTTCGCGGCATCGGCATACGGATCGAAGACGACGTCGCCGTCGTCCGGGGTGGCAGTGAAGTCCTGACCTGCGACGCACCCAAGGATCCGGTTGAAATCGAAAGCCTGATGCAGGCGGCCTGAGCCGATGTCCGAGACCGTAGATATCGCAATCGTCGGTGGCGGCATGGTCGGCGCTTCGCTGGCGATGGCGCTCTGCGGCAGCTCCAGGCGCGTGGCGCTGATCGAGGGCGTGGCCCCCGGTGCGGGCAACCAGCCCAGTTTCGACGATCGCACCACGGCGATCGGCAACGGCACGCGCGCGATGCTCGAGACGCTGGGGCTGTGGGAGCAGCTTGCGCCGCGCGCGGCGCCAATCCGCGAAATCTGCGTGACCGATGCGGGGCGATTCGGCATCGCGCGCCTCAGGGCGGACGAGCAGGGCGTCGATGCGTTTGGCTACGTCCTCACCAATCGGGTCCTCGGTAGCGCCTTGTGGTCGGCGCTGGCGTCGCAGCAGACCGTGCAGCGCTACATGCCGGCGCGCGCCCAATGGCTGGGCGTGGATGAGTCCTACGCGACCCTGGCGGTCACGCCGGGCGCAGCTAACAGCGCGCCGGTCACGCTGCGCGCACAACTGGTGGTGGCGGCGGACGGCGCGGACTCCGCAGTCCGCGCTGCGCTCGGCCTCGGCGCGGAGACCGTTGACTATGAACAAGTGGCGGTGATCGCCAATGTCGCCACCGCCGAGCCGCACCAGGGGGCGGCGCACGAGCGCTTTACGCCAACCGGGCCGATTGCCCTGTTGCCGCTCTACGACGGCGCGCGCGGCCTAATCTGGGCGCTGCCGCCGGAGGCCGCCGCAAGAGTCCTGGCGCTGCCGGATGCGGAATTCCTGCGCGAGCTGCAACAGGCGTTTGGCTGGCGCGCCGGGCGTTTTGAGCGCGCCGGCAAGCGCGCCAGCTATCCGCTGCGCTTGCAGCGCGCCACTGAGACCCTGGCGCCGCGCTGCGTGCTGATTGGCAATGCCGCGCAGGCCCTGCACCCGATCGCCGGGCAGGGATTCAATCTCGGCATGCGCGACGCTGCTTTGTTAGCGGAAACCGTGCTGCAGGACGGCGGCGATGCCGGCGCAGCGGCGCTGCTGCAGCAGTTCGATCGCGCCCGCGGCGCCGATCGCCGCGGCATCATCCGGTTTACCGACGGCCTGGTGAAACTGTTTGGCGATGTCCGGCCGGGCGCGGGCCTGGCGCGCAACCTGGGGCTGATCGCATTTGACCTGCTGCCGCCGGCGAAGAGTGCCCTGTCGCGCCTCAGCTGGGGCTGGGACGGCAAGCGGCCCAAGCTGACTCGCGGCGTGCCGCTGTCTTGAAGGCCGAGCTAACAGACTGCGACGTCCTGATCGTCGGCGCCGGACCGGTCGGTGCGACGTTAGGCGCCTTGTTGCTGGCCGACGGCAACGTCGCACCGGGGCGTGTGGTGCTGCTGGACGCGCGCCTGCCGGACTTGTCCATGCCGCTGTCGGAGCTGCCGCTCGATCTGCGGGTATTCGCCCTGTCGCGCGCCAGCGAGCGGATCCTGCATGCCTGTGGCGCCTGGGAGGGCATACGCGCCGCGGGAGTCGGGCCCTACGAGCGCATGGCGGTGTGGTCAGGCGCTGAAGATCCCCGCGGTAACGCGGCGCTGGTTTTTGATGCCGCCGAACAGGCGCAGCCCAACCTCGGCTATATCGTGCCTAACAACCTCCTGCAGGAGGCGCTGCTGCAGCGCTTTGTTGCGCTGGGCGGCCGGCTCGAGCAGGGGTCGCTGGCGGCGCTCGAGTTTGCCTCCGACCGCGTTGTGGCGCGCAGTTCCGCGGATGACCGGCTGCGGTCCGCGCGTCTCGTGGTTGGCGCGGATGGCGCCCAGTCGGCCGTGCGCCAACTGGCCGGCATGCACGCGGTCACGGGCTCGTATGAACAGACCGCGATTGTCGCCAACGTCGCGACCGGGCGCCCGCACGAGCGCACCGCCTGGCAGCGCTTCCTCGGCAATGGCACGCTGGCGCTGCTGCCTTTGGCCAGCGGCGAGTGCTCCATTGTCTGGTCGCTGCCGGCGGCGGATGCCGCTGCGGTCATGCAGCTCACGCCACAGGACTTTGCCGCGCGGCTGACCGCGGACTCGGCCCAGGTGTTAGGTACGCTGACCCTGCGCAGCCAGCGCGCCAGTTTCAGCCTGCAGCGCCAGTCGGTCGACAGCTATGTCCGCGAACGCTGTGCGCTCGCCGGCGACGCCGCCCACGTCGTGCATCCGCTTGCGGGTCAGGGCGTCAACCTCGGCTTGCTGGATGCGGCGGCGCTCGCCGACACGCTGGCCGCGGCGCGGCGCGGCGGCGAGGATCCTGGTGCGTTGCGGGTACTGCGGAACTATGAGCGCTGGCGCAGGTCGGAAAACGGGCTGATGAGTCAGGCCATCGATGCCTTCAATCGCTTCCTGGCCACCGGCACTGATTCCTGGTCACAATTGGCGCGCCGCGGCATGCGCGTGGTCGGTGACAATGCGCTGCTGCGTCGCTGGTTTGCGGAGCGGGCGCTGGGCACCGAGGGCGATCTGCCGCGAGCGGCACGCACGCGAAAATAATGCTGCCGACGCATCTGTCGGCACGGACACAGGACTAAACGATGAAGACTCTGTTAACGCCATTTTTGTCAGCTATGGTCCTGCTGTGCGCTGCGGGCAGCGCTGGCGCAGCGGACCAGGAACTTGCCGCCGGGAAAGGCCTGACCCTCACCAAGTCGGCCTGGTCTTACCGGATCGTCCGCCTCGGCGAACGGCAGCCCTGCAAGGTACTGAAGCAACCGGATTGTCCGGCGACGCACGTCGAGATCACCAACAGTTCTGACGCCGAACTGGCCTGCGCCGGCCAGGTGTATTTCCTGTTAGGTGAGAAAAAAGTCAGCTACGTCGAGAATTTTGGCACGCTGGTGGCCGCGCGGGGCAGGGAAACGGCTTTTCAGTTCGAGATCGACGAGCCGATCGATCCGGCGCGCAGTTTTGTGATCTGCAATACGACGGCGGAACGCGATGAAGCGGATACCGGCGACCCGTCATTTGCCAAGGTGCCGCCCGAACCCTGCAAATTCAAGCTGGCGGCCACACCGCCGCTGGATGATTTTTATGCCACCGCGGCGCGTGCTGCCGACGAACAAGGGCTGGTGCGGGTGCGAGTGGTGTTTACCGCCAAGAACGGCACGCCGGTGCCGCTCGGGGTCACGCAGTCGAGCGGCTTTTTTCGCATCGACCGCAGCGCCTTGTTAGCCGCGAGCCGCATGACATTCACCACCAATTGTCCCGGCACCTTCAAGGAATTGCCGATTCGTTTCCAGTTGACCAATTAACGTTTTCTAATCAGGGGAGTCACATGAGCAAGAAGGAAACCCAGAATCGTCTGCGCCTGCGGCGCGAATTCCTGAAGAACGTGGCCTTGACGGCCGGGACCGCCGGCATGGGCATGGTTGCGAGCAGCGCCGCAAGCGCGCAGGTCGCAGCGCCTGCCGCCGCGGGCGGCGCGGCCGGCGGCGTGCAGGTCGTGAAGCGTGGTGAATACGCGAAAGTGCCGTTGCGCCAGGACTCGATCAATGTGACGGCCATCCAGTCAGTGGTGCGATCCGTGGATATCCGCAACCTCGCGCCCACCATGAAAGCCAACCTCGCGCACGTCACCGATCTCATCGACAAGGCGCAGGGCTCGGCCGAGGAGTGGGGCGGCGAGCGGCTCTGGGGCGCGAAGCAGGACCTGATCTGCATGCATGAGTTTCCGATCCAGGGATTCCAGCCCTGGACCCGCACCGAGCTCAACCGCGTGGCGTTCGATCTGCCGGGCCCGGAAGTGGACGCCATCGGCGCGCGGGCGAAGAAATACGGCTGTTATATCTCCTTCGGTTGCTATGCCAAGGACAAGGACTGGCCGCGCCATGTCATCAACATGTCGGTGCTGGTCGGGCCGGATGGCAACATCGTCAGCAAGCAGTGGAAGGCGCGCAACATCCTCGGGCTGTTCGGTGAAGGCGCGCTGATCGGCACCACCGTTTACGACGTGCTCGACCGCTATGTCGAAATGTACGGCTGGGATGCGACGCTGCCAGTCGCACGCACCGACATCGGCAATATCGCAATCACGGCCGTCGGTGGTGAGCCGCTGCTCTATCAATGCCTGGCCATGAAGGGCGCCGAGATCATCGTCATGTCGGTCACTGGCGGATCTAACAACGAATCGGCGGTGGCAACGGCGCGCGCCAGTCGCGTCTACACTGTGGGCGTCGGCAATTCGGTATCGCCCGGCAACCTCGGGTTCCCCGAGGCCTCGGGTACTCACGATGAGGGCACGGTGGTCGTTGATCCGCGCGGCACGACGCTTGCCAGCACCGACAATCACCATGAGGACTTTGCCAGCGCCCGTATTCCGATCGCGGACTTTCGCAAGACGCGGCGGGTGGCGGAGCTGCCGATGAAGTTGCTGCTGCCGGTGCTGACGCAGTATGAGCCGGTATTCCAGCCTAACGCTTTCCTCGAGCAGCTGCCGGAGACCTACAGGGAATCCGGTGATCTTGTGCGGCGGCGAATGCAGCGCAAGTAGCGCAGCCGCTCGTCACGCGCAGTCAAATGCCTCGCCGGCGTCGATGATCGCGCCTGCGATGTGGGCGGGCGTTTTGACTTCGCTGACGGCGGCCAGGAACACGGCGTAGACCTTGATGGCGAGTACTGCAATGCCCATGGGCGTCGCCGGTACAAAGCCTTTGGGAAACAGGGACGCATGCTCGCGCAGGAATGCGGCGGTCTGCCGGACCGCTGCATGCGCCTCGCGTTCGGCATCGTCCGTGTAAGTGAAAGTCCAGGCCCTGACGCGGCGGTTGATGGTGTCCTTGTCGGCACCACCCGCGTCGATGCCGGCTGCGGCAAACACCCGGCAGTCGTAGTCCCGGCAGGTCTGCGGGCGCGTCGCGTAGACCGAGCAACCCTGGCCGGCAAACATCGGACAATGGCCATTGGTCCTGTAGCCCATCAACCAGTGTGATTCGGGCTGGTCCTGCGATTTGGTCAGGAACGCGGCGGGCACCTGCTCCAGCACCGCGACATCGCGGGGCCGCAACGGAATGTAGTAGGACGAGGTGCAACAGCCGACGCAGTCACCGCAGGGCACATCGTTGCCGGCCTCGCCCCGCAGCGCGGCGCGCGCCTGCGTGAGCCAGGCGCCGAATGGGCCGGCGGCAACAGAATCCGTCGTCAATTGGCGATGCGGTCGATTTTCGCGGCGCAGATGAAATCGTTCTCGGTCAGGCCCTTGATCGAATGGGTGGCGTAGCGCACATGGCAGTAGTTGTAGCCGACCTCAAGATCCGGATGATGATCTTCAAGATTGGCGATGTGCGCGAGCGCGTTGACGAAACTCATGGTGCGGTAGAAATCGACAAACTTGAAATCCTTGCGGATCTCCGTGGCGGTCGAATTCAATTGCCAGGCCGGTGCCAGCCGGGCCAGGTATTTCTCACATTCGGCGCGCGTCAACGGCAGCACGCCGCCTTCGCAGGGTACGCATTTCTTCTCGGCAAGATCGTTCATGGTGTTTTTCTCGGGTAAGTGCGTTCGACATAGCGTTCGACCAGGTCATGAAATTCCGCGGCGATCTGTTCGCCCTTCAGCGTGACTGTTTTTTCGCCGTCTTCGTAGACCGGCGCCACCGGGCGCTCGCCGGTGCCCGGCAAGCTGATGCCGATGTTGGCGTGCTTGCTTTCGCCCGGGCCATTGACGACGCAACCCATGACGGCGACGTTCATCGTTTCCACGCCGACATACTCGCGCCGCCACTGTGGCATGCGTTCGCGCAGGTGCGCCTGGATCTGCTGCGCCAGCTCCTGGAAGAAAGTGCTGGTCGTGCGGCCGCAACCCGGGCAGGCAATCACCATTGGAGTAAAGGAACGCAGACCCATGGTCTGCAGGATTTCCTGCGCGACGATGACTTCCTGGGTGCGATCGCCGCCCGGTTCGGGTGTCAGAGAAACGCGAATGGTGTCGCCGATGCCCTGCTGCAGCAACACGCCCATGGCGGCGGTCGAGGCGACGATGCCCTTGCTGCCCATGCCGGCCTCTGTTAGCCCGAGGTGCAGCGGGTAGTCACAGCGCGCGGCGAGCTCGCTGTAAATGGCGATCAGGTCCTGCACGCCGCTGACCTTGGCCGAGAGCACGATGTGATCATGCGGCAGCCCGAGTTCCTCGGCGCGCGCGGCGCTTTGCAGGCAGCTCTCGACCACGGCGCTGCGCATGACCTCGTTGGCGCTGCGCGGCGCCGCCAGCGCGTTGTTGTCATCCATCATCCGGGTCAGCAGGTCGCTGTCGAGGCTGCCCCAGTTGACGCCGATGCGTACCGATTTCGCATGCAGACATGCCACTTCGATCATTTCCGCGAATTGTGGATCGCGCTTGCTGCCGCGGCCGACATTGCCAGGATTGATGCGGTACTTGGCCAGCGCCGCAGCACAGCCCGGATGCGCTTTCAGCAGCTTATGGCCGTTGAAGTGAAAATCGCCGATCAGCGGCACGTCGCAACCCAGCTGGTCGAGCCGCTCGCGGATAACCGCCACCGCGGCGGCGGCCTCATCGCTGTTGACGGTGATGCGCACCAGCTCCGAGCCGGCGCGCCACAGTGCATGCACCTGCAACGCCGTGCCTTCGGCATCCGCGGTGTCGGTGTTGGTCATCGACTGCACGACGATCGGCGCGCCGCCGCCAATTCTGACGCGGCCGCCAACCAGAGTTCCGACGCTGACTCTGCGCTGCATCATGGGGCTAACAAAAGTAACTGGCTGCGCATCACGGCATGCGGCTCGAGTGCCAGGCGATGAGGCGCCAGCGGCCGCGCTCGCGACGGTAGACGTCGGTATAGGCCAGCTGAGAAATAACCTGGTTGCCGGCCATTTCGGCGTCGACGCGCACCTGTCCGTTCAGGATCGCGATCTCGCCATAGCGGCGCACGCGGGCGCTGACCAGTTCGAGCTTGCGGTATTTGGTCGAGCCGCTGCGCAGGTTGCCGAGATATTCGGCTTTGGTCTCGCATTGGCCCGTGGAGTGGCAATAGCTCAGGTCCTCCGCCAGCCGGAAATCGAGCGCCGCGAAGTCTCCGGCCACCGTCGCGCGAAACCGGTCCGCTTCGATGCTCAATAATTCGTCGGAGGCTAATTTGGGACTTGCGGCCAGCGCGGGCGCCAGGGCGCAGATCGCGATCAGCAGGGCGAGGATTCGATCAGCACGCATGCGGGTCTCCGGGGCTCAACTTCAAAGAGGACGTAACAATAGCGCGCCGCATGGCGGTTTTCACGGCTACGGCATGCGCGTATGATACGAAGGTCCGTTTAAACATGATCCCGACCGGAGAGAGTGCGCGCTGCGCACCGCCGAAGGCGCAAGTTCCGCCCGGAAACGCTCAGGCACCCGAACGGCGGGATCAATACGGGCTCTGGAGAGCGATCGAACGTTTGGCGTTCGTATCCACCGAAGGGGAGCGGCGACTCGTGCGCCTGATCTCTCAGGTACAAGGACAGAGGGGCGGCCGTTGCCATCAATTGCAGCGGCCGCCCTTTTTTTTGCGCCGGGCGTGCGCGGCTTGAATGAGGCGCCATGGGCAGACGGACACCGCTTTACGACCTCCATGTGGCACAGGGCGCCCGCATGGTCGATTTCGCCGGCTGGGACATGCCGGTGCTGTATGGCTCGCAGATCGAGGAGCACCACGCCGTGCGCCGCACGGCGGGCATGTTCGATGTCTCGCATATGTGCGTGCTCGATCTCACCGGCCCCGATGCCCGCGCCTTCCTGTCGTATTTGTTAGCCAACAATGTCGGCAGGCTGCGCCTGCCCGGCAAGGCGCTGTACAGCTGCATGCTGAATGAGGCCGGTGGCGTCATCGACGACCTCATCGTCTACTTCCTGCGCGAGGACTGGTTTCGCATCGTGGTCAATGCCGGCACGCGCGACAAGGATCTTGCCTGGATGCGCGCGCAGGCGGCGCGCTTTACGGTGGACATAGCGGAACGTACCGACCTCGCGATCATTGCCGTCCAGGGTCCCGAGGCGCGGGCAAAAGTGGCTGCCTTGCTGCCGGCCGCGGATCGCGCAGCTGTCATGGCGCTCGCGCCATTTTTTGCGCGCGAATGCGGCGTATGGTTCATCGGCCGCACCGGCTACACGGGCGAGGACGGCTTCGAGGTCATCCTGCCCGGTAAAGATGCGGTGGCGTTCTGGCAGGCGCTGCAGGCTGCGGGCGTTGCCTGCTGCGGACTCGGCGCGCGCGACACGCTGCGCCTGGAAGCCGGCATGAATCTCTACGGCAACGACATGGATGAAACGCAGAATCCGCTCGAATCGGGCCTCGCATGGACGGTTGCGATGGCGCCCGGCGAACGCAGCTTCATCGGTCGCGCAGCGCTCGAAGCGCTGCAGGCGCGTGGCCTGTCGCGCAAGTTGGTGGGGCTGCTGCTGACCGATCGCGGCGTGCTGCGCTCGCACCAGAAAGTACTGGTGCCCGGCGCCGGCGAGGGCGAAACCACCAGCGGCACTTTTTCACCGACGCTGCAGCGCTCGATCGCGTTTGCGCGCGTGCCGCGCGCTGCGGGGGCCGAAGTCCAGGTCGATATCCGCGGCAAACTGCTGGCCGCGCGCGTCGTGAAGCTGCCGTTCGTCCGTAACGGCAAGATTCTGTTAGCACTCTGAAGGAGCATCCATGACCCAGGTCCCCGGTGATTTGCGCTTTACCAAGACCCACGAATGGGTGCGCCTGCTCGACAATGGCATGGTGGAGATCGGCATCTCCGATCATGCCCAGCATGCGCTCGGCGACCTGGTCTTTGTCGAAGTGCCGGAAAATGGCCGCGAACTCGCGGTCGGCGACGCCTGCGCGGTGGTCGAATCGGTGAAAGCCGCATCGGATGTCTACGCCCCCGTCGCCGGGACCGTGGTGGCGGGCAACCCGGCGCTCGCCGCCGCACCGGAACTGGTCAACCAGGATTGCTACGGCGCCGGCTGGCTCATGCGGCTGCAGCCGGCTAACAAGGATTATGCGGCCTCACTGCTGGCGCCGGCGGACTACGAGTCCGTGCTGGCGTCGGAAGGCGGCTGACATGCCGTTCATTCCGCATACCGAAGCCGAGGTCCGCGACATGCTCGCGACCATCGGCGTG
Organism: Gammaproteobacteria bacterium; assembly: GCA_043738315.1. Lineage (GTDB taxonomy): Bacteria > Pseudomonadota > Gammaproteobacteria > Steroidobacterales > Steroidobacteraceae > UBA964. Next base: position 27,158 of record JAYUGT010000032.1, read on the forward strand.
CCGGCGATCGACAACCTGTTCGATGAAATTCCGCGCAACCTACGTTGCGATGGCCTGCCGGGCATTCCCGCGGCGCTGAACGAGCAGGAAATCGGCCGCCTGATGAGCGAGCGCGCGGCGCGCGACGGCCGGCCGATCTGTTTGTTAGGCGCTGGCGCCTACGAGCACCATATTCCATCAGCGGTGTGGGCGATCACGACGCGCGGCGAATTCTACAGCGCCTACACGCCGTACCAGGCCGAGGCGAGCCAGGGCACGCTGCAGTCGATCTACGAATACCAGACCATGATGGCGGGCCTGACCGGGCTCGAGGTGTCGAATGCCACGCTCTATGACGGCGCCTCGGCCGTGGCCGAGGCCGCGCTGATGGCGGTGCGCGCGCATCGCCGCTCCCGCAGCCTGCGTATCCTGGTAGCGCGCACCGTGCATCCGCATTACCGCAAGGTCGCTATCTCGACCGCCGGTAACCAGGGCCTGAGATTCGAGGAGCTGCAGTTTGAGCGCGGCACTGGCATCACGGACCCGGCCGCACTCAAAGCCTATGAAGGACAGGACATCACGGCGCTCGTCATCCAGCAGCCGAATTTCTTCGGTGCGCTGGAGGACGTCGATGCGCTGACGGACTGGGCCCACACCAACAACATGCTGGTCATCGCGGTCGTCAACCCGACCTCGCTGGCGCTCTTGAAGCCGCCGGGGCAGTGGGGCGCGAAAGGCGCCGACATTGCCGTGGGCGAGGGCCAGCCGCTCGGCGTGCCGCTGTCCTCGGGCGGGCCGTATTTCGGCTTCATGACCACCCGGATGGAGTACGTGCGGCAGATGCCGGGACGCATCGTCGGGCGCACCGTGGATCTCAACGGCCGCGAGGGCTTCACGCTGACGCTGCAGGCGCGCGAGCAGCACATCCGGCGCGGCAAGGCCACGTCTAACATCTGCACCAACCAGGGCCTGCTGATGACCGCGGCGACGATCTACCTGTCGTTGATGGGACCACAGGGGCTGGCACGGGTGGCCGCCGCCTGTCATGCGCGCAGCGCCGAACTGGTGGGCAGGTTGACCGCCATCAAGGGCGTGCGCCTGGCCTTCAACCGGCCTCGGTTTCACGAGGCCGTGCTGTTGCTGGACCGCCCGGTGCAGCCGGTGCTGCAGGCGCTGCAGTCGGCCGGCGTGTTAGGCGGCTTCGATCTGGCGACGGACTATCCGGAGCTGGGAGCGGCGCTGCTGGTCTGCGCCACCGAAACGCGCACCTCGGCCGACATCGAGCTGTGCGCGGCGGCTTTTGCCAACGTATTGCGGCAGGTGAAACATGCAAGCTGATCCATCCAAGATCAAAACCGAGCCGGTGATCTTCCAGCACTCGCGCCCGGGGCGCGGCGCCTTCGGGCAATGGCCCGCGGCCGTGCCGGAGGCGGCCCTGGCGGATATTCCGGCGGCCTTGCGGCGCCAGAGTGCGCCTTGCCTGCCGGAAGTCAGCGAGCTCGATGTGGTGCGGCATTTCACGCGCCTGTCGCAGCTCAACTTTTCCATCGACACGCATTTCTATCCGCTCGGCTCGTGCACGATGAAGTACAACCCGAAGGCCTGTAACCAGTACGCGATGCTGCCCGAGTTCACCGGCCGCCACCCGCTGGCGCCGGAAAGCCAGGGGCAGGGGTTTCTGGCCTGCATGCATGAATTGCAGGAAATGCTCAAGGAAGTGACCGGCATGCGCGGCGTGTCGCTCAACCCAATGGCCGGCGCGCACGGCGAGTTCGCCGGCGTCGCGATGATCCGCGCCTACCACCGCGCGCGCGGCGATCTCAGGCGCAACGAGATCATCGTTCCGGAAGCAGCGCACGGCACCAACCCCGCAACTGCGACCATGTGCGGTTGTACCGTCAGGGAAGTCCCGGTCGACGCGCACGGCGACGTGGTGCTGGATGAACTGCGCAAGGCGGTCGGGCCTAACACTGCGGGCATCATGCTCACAAACCCTTCGACGTTAGGCGTGTTCGAGCGCCGCATCGAGGATGTCGAGCGCATCGTGCGCGACGCCGGCGGCCTGCTCTATTACGACGGCGCCAATTTGAACGCGATTCTCGGCAAGGTGCGCCCGGGCGACATGGGTTTCGATGTCATGCACATGAACCTGCACAAGACCTTTTCGACGCCGCATGGCGGCGGCGGGCCGGGTGCGGGCGCGGTCGGCGTGGCCGAGCGCCTGCTGCCCTTCATGCCGATCCCGGTGGTCGGGCGGGATGGGGACACCTATCGCTGGCTCGGCGAGAAGGACCTGCCGCAGAGCATCGGGCGCCTGTCGGCCTTCGCCGGCAATGCGGGCGTATTGCTGCGCGCCTACGTCTACATGCGCATGTTAGGCCGCGAGGGCATGCAGCGCGTCGGCGAGTACTCCACGCTGAACGCCAATTACCTGTTCAAGCGCCTGCAGAGCATCGGTTTCGATGCCGCGTATCCGGACCGGCGCGCCAGCCACGAATTCATCCTGACGCTGCGCCGCCAGGCCCGGGAACTGGGCGTGACCGCGATGGATGTCGCCAAGCGCCTGCTCGACTACGGCTTTCATGCGCCGACCACGTACTTCCCGCTGCTGGTCCCGGAATGCCTGCTGATCGAGCCGACCGAGACCGAGGGCAAGGAAGCGCTGGACGCGTTTGTGGATGCGATGGCCGCGATCCTGCAGGAGGCGGCGACCGACGCCGAACAATTGAAGGGCGCGCCGTATACCATGCCGGTGCGCCGCCTCGATGACGTGCGGGCGGCCAAGCATCTGGATCTGACCTGGAAGCCGGCGGCCTGACAACCGGGCGCGAAGCGCGTTATTGGGTGAATGACTGCGATAACATGCGCCCATGACGATTCCCGATTCCAGGCCGCAACGCCCGGGCGGCCTGCGCCGCATCTGGCTGGCCTATGGCAACACCTTGAAGGGCCTGCGCGCCGCGGTGCGCGACGAAGCGGCCGTGCGCCAGGAACTGCTGCTGAGCGTGGTCCTGATACCTGCCGGGCTGTGGCTGGGGCAGAATGGCGTCGAGCGCGCGCTGCTGGTCGGCAGCATGTTGTTAGTACTGATCGTCGAGCTGCTCAACAGCGCGCTCGAGGCGGCCATCGATCGCATCGGCCTGGAGCATCATCCGCTCTCGGGCCAGGCCAAGGATATCGGCTCGGCGGCGGTCTTCGTCGCTTTTGTCCTGCTGGGCGCAACCTGGCTGCTTATTTTGTTAGACACCTCTGTTTGAACGGGACACCCTCATGACAGCATTGATTTGTGGTTCGGTCGCCTACGATACCGTCATGGTTTTCGACGGACGGTTTCGCGATCACATCCTGCCCGACCGCATTCACATGCTGAACGTCGCCTTCCTGGTGCCGGCGCTGCGCCGCAATTTCGGCGGCTGTGCCGGCAACATCGCCTACAACCTCAAGTTGTTAGGTGGCAAGGGCCGGGTGATGGCGACCGTGGGCAGCGACTTCGGGCCCTACAAGGCCTGGATGCACGACTGCGGCCTGCCGGCCGACCTGATACGGCAGCTCGACGCCGAGTACACCGCGCAGGCCTATATCACCACCGATGCCGACAACAACCAGATTACGGCGTTTCATCCCGGCGCCATGAACCACGCCTCGATGAATCATGTGCCGCGCGACGCCGGCATCAGTCTCGGCATCGTCGCGCCGGAAAGCCGCGACGGCATGCTGCAGCACGCGCTGGAGTTCGCGGCCGCGGGTATTCCCTTCATATTCGACCCGGGCCAGGCGATGACGCTGTTCGATGGTCCTGAGTTGAAACAGTTCCTGAAGATGGCGACCTGGGTTGCCACCAATGACTACGAGGCCAGCTTGTTAGCCGAGCGGATTGGCAAGCCCATCGAGGACATCGCGACCGGCGTCAAGGCGCTGGTCGTGACGCGTGGCCACGAAGGCTCGTATATCTACGCCGATGGCGAGCGCATCGACGTGCCGGCTGCGAAGCCCGCCCAGGTCGCGGACCCGACGGGTTGTGGCGACGCCTATCGCGCCGGCCTGCTGTTTGGCCTGCAGCGGGGTTATGACTGGCACACGACCGGCCGGGTCGCGTCCCTGATGGGCGCGCTCAAGATCGAGCATCACGGCACGCAGAATCACCGCTATTCGATGGACCAGTTCCGCAGCGCCTATCGAGCCAACTTTGGCGCGGAACTTCCCTAGTTCGTTTCAATCTGAGCATCCATGCCTAACAAATTCCCAAGCAACGCGGTTGCCTGCGTCACACTCGCGGCCCTGCTGACATCATCCCTGCACGGCGCTACCAGCGCCGCAGCGGCCGTGGCCGCACGCACGCCCCGGGCGCCGGCGGCGGCGCGGCCGGCGACGGCCGAGAACCAGGACGCGCTCTGGGCCGCGACCCTGGAAAGGATCGCCGGCAGCGTCGTGTCGATCAAGATCGACCAGACACGCGCGTTTGATACCGAATGGAACGCGTCGGCGCAGGCCACGGGGTTCGTCGTCGATGCCGAGCGCGGGCTGGTCCTGACTAACAGGCACGTGGTGACGCCGGGGCCGGTCACCGCCGAGGCGGTTTTTCTGAATCGCGAAGAGGTGCAGCTGTATCCCGTGTATCGCGACCCGGTGCATGATTTCGGCATTTATCGCTACGATCCCAGCAAGCTGCGTTACATCAAGCCGCAGGCCCTGCCGCTGTATCCCGAAGGCGCGCAGATCGGCCGTGAGATCCGCGTGGTCGGCAACAATGCCGGCGAGCAGCTCTCGATCCTGCAGGGCACGATTGCCAAGCTCGATCGCCCGGCGCCCGAGTACGGCGTCGGCAAATATAACGACTTCAACACCTTCTACCTGCAGGCCGCCTCGGGCACGTCCGGGGGTTCCTCGGGATCGCCGGTCATCGACATCGCGGGTCGCGTGGTCGGTTTGAACGCGGGCGGCGCAACCGGCGCGGCGTCCAGTTTCTATCTGCCGTTAGGTCGCGTGAAGCGCGCGCTGGACCTGATCCAGCAGGGCAAGCCGGTGTCGCGCGGTACGCTGCAGGTCGTGTTCACCTATGCGCCCTACGATGAATTGCGGCGCCTGGGGCTGGACAGCGCCACTGAAGAGGCGGCTCGCAAGCTGCTGCCGGACGCGACCGGCATGCTGGCGGTGAGCGAAGTGCAACCCGGCTCCGAGGCTTTCGCGGCGCTGCAGCCCGGCGACATCCTGACTCGCGTGGCCGACCAGATGGTTACGCAGTTCGAGCCGCTGTCGCAGATCCTGGATGCCAGGGTCGGCGAGAAGCTGAACCTGACGGTGCTGCGCGGCGGCACGCCGGTCAAGACGGTGTTGTCGGTGGGCGATCTGAGTGCAATCACGCCGGCGAGCTATCTCGATATCGGTGACAGCATCGTGCACACGCTGTCCTGGCAGCAGGCGCGGCATTTCAATCTGCCGGTGCGCGGCGCCTACGTCGCCAACCCGGGCTACTGGCTGACCGCCGCGGGCGTGCCGCGCGGCGCGGTCATCACCGCGCTCGGCAACGTCGACATCGCCAACCTCGAGGATTTCGAGCGCGAGATCAGCAAGTCCGGCGACGGCGACCGGGTTTCGATCCGCTTCTCCACGATGGATGATCCTAACGGCGGCCAGCTGCGCTCGGCGCGCGTCGACCGCCGCTGGTTCCTCGCCCGCCATTGCGACCGCGATGATCGCGCCGGCACCTGGCAGTGCCGGCCGTTAGCTGCGGCACCGCCATCGAAGCCAGCGACTGCCGGCACGACCAGTTTCGGCAAGGCCACCGATCCGCGTGCGGTGCGGCTGGCGCCGTCACTGGTCGGCGTGAACTTCGACATGCCGTATTCGATTTCGGGCATTACCGACCGCAATTACTACGGCACCGGTTTGTTAGTCGACGCCGCGCGCGGCCTGGTCGTGGTCGACCGCAACACCGTGCCGGTGAGCGTTGGCGATGTGCGCCTGACGTTTGCGGGCACGCTGGAAGTACCGGGCAAGGTGGAGTACGTGCACCCGTTGCACAATTTCGCGGTGGTGTCGTTCGATCCGAAACTGATCGGCGCCACGCCGGCACGGGCCGCCACGCTTGCGAAGCGCGATTTCCCGACGGCCGAGCCGGTCTGGGTGGTGGGTCTCGGCCGCGACGGCGAACTCAAGGTCCGGGAAACGCAGATCGGCGATATCGAACCGATCACGTTGCCGTTGTCCCGCACGCTGCAATTCCGCGACAGCAACATCGAGGGTGCCTCGCTGACCACGTCAGTCGGCACCGAAGACGGCGTCATCGTCGACAAGAAGGGCGAAGTGCTCGGCATGTGGTCGAGCTTCGCCTACGAGAACGGCCGCGAAATGCAGCAACTGTCGCGCGGCATTGCCATCGATGTCGTTGCCGACATGATCGACCGGCTGCGTGCTAACAAGCCACTGCATTCGCTGGATGCCGAGTTTGCGACCGCGCCGCTGGCCAGCGCCGCGCGCCTCGGGTTGCCGGCGGCCTGGCTGAAGCGCATCGAGGCGGCGAGCCCGACCGAGCGGCAGGTCCTGACCATCACGCGCATGGTCGGCGGCTCGGATGCATTCCGCAAACTGCGCCAGGGCGACTTGTTGCTGGCGATCGATGGTGCGCTGATGACGCGGTTTCGCGAGCTCGAGCGCGCCGTGGCTGACAAGGACTCGGTCAAGGTGACTGTGTGGCGCGATAATTCGGAACGTGTTTTCGACATCCGCACCGCCGAGTTGACCGGCGTAGACATCGATCGCCTGGTCATGTGGGCCGGCGCAACGCTGCAAAAGCCGCATCGCGCGATGCTGGCGCAGCGTGGCATGCCTGCCGAGGGCGTCTACGTCGGCTATTTCGCCTACGGTTCGCCGGCAACGCGCTATGGCCTTTTTCCCGGACGCCGCATCGTCGAAGTGGACGGCGTCGCGACGCCGGATCTCGACACGTTTTTGAGCGTGGTGGCCGGCAAGCCGGACCGGGCCGCGGTGCGCCTGCGCACCATTGCCTGGAACAACGCGCCGGAAGTCATCACGCTCAAGCTCGACCAGCACTATTTTCCAACCTATGAACTGCGCCGTGGCGCCGCGGGTTGGGAGCGCAAAGAGCTTGATCCCTGAGAGTCCGGCAATCGCGCCCGCATTGCTGGCGGACGCGGTGGCGCGTTTGCGCGCCGGTGAGCTGGTAGCGTTTCCGACCGAGACGGTCTACGGCCTCGGCGCCGACGCCAGCAATCCCGAGGCCGTGCGGCGCATTTTCGCGCTGAAGGGCCGGCCGTCGAGCCATCCGCTGATCGTGCACCTGCCGGATGTCAGCCACCTCGGGCGCTGGGCCGCGGGCGTCACTCCCGCGGCCGATTTGTTAGCCCGGAAATTCTGGCCCGGCCCCTTGACGCTGATCGTCGACAAGGCCGCGCATGTGAGCCCGCAGATTACCGGCGGGCAGGACAGCATCGGGCTGCGCGTGCCCGCGCATCCTCTGGCCCAGGCGCTGCTCAGGGCCTTTGGCGGCGGCATCGCCGCGCCCAGCGCCAATCGCTATGGGCACCTTTCCCCCACCACCGCGGCGCATGTGCGCGCCGAATTCGGCGCCGGCGCGCCGCTGGTGCTGGACGGCGGCGCCTGCGCGGTCGGCATCGAGTCGACCATCGTCGATGCGCGCAGCAACGACGTCCGCATCCTGCGGCCCGGCATGTTAGGCGCCGAGGCCATCGCTGCAGCGCTGCGGCACTTGCCGGGCGTGCGCCTGGTCGAGCAGGGCGCCGCGGCGGACGCGCCCCGCGTCCCCGGCTCCACGGCCTCGCATTACGCGCCGGCGGTGCCGCTGCAACTGTTAGATCGGGAGCGGCTACTTGCGCTGCTGGAGCCGGTCAGGGACGGCGGCAAGCGCGTTGCCGTCATTGCGCGCACGCCGCCGCCGGCGGCGCTGCGAGCTCGGGTCGAGAGCGGCGTAATTGTCTGGTCGACGATCGCCGGCGACGCTGCGGCGTATGCGCATGACCTGTACGCGGTGCTGCACGACCTGGAAACCCGCGGCGTCAGCCGCATCCTGGTCGAGGAGCCGCCGTCGAAGCCCGATTGGCAGGCGATTCGCGACCGCTTGCAGCGCGCGGCCCATGACGCCCGCTAACGCCGGCATTTCCGGACGCATGGTGTTGCTGCTGGCAGCAGCGATATTCATCAACTACATCGACCGCGGCAGCCTGGCGCTCGCCAGCCCGCTGCTGAAGGACGAACTGCAGCTCTCCAATTCGGAAATGGGAGTTCTGTTCGCGGCGTTCTTCTGGGCCTACGCGCCGCTGCAGCCGCTGGCGGGCTGGATCGCGCAGCGCTTCGATGTACGCCATGTGCTGGCGGCCGGGCTGGCGATCTGGGCGCTGGCGACGCTGCTCACGGGATTCGCGACCAGCTTCGTCATGGTTTTCTGCCTGCGCCTGCTGTTAGGTATCGGCGAAAGCGTGTCGTATCCCTGCAACGCGAAAATGCTCGCGCAGCGCGCCACCGTGCAGCAGCGTGGCCGTGCTAACGGATTTGTCGCAGTAGGCCAGGCGCTGGGACCCACCTGCGGCACGCTGCTGGGCGGATTCATCATGGCGCAGTACGGCTGGCGTGCCATGTTCATTTTCTTTGGCGCGCTGTCGCTGCTGTGGCTGATTCCCTGGCGCGTGGCGACTCGCGACGCGTCGAAGACGGGCCCGCTACCCGGGATGGAGCCTGTCAGCTACGGCGTCCTGCTGCGCGAGCGCGCCCTGTGGGGTACCGGGATCGGGCACTTCTGCGGTAACTACGCCTATTACTTCATGCTGACCTGGCTGCCCCTGCTGCTGGTCAAGACCTATGGATTCAGCATCCAGAAAATGACCGTCATCGGCGCCGGTGTTTATGCCGTGCATGCCGTGGTTGCGGCCGCCGCCGGCTGGCTGGGCGATCGCCGCATCCGGGCCGGTGCCGATCCGCACAGCGTCTGGAAGCCGATGATCGTCACCGGCATGTGCGGCGCGGCAGCGACGATGGCCTTGTGCACCGTCACCAGTCCAACGCTGACGATCGTGATGTTGTTTGTCACCGGCGTATTTTTCGGCCTGCAGAGCCCGAGCCTCGGCGCGATCTCGCAGACCCTCGGCGGGCCGCGGGCCGCGGGTCAATGGATGGGCATCCAAAACCTGCTGGCTAACATGGCGGGCGTGCTGGGACCAGTCATTACCGGTGTCGTGATCGATCGCACCGGCAGCTTTTACTGGGCATTCGTCATCGCGGCCGTGGTCACACTGGCGGGCGCGTTTGCCTTCGGGATGATCATCCGGCGGGTTGAGCCCGTGGCCTGGCCCGCGCGCAGCTAACAGCGGCGCTCAGGCGCCGCCGCGCGTGATCGCCCGCTGGTACGCCGGGCGTGCCTCGATGCGATCCACATACGCGGTGAGATTCGGAAAGGCGTCGCGACCGAGGAAGCGCAAGGCAAGCTGTGCGACGAACGACAATTGAATGTCGGCGCCGCTCAGTTCATTGCCGAGAATGTAATGGCGGTTGGCCAGCTCGGCATTGAGGAAACCCAGGTGATTGTCGAGCTCGCTTTGAATGCGCGGCTGCAGCGGCGCGCCGGCCTCGCCCAGCCGCCCGACATAGAGCTTCAGCATCAGCGGCAGCATCGCCGAGCCCTCGGCGTAATGCAGAAACTGGATATAACGGTTGTAGTCGGCCGACTCCGGCGGCGGCGCGAGACGGCCCTTGCCGTAACGGCGGATCAGATACTCGACGATCGCGCCGGATTCAAAGATCACGGTGCCGTTGTCGCGGATGACCGGCGCCTTGCCCAGCGGATGAATGGACTTGAGCTCCGGCGGCGCCAGGCTCGTGACCTTGTCGCGCTGGTGCATGACGATCTGATACTCCGCGCCCAGTTCTTCGAGCAACCAGGTGATGCGACGCGAGCGCGAGCTGTTGAGATGGTGGACTTCGATCATGACGGCACCGGGTCAATAGGCCATTACGGCGGGCGGTGCATTGTCTCGCATCCCGGCGGCCAGGTGGGAATTTCGGCGTCTGGCCAGAACCCCGTTTTTGGCGTAAGGTCGGCGAAATGCCTAACGTAACTGCGGCGACAACTCACCCGGGCTGGTTGCGTATCACCCATTGGCTGAACGCGCTGGCGGCGCTGATCATGGTCTTCAGCGGCTGGCGCATCTACAACGCCTCGCCGATATTCGCCTTCAAGTTTCCGGATTCGCTGGCCATGGGCGGCTGGCTGGGCGGCGCCTTGCAGTGGCATTTTGCGGCGATGTGGCTGCTGTTTTTCAACGGCCTGCTGTATCTGGCGATCAATGTCTTCTCCGGGCGCCTGCGGCGGCAATTTTTTCCGTTGTCGGCGCGCGGATTCTTTGCCGACCTGGGTGCAGCCTTGCGCGGCAAGCTCGCACATGACGATCTGGCGCGCTACAACACGGTGCAGAAGTTCGCTTACCTGTTTGTCATTGTCGACACAGTGTTGTTAGTGGTGTCCGGCCTGGCCATCTGGAAGTCGGTGCAGTTTCCATGGCTGCGCGAGCTCATGGGCGGTTACGACAACGCCCGGGTGGTGCATTTCCTGGCCATGACGGCGCTGGCGTTGTTCGTTGTCGTGCACGTCGTGATGGTTGCGCTGGTGCCGCGCACCTTTGTCGCGATGCTGCGCGGTCGCGCCTGAGTATCTGGAGGCGGTCGTGTCCCACAAGAAAGAAATCATCAAAGATGCGTTAGCCGAGCTCGAGGTGCCGGCGCGGCGCCTGTTTGGCAAGCAACTGATCAGTCTGGGCACACTGTCGCTGCTCAGCGGCTGCCAGCTCGACGAGATCTCGGGCGTCAACAGCATGCTCAAGGGGATGTCGCGCTTCAATGACCGGGTCCAGGCGGGCTTGTTCAATCCGAACGATCTGGCGCCGACCTACCCGGAGTCGATGATCACCAAGCCCTTCCCTTTTAATGCCTTTTATGAAGAGGACAAGGCGCCCGTGGTCGCGGCCGACAGCTATCAGCTCAAGCTCAGCGGCGCGCTCACCGGCAAGGCCCGCTGGTCGCTGCCGGAGTTGTATGCCCTGCCACAGACCAGCCAGGTGACACGCCATATCTGTGTCGAAGGCTGGAGTGCCATCGGCAAGTGGGGTGGTGTGCGCTTCAGCGACTTCCTCGGCCGTTGTGGCGCGGACCTAACAGCCAAATTCATCGGATTTCAATGTGCCGATGGTTATTTCACCAGCATCGACATGCCAACGGCGCTGCACGCGCAAACCCTGCTGACGCTGAGCTACGCCGACCAGGTTCTGCCGCGGCAATATGGATTTCCGATGAAACTGCGCATGCCGACCAAGCTCGGCTACAAGAACCCGAAGCACATTACCGAAATCGTCGTCACCAACTCGTACCCGGGTGGTTACTGGGAAGACCAGGGATACAACTGGTTTGGCGGTTCCTGACACGCGGGTTCAATCCGGCACATCAGAGGTTTCGGTCCATGACCCAGAATCTGCAACGCGTTGGTGCCGGCGTACACAGCATTGCCCTGATCGCGTTAGCCGGCGCAGCAGTGGCGGTGGCAGCGGATACCAGGCTATCCGCTGACGACGCGTACCTGGATGCGCTGCAGGGAAAATGGATCATGGCGGGAACGATGGGCGGCAAGCCCGTGCGTTACGTCGCGGATGGACGCCGCGTCCTGCAGGGTGGGTTTCTCAAGCTGCACATGCTGGATACCGGGGCGTCGCCGCAGTACGAGGCTGATGTCTTCATCGGCTACGATCCCATAGCCAAAGACTACATTGCGCACTGGCTGGATCGCTTCGGCGCCGCGGGCGCGCGCGTGATCGCGCAGGGCACGCGCAAGGGGCCACAACTGGTGCTTACTTTCCCCTACGCAGACGGCGCGTTCCGCGACAGCTTCGTCTGGCAGCCGGCATCGCAGACCTGGTCGCTGCTGATCGAGTCGCAAGCGGCGAACGGGTCGTGGTCCACGTTCGCCAGTTACACGCTGCGCCACGTTGCGCGCCGTTGAGCGCAGCATGAACAGCCAAAGTGACTTTGCCAGCGGCGCACCGCTGAGCTTCGCGCTGATCAGCGTCCAGTCACTGGAACGATCGCTGCAGTTTTACTGCGACGTCATTGGTCTCACGCGCAGCGACGTCGTGACGGTCCCGGCATTCCAGGGTGGCGCGCTCGATGGCGAGCCGCGCGCGGCGCGGCTGGCGCTCTGTGGCGAACCGGGTGTCGGCATCGGACGGGTGCTGCTGGTGGAATTTGCCGGCGCGCGCCGCGAGACGGTGCGGCAGCGCGGTGACCGGACGACGCGCGGCTTCTGGAATCTCAATTTCTATGTCGATGACATCGAGGCCGCGACGCGCCAGCTGCGGGCGCTCGGCTACGAATTCTGGAGCGATCCCGTCACCTACAACGTCGGCGTCGCGGCCGGCACCGCCACCGAAGTCGTGTTCGAGGGCCCCGACAGCGTCGCGATCAACCTGGTCCAGCCGCTCGGCGGGCCGGAAACCTTTGTCGGCCGGGTGCGCGCCGAAGTGGCGCGCCACGGCAAGACCCGCACCGGCTTCACGCCGGTCGCCACGACCGCGCATTGCGTCCGCGATCTCGCCGCCGCGCAGGCCTTCTATACGGGCGTGTTAGGGATGCAGGTCGTGCTGGATGAGTATCTCGGCCGGCCGGAGACCAATCGTTTCCTGGCGCGCCCGGCCGATGCGCGAACCCACACGGTGTTCGTCGCCGGCGGGCATTTCTACGGTAAAGTGGCGCTCAACGAGCCGCAGAATTTCAACGTTCCGGAACGTGTCGAGCGTGCCCGGGCACCTAACGTCGGGTACCTGGCGCAGGGATTCGAGCTGCCGGAACTCGCGACCGCGCACCAACTGTTAGCAGGCGTAGCGAGCAGCGCGCTCGACCTCAGCGCCGTACCCGGCCTGGAAAATACGGTCGCGTTGCAGGTCGCCATACCCGGCAGCGGCGGCCTCGCAATCCTGGTGGCGCCGCGATGAACAGCATGCGCGCCGTCGTCATGGCCGCGCACGGTCCGCCCGATGTGCTGCAGATGCGACAGCTGCCGGTGCCGACGCCCGGACCCGGGCAAGTGCGCATCCGTGTTGCCTTTGCCGGTATGAATCCGCTCGACGCGGTCGTCCGGCGCGAGCCGCTCGCCTGGCTGCCGGTCAAATTGCCGTTTACGCCCGGCATCGAGCACACGGGCGTCGTCGATGCGGTCGGTCCGGATGTCGATGCGCAATGGATCGGGCGGCGGGTGTTGTCACGGCTCGGCTTTGGCGGCTATGCCGAGTATTCCATCGCGCCGGTGGCGGGTTTGTTAGCCGTGCCGCCGGGCATGTCGCTGCGCGATGGCTGCGTATACCGCGGCTGTACGTATACCGCCTGGCATGCGTTGCACAAAGTCGGCCGCCTGCGGGCGGGCGAGCGGGTGCTGGTGCATTCGGCGGCCGGCGCGGTCGGCTGCATGGCCATGCAGATCGCGCGGGACGCGGGTTGCCAGGCGGTTGGCTTGTGCGGCGGGCCTGACAAGACCGCGTGGCTGCGCGCTTTCGGCTGCGACGACGTCGTCGATTACCTACGCGCCGACTGGCCGCAACAGGCGCTGCAGCTGACCGCCGGACGCGGGTTTGACGTGATCCTCGATGGCAACGGCGGAGCTAACGCCGTGCACAACATCGACCTGGCAGCACGCCTCGGGCGCATCGTCTACATCGGCGCCACGGCCGGCGCCGACCCGGCGCCGGTCCCGGTCGCGACCCTGATCCTGAAAAGCATTGCCGTTGCCGGCATGAGCCTGCGCCAGGTCGAGGAGCCGCCGGGCGGTGCGGCCGACCAGGAAATCGTCGCCGCGATCCTGAGTGGCCGCTGGAAAGTGCCCGTCAGCGAAGTCGTGCCGTTAGCTGCCGTGGCCGACCTGCATCGGCGCCTCGAAGCGCGGCAGCTGCGCGGCCGGGCGGTGATCGAGGTGGGCGGCGAATTGTAAGCCTGCGCCCTTCGACACTGGGCGCGACCGGAATCAACCACTTGGCGACCGGCGCGGCATGCAAACTTGATAGGATGGCGCATCCTAGCCAGCAACCCGCCATGACAGCCGCCTAACAAAGATCCAGAAATCATGGAGCTATTCACCGGACATTTTCTGGGCGCGTTGCTGCAGATCATGCTGATCAACATTGTGCTGTCGGGGGACAACGCGGTCGTCATAGCCCTGGCCGCCCGTAATCTCGAGCCCGGGCACCGCAAGCTGGCCATTCTCTGGGGCAGCCTGGGGGCGATTGTGCTGCGGGTCGTGCTGACGATCATCGCCGTCCAGTTGCTGAATATTCCGTTTCTGCAATTTGTCGGCGGATTGTTGCTGATCTGGATTGCCATCAAGCTCCTGATCGAGAACGATGACCCCAGCCAGGCACACCGCGCCCACGGCAACCTCGCCGGCGCAATCAAGACCATCCTGATCGCCGATGTCGTGATGAGCCTGGACAATACACTGGCGATTGCCGGCGTGGCCAAGGGTAATATGACCCTGCTGATCATCGGCCTGTTGCTGTCGGTGCCGTTGATCGTGTTAGGCAGCACGATCATCATGAAGTTCATGGACCGCTTTCCCGTGGTGGTATACATCGGCGCCGGATTGATTGCCTGGACAGCCGGCGAAATGATCGATGAGGATGCGGCAGTGCGGCCCTATCTGCCGTCGGTGTTCCTCGAGACGTATTGGCTGCCCCTGTTGCTCACCGTCATCGTGATCGGCTACGGCTGGTGGCACAACCAGCGCGCAGGCCGCAAGGCGCGCGATGTGCTGGCGGCGGACTTGCACGCGGCGCAGCGGATCGAGGACAAGATCGATTGATCGGAGACATACATCGACCTTTGACCAGCCACCGGCGTGTAATCCTGATTACCACAGAGTGCCTAACGCTTGGAATTGCCAATGGTTTGACAATGGACGGCTGGTCAACGTTGAATGCCGGTTCGCTCATGAACCCGGCCACAATTTAGCGCTTGTTCACAGCGTAGTTCGCTCGGGGCCCGTAGCGCAACTTGATGCGTCAGGCATTCAGGCGTGACGCAGGCAGGTGTCGGCGGCCGGAAATCCAAAAGCACGTGACAATTGTGTTCTTGCGGCTAAGCCGGCCGAGAGATCCCAGGCATTGACGACGGCGAGCCTGAAGCCGCCGGGCGGCATGGCTTGGTTGGCTGCGGGTCGGTCGTCGTGAAATGTGATCTGCACACTGCTAACACCCG
>JAYUGT010000033.1:0-42148 GCA_043738315.1 Gammaproteobacteria bacterium
CGCGGGCCGCGCGCTGACGGCGCGGCAGCGCAATATTCGGACGCCAGGTCCGGTCTGACAGGCATGGCCCGCATCATTTCCGGTTTGTTGTTTGCCGGCATCGTAACCACCTTGCTGTTCGCCGGGGCCCGGCTGCTCACGCCGCTGGCACTGGCAGCGGGCCCCGCGGTCGCATCCAACGCGCTGGCCCCCGAATTTCCGCACAGCCGCGAGTCCAGTTGGCTCAATTCGCCGCCGCTGACCCTGGCCAGCCTGCGCGGCAAGGTCGTGCTGTTAGATATCTGGACCACGGACTGCTGGAACTGCTACCGCTCGTTTCCGTGGCTGCGCCGCGTAACGGATCGCTTTGCCGCCGGCGGCCTGGTCGTGATCGGCGTGCATAGTCCCGAGTTTGAAAGTGAAAAGAACCGCTCTGGCATCGCTGCACGCCTCGCGCAGTATCAACTAACAAATCCGCAGATGCTGGATGACGATTTCGCCTACTGGCAGCGGCTCGGCAATCGCTACTGGCCCGCTTTCTACCTCATCGACAAGCAGGGCCGCATCCGCCAGCTGCTGGTCGGCGAGCAGCACGTCGGCGACCGCGCAGCGCGCGACTTCGAAGCCGAGATCCAGGCGCTGCTCGACGAGCCGTTAGGCCGGCACAACTAGCCACAGCTTGCCGTACAATTCACGGCATGCCGGTCAAATCGCCGTTCGCCGCAAATCCAGCGCTGCTGCAGGATGCAGCCAGTCGATCGCTGCAATACCTGGGCGCGCTCGGCGAACGCGCGGTCACGCCCTCGCCCGCCGCGGTGCTGGCGCTCGCGCGGCTCGATGAGCCGCTGCCGCAACGGTCATCCGATCCGGCTGAAACCCTGGCGCTGTTGGATGAGTTGGTTTCACCCGCCACCATGGGCATGGCCGGGCCGCGCTTCTTCGGCTTCGTCATCGGTGGCGCGCTGCCGGTCACCGTGGCAAGCAACTGGCTGGCGACGGCCTGGGATCAGAACACGGTGCTGCAGCAAGCCACGCCGGGCGTCTCGCGCCTGGAAATCGTCGCGCTGCGCTGGCTGCTGGAACTGCTGGATCTGCCGCGGGAATCCGCCGGCGCCTTTGTTACCGGTGCGACCATGGCCAACATGACGGCGCTCGCGGCGGCGCGCCATCGCCTGTTAGCCGATCTGGGCTGGACGGTCGAGTCGCAGGGCCTGTTCGGCGCCCCGCCGCTCACCGTCATGGTCGGCGAGGAAGCGCATCCGACGCTGTTCAAGTCGCTGGCTTTGCTGGGCCTGGGCAGCGAACGGGTACGGCGTATTCCGGTGGACGCGCAGGGCCGCATGCGCCTTCATGCACTGCCAGACATCGACGGGCCGACGATCATCTGCACCCAGGCTGGCAACATCAACTCCGGGGCATTCGATCCCATCGATGCCATCTGCCGGCAGGTGGCGGGCAGCGGCGCCTGGGTCCATGTCGATGGCGCGTTCGGGCTGTGGGCGCGCGTCTCGCCGCGCCTCGCGCAACTGGCGCAGGGCATTGAACGCGCCGACTCCTGGGCCACCGACGCGCACAAATGGCTCAACGTACCGTACGACTCGGGCCTTGCCTTCGTGCGCGACAAGGATGCGCTGCAGGCCTCCATGGCCATCAACGCCGCCTACCTGCCCACGAATCGCGACGGCCGCGACCCGAGCGATTTCACGCCCGAGCTGTCGCGCCGCGCGCGTGGCGTCGACGTCTGGGCGGCGCTGCGATCGCTCGGCCGCGAAGGCGTGTGCGCGATGATCGAACGCAGTTGCGAGCAGGCCAGCCTGTTTGCCGAACGCCTGCGCGCCGCGGGTCATGAAGTACTGAACGAGGTGGTGTTGAATCAGGTCGTGGTCGCCTTCGGCGATGCCGAAAACACCCGGCGCGTCACCCGGGCGGTGCAGGACGACGGCACCTGCTGGTGCGGCACCACGGTCTGGAAGGGACGCACCGCGATGCGCATCAGCATCTGCAACTGGTCGACCACCAACGCCGACATCGAGCGCAGCGTGGCGGCCATCCTGCGCGTGGTTTAAGCGCGCATCAACCAGGCGCGGCATTTGCGGCGCCGCGAGTGAAGGGCAGGATCAGGTGTCGGTCGCACGCGCCACGCGCGCACTCGGCGTGCTCCGACGACACTGGATCCTGCCCTTCAACCACGCCACCGCAATCTCAGCGTCAGCGACGATGCGCGCTTAGACCACGCGCACGTTCTTGAACTGCCACGGATCGGTCTTGTCGAGATCCTCGGCAAACAGCCGCTCGCGATCGGTCAGCGGTGTCCAGTCCGTGTACGCGCCGGTGACGGTGCCGAGATAGGGCCGCATGATTTCGAGCGGCCTGCGAAAATCCATTTCGTCCGGCTCGACCAGCCCGGAGTTGGGGTTTTCCATCGCCCAGACCATGCCGGCGAGGCAGGCGGATGTTACCTGCAGGCTGGTCGCATTATTGTACGGCGCGAGCTTGCGCGCCTCGTCGACCGTCAGTTGCGAGCCGTACCAGTAGGCGTTCTTCTTGTGGCCAGCTAACAAAACGCCGAGCTCGTCGATGCCGCCGGGTGCTATTTCGTCCATCAGGATGCGTTTGCTCGCCTGCAACTGGTAGTTCTTGCCGGCGAACTCGTGCACCGACAGCACCGCATCGTCACAGGGGTGATAGGAGTAATGCGCGGTTGGGCGATAGACAATCTGCGCGCCGTCTTTCACGGTGAAGTAGTCGGAGAGCGAGATCGATTCGCCGTGGGTGATCAGGAAACCGTAGAAATTGCCGGATAGAGGGGTCCAGGTGCGCACCCGCGTCGCGCAGCCCGGTTGCGCCAGGAAAATGGCCGATTGACTGCCGAAGTCATGGCGCCGGCCATCGCGCGGGAAATTTTTCTCGTGCGTGCCCCAACCGAGCTCGGCGGGTTGCTGCCCTTCACTGACAAAACCGTCCACCGACCAGGTGTTGACGAATTCGTTAGGCTTCTTGCGCACCGGCGAGACCTGGGTGTCGCGTTCGGCGATATGGATGGTCTTGACGCCGACTTTCATGGCGAGCCGCGCCCATTCCAGCCGCTCCTTTGGATTGCCGGCATCGATGCCGAGATCGCCCGCGACATTGAGCAGCGCCTGCTTGACCAGGTGCTGCACGAATCCCGGATTGGCGCCATGCGTGAGCACCGCTGTCGGTGCGCGCGCATGGCCGGCGCGTAACCCGAGCGCTTCTTCGCGCAACGCATAATTGGTGCGCCGCGCCATCGGCAGGCCCGGATCGGTGTAGCCGCCCGGCCACGGCTCGATACAGGTATCGAGATACATCGAGCCTTTTTCCCAGCAGAATTTGACCAACGCGATCGACGACACGTCGACCGAAACGTTCAAGACGAAATCGCCGCGGCCGATCAGCGGGTCGAGTACGCGGCGAAAATTTTCGCGTGTCAGCGGCTCGACAACGTGCTTGATGCCATATTTTTCCGCCTCAGCCTTGCCCTTCTCATCGGCCGTCACGATCGTGATACGGCTCGGCGGAATGCCGATGTGGCGCAACACCAGCGGCAACGAACCCTGCCCGATGCTGCCAAAGCCGACGAATACGATTCGTCCCGGAAAGTCCAGGTACTTGATGTGTTCGGTCATAGTGACTTCAGTTTAACAACTAGCGCCAATGCGGTGGATAGGCACGCTCATAGCCAGGCAGGGCGGCAACGCGCAACAGCCATCGATCGAGGGCCGGATAATTCGCCGCGGTCGGCAAAAAGCGTCCCGACAGCTCATGCGCCTCCGGCCGATTCAGTGCCCGCAGCAACAGCATGATCCACGGATAAAGCACGAAGTCCGCCGCGGAGGGAGCGTCGCCCACGATCCAGTCCAACTTCGACAATCGCAGCTCGATGGTGCGTGCTTCGCGCGCGGCCAGGTGGATCGCGTTGGTGATGTTCTCGCGGTCCCTAACGAAACTGCCGGTAAAGATCGCCTGCGTGATGCGGCCCAGATCGGCTTCGGTATAGGCCTGAAATTCATTGATCACGCGCATGATCACGCCGGCTTCCTCGGGCGTGCGGCCGAACAGGGGATGCTCGGGATATTTCAGATCAAGGTAGTAGAGAATGGCCAGGGACTCGAACACCACGTATTCGCCATCCTTGAGCACCGGCAGCCGCCCGCGCGGATTCATCGCCAGCATCTGCGGCGACTGGTGTTCCTGCATGGACATGTTGAGCAGATGGCTCTCGTAATCCAGGCGCTTGTGTTCCAGCGCCAGCATGACGCGCCAGGAATAAGGGCTGCCACTGCCCCACCAAAGTTGGATCGCCATTCAGTCTCCTGTGACCATTGTAACGGCAGCGCCTGCGCGCAGAGAATGGCGGCATGCACCGTACTCTAATCGACTGCGACACGCTCGCTAAGCACCTGGGCGCCCCGGACTGGCGCATCTTTGATTGCCGTTTCGATCTCGGGAAGCCAGACCTGGGCGGCACGCAATACTGGCAAGGGCATATTCCCGGTGCGATTTACGCGCATCTGGATCGCGACTTGTCCGCGCCGGTCACGCCAGGCAGTGGCCGGCACCCGCTACCCGCCCCCGAGACGCTCGCGGCACGCTGCGCGAGCTGGGGCATCAACGCCAGGACCCAGGTGGTCGCCTATGACCAGGGCAACGGCATGTACGCGGCACGCCTGTGGTGGCTGCTGCGCTGGCTCGGGCATGAGCGCGTCGCGGTGCTCAATGGCGGACTGGCCGACTGGACCCGGGTTCTGTCGCGGCCGATGAGCCGCGATGTCGTCACGGTGACTCCCGGCGCCTTGGTCCCGCGGCCGCGCACGAATTGGGTTGTTAGTACCGCGGAGTTGGAACCGCTGGTCGGGGCCGGGCTCGCAGAGCAGGCGCTGTGCGACGCGCGCGGCGCGGACCGGTTTGCGGGACAGAACGAAACCATCGATCCGGTCGCAGGGCATGTCCCGGGCGCGTGCAACATGCCGTTTGCCGGCAATCTCGGGCCGGACGGGCGCTTTCTGTCGCCGGCACAGCTGCGCGACCGCTGGACTCAAAAACTCACGGATCCGTCGCGCACGATCATGATGTGTGGCTCGGGCGTCAGCGCCTGCCACAACCTGTTAGCAGTCGAGCACGCGGGATTGTCCGGCGCGCGGCTCTACGCAGGCTCATGGTCTGAATGGATCCGCGATCCGGCGCGGCCTGTGGCCACGGGGTCGGAGTAAGACACGCGGGTTCGCTGGGATCACAGCGCTGAGGCTCGCGGTCGCGCGCCCTGCGGGTACCCTCGCGAGGGCTACTCGCTTGGACACATTCGTTCACCTCGAGTCCATGACCTCATCGACCGCGCTCGCTACGCCCTCACTCGGCGCGCTCCAGCTCGCTCATCGCAGCGATCCCAGCGAACCCGCCCCTCTCCGGCACCCGCGGCCACCAGCCGCGCCGCTGCGCGGGCCTGTTAGGAGTCTGCGCGGCGCGCGCTGCGTGCGGGCTTGCCGCGAGCGACCTGGAGCGCGCCGAGTGAGGTCGTCGGCCGCGAGCTCGATGAGCGTGGATACTTGAGGTGAGCGAATCCTGTCGAGCGGCCAGACCGAACGAGGGTACCCGCAGGGCGCGCGACCGTGAGCCTCGATGCAAGCCCGCACGCAGCACGCGCCCCACAAATTCCCAGCGATCACGCGTTGCAGCAGCGCGCCCGCGCCGTATACTCGCGCGCCATGAACCTTCCACAGGAACGCGGCTGGTCGGTCGCAGACTCCCGCGAGCTCTACCACGTCGACGCCTGGGGCGGCGGCTACTTTTCGGTGAACGAAGCCGGCAACGTCGTGGTCCGGCCCGACCAGCTACCCGGCCGCGAAATCGATCTGCTGGAAGTCGTGCAGGGCCTCAAGGCACGCGACCTGTGGGCGCCGGTGGTGGTGCGTTTCTCGGGCATTCTCGCCCATCGCCTCAAGAGCCTGCACGATGCGTTTGCGCAGGCCATAGCCGAGAACGACTACAAGAATCGCTACACCGCGGTTTTCCCGATCAAGGTGAACCAGCAGCGCCTGGTGGTCGAGGAGGTGTTCCGCTACGGCAAGGAATACGGCTTCGGTCTCGAAGTGGGCAGCAAGCCCGAGTTGTTAGCGGTCATGGCCATGACCGAGGATTCGCCCGAGCGCCTGATCGTCTGCAATGGCTTCAAGGACGACAGTTACATCGAAGCGGTGATCCTTGCCACCAAGCTCGGCCGCACGATCATTCCGGTGGTCGAGAATTACTCCGAGCTCGGACTGATCATCAAGCATGCGCAGAAATACGGCGTGCGCCCGCGTATCGGCGTCCGCGTGAAGCTGGCCAGCGAAGGCTCCGGCCGCTGGCGCGACTCGGTCGGCGAGAAGTCCAAGTTCGGCCTGTTCGTCACCGAAATGCTCGACGCCCTCGAGCAACTGCGCGCCGTGGGCATGCTCGACTGCCTGAAGCTGCTGCACTGCCATGCCGGCAGCCAGCTGCAGGACATCCGCCGCGTCAAGGATGCGATCGATGAGCTGGCGCACATCTATGCCGAGCTGAAACAACTGGGCGCGGGCCTCGAGTACATCGATGTCGGCGGCGGCCTGGGCGTCGACTATGACGGCAGCGGTACCAACTACCAGTCGTCGATGAACTACACGCTGGCCGAATATGCTAACGACGTGGTCTACCGGGTCGCGCGGGTCTGCAAGACGCGCAACATCCCGGAACCGATCATCGTCAGCGAGTCCGGCCGCGCGATCGCCGCGCATCACAGCGTGCTGATCTTCAACGCGCTCGGCAATTCGCAGCTCGACAAGTTTCAGGTCAATGCCGGCACCGAAGAGGAGTTCAAGAAGCGCGGCGATCTGCCGCAGCCGGTACAGGATCTCTTCGACGCCATGCGCAGCATCAGCGAGCGGCGCGTGGTCGAGTGTTATCACGACGCACAACAGGCGCGCGAGCAGGCGCTGCAGATGTTCAAGCTGGGCCTGCTGTCGCTCGAGCATCGCGGCCTGACCGAGCGCCTCTACTGGGTGATCTGTGCGCGCATCCGGGACTTGTGCCGCAAAATGGAAGAATGTCCGGAGGAACTCGACGGCCTGGAGTCGGTGCTCTCGGACATCGTGTTCTGCAACATGTCGGTATTCCAGTCGCTGCCGGACAGCTGGGCGATCGATCAGCTGTTCCCGATCATGCCGATCCATCGCCTGGCGGAGTGCCCGACCCGGCGCGCCGTGCTGGCCGATATCACCTGCGATTCGGACGGCAAGATCGACCACTTCGTCAGCCACCGCGAGGTCAAACGCACGCTGGAAGTGCATGATTTCAAGGAAGGCGACGAGTATTACCTGGCCGCGTTCCTGGTCGGCGCCTATCAGGAGACCCTCGGCGACCTGCACAACCTGTTCGGCGACACCCACGTGGTGCACATCCGGCTCGAAGAAAGCGGCGGCTGGTGGATCGAGGAAGTCGTGCTCGGCGACACCGCTAACAAAGTGCTCGAATACATGGAGTATGACGTCGAGGAACTCTACCCGGCGCTGGCGCGCGACTGTGAACGGGCGATCCGCGAAGGCCGCATGACCGTCGCCGAAAGCCAGGGCATCAAGCGTTTCTACGAGGGCGAACTGAACGGCTACTCATACCTGGAGTAGCCAGGTGAGCGCGCCGCTGCCGGGGTTGCGCACCAGCGCCTGGTCGCGGACGCCGAGCCCGGGCACTAAAGATCTGGTCCTGCTGACGACGACATCCGCGCCACACTGCGCCGCGGCGAGCAGTGCTCCCGCGAGGTCGCGCACCTCGAAAATCTGCGCGAGATAGCCGATGTTAGGCGCGTGCGCGGCTGGTCGCAGATCCTGGCACTGGTCGAGATAGTTGAGTGGTTCCGAAACCGCAATCTTGCCGAACATGTGATTGCCCTGCATGAAGACGATTTTCGTACGCCCGCCCTGGGGCAGACGCAGAAACGCGTTGACGTGATCGGCGGTCATCACATCCTCGAACAGCCGGCCCATGCCGCAGACTTTTTCGTAGAACTCGCAGGCAAGGTCTGCCGAGCGCGTGACGTGCGAGGTCGTCACGACCGGCGTGAAGCCCTGCCCGGTATAGCCGGCTTTTTCAACGTAGGCCCGCATCTGCCCGATGCGCGTCGCGGAGTCGCGGCTTGTTAGCTCGACGAGGTTCATGGCCACGCCGTCCGGGCCGTCGAAGATCACCTCGATCGGATTGCCGACCCCGGCATTGAGGCTGTGCTGCGTGGGCTCGGTCCAGAACCGATAACCCTGTGCGCGCAGGCGCACCACTGCGGCGCGTGCGTCAGCGGTGTAGAAATTCAGGTTCGCCAGCCCGATCACCTGCGAATTGGCCACGGGCTGCAGCAGCTCGCGCGCGGCGCCGGAGAATTCCAGCAGCAGCACGCGCCCGACCGCGCACTTGTTAGCTGTCAGGAGGCAGCTGCGCGCCAAACTGCCGGCCGGCAACTGCCAGAAACGTTCGAAGTCGGCGCCCGACCAGACAGCGACTGCCCCGGCGTCGAAGCCGATGCAGTCAACGTAGAAGGCGAGGCTGTCCTCGAGCGAGCGACTGCCGACCACCGCCGCCGCGAGCGGACTGCCGTCCGGTGCAACGATTTCACCCATGGGTTCCACTCCGACCGCCGCCCTTGTAATCGACCTGAGCTTCCGGCAAACGCGTCCCTCAGACAAGCCCCGGGCGGCTGCGCACCGCAGCTTGGCAGTGGCCGCGTGCGGCGCTCGCGTGTCGCTCCGATTCTGTGGCAGTCTCGCAGTCTGTATGAACGCCGCAATGCAGGATCGTCCCGGCAACGCGCCCCTGACGGTGCAGGAAAGCCGCGATTTTCGGGCTTATCATTCCTTCCTGCGCGCCGCGCGCAATTTCGCCGAGCAGCAACTGGTCGGCCAGATGCACGACCAGTACCAGGCCGCGATCGCCACGAGCGGCCAGCCGCCGCCGGCGGACTGGCGGCAGGCGCAAGCGCTGTTGGCGCCGCTGACCGAATATCAGTTCTACAATTTCCTGTATCGCAACCTGCAGCGCTTCAAGTACCACCGCCCGACGTTAGGTATTTTTGCAACGGTGGACGCGCAACGGCAGCGCCTCAGCCGCGGCCTGCAGTCGGCAGCCGCAGCAGCCGACCGGAATGAGTTGCGGCTCGACCCGCAACTCGTCGAGCCGGACTATTTCCGCTACGTGCCGTTTCACCAGCACACCGGCGGCGTCACGCACGATATTCTCGATGGCATCTGCTACGAAATCGGGCGGCGCACCACGGTGCCATCGCATGCCGACCCGAACGGCATCTACCGCATCCTGTTCGACGCGCTGCCTAAGCGCGAATACCGGCGCGTGCTTGACTGGGGCACGGGACACGGCGCGGCGCTGGTCACCTGGCAGGAGTTGCATCCGGAATCGGAATGCCACGGCGTCGACCTGTCGGCGCCCTGCCTGATGCTGGCGCACCAGCGGGCGCGCGAGCGCGGCATGACGCTGTACTTGTCGCAACAGGATCTCGCGCGCATGGACTATCCCGATGCGCATTTCGACCTGATCTTTTTCAATTTCATGCTGCATGAACTGCCGGCGACGGAGACGCCCGCCTTGCTGCGCGAGGCCGCGCGCATCCTGAAGCCGGGTGGCCTGTTCGCCGGGCATGAGTTTCACCTGCGGCCCGGCGATCCTTTCCAAAACGTGCTGCAACGCTCGCATGCGTTTACTAACAATGAAACCTACGCGACGCCCTGGTACGAGTCGCCGATCGAGGAAATGGCGCTGGCAGCGGGATTCGCTAAAGCTGACAGCCAGACGTTCGACCGCCTGAACCGCTCCGTGGTACGGGCAGGCAAGGCGCCTGTCACCCCCAACCACTGGAATCTCTATGTGTTTGAGCGTTAGGACGGCACATGGCCGCTGAGCAGTTTGATCCGCCGCTCGCCGGGCCCGTCATCGGCCAGGAGCCGGATTTTCTCAGCGCGCTGCCGATGGACAACGCGGTCGCTGCGATTCTCGCATTGAGCGCTGAAGTCTATTTGCTGCGCGAGCGGCTGCAATCGCTGGAAGCTGAGCTGACGGGACGCAAAGTCCTGCCGGCCGGCGCCGTTGAAAACCACCAGCCGCCGCCCGACGAAGCGCAACGGCGCCAGGAAGACCTCGCGGCTTTTACGCAACGGGTCATGTCGGAATTGGTGCGGGATCGCAGGCCAGTGTCCGAAATCCACCCGGATGTTGCACAGTACCTGAAGACTTATGCGCAATTGAAGACTGAAGGCAAGATCACCTAACACCGTTATCCGACAGGAAGACCCATGAAATCGAAATTCAAGATGTTGTTCGCGACTGGCGCCGCCTGCGCGGCCATGTTATTTGGCGCGGCGCCTGCGGCCGCCGTAAAGACCCAGCGCATCGACCTCGGCACGCCGGAAGGTGCCACCCAGGCGGCGCGCAAGGTGCAGTGCTCGCTGATCGACGGCGAGCCGTCGGTGTACTACTTCCACGGCGAGGCCTTCAGCCGCGTGCCGGGTGAAGCGGATCGCAAGCTGTTCAATGTCGAGGGCATGAACATCCGCACCTGCGCCTCGAAAACCGAAGACAAGAAAGGCACGGGCTGGCGCCTGGTGTCGCGCGAAGTGCTGTTCTATGTCGATCACAAGAGCGGCCAGCTGCTGCGCAAGTGGACCAATCCCTGGACCGGCGCGGTGGTCGATGTGTTGCACGTGGCTAACGACCCGGTCAACCAGCGCTGGATGTTTCCGCGCGATGCCGACGGCAATCCCGCGCCTTTTGCGAAATTCACCGGCACCGTCCAGGGCGACAACTGGTGGAACACGTTGACGGTACCGCTGTTCTATAGCAATCCGTTAGCCGGCGATTATCAGAAGTACATCGGCGGCACCTACCACGCGACCGAGATGTTTAATTTCTTCGGCACGCTCGATGACCTGACGGATCCGAAGAAACCCAATGCGGCCGTCAAGGTGGCCTGGGTGCGGATGTCCTCATGGTTGCCATGGATGGAGATGGGCGACCGCGCGGGACTCTTCTACATCAACGCCGCCGGTCGCAAGCTCGACAACTTTGCGCAACTGCCCGATGTGATCAGGAACGAGATCGCGGCCAACTACCCGGATTACACGCGCCCACCGGCGCTCGACGACACACGGCCCAACGAAACCAGCTGGACCTATTTCAAGAAGAAAGTGCCGCCGCCGGCCGCTCCCGCGCGCTAACGAAATCGAGCGCGGGATTCTTTGTTGCGTTGCAGCAAAGAATCCCGCCGGGTGTTTGCCCGAGCCGATTGCGGGAGGTAACATCCGGCCCGTTCATGCCTTGGTTTCAGACGGGGCATGGCGGGTGCGAGCCGCAGGCGCCTGGCGCCGGCGGCACGCGATTTATCTGTTACGCGAGCATGCGTTGTTAGCTTTGCTGAACGGCGCCGCTGTTCGTATTTTTGAGAGTGACTGGATGACGACGATCTATGTGGGCAACCTGCCCTTTTCCGCGACCGAGGCTGATATTCGTGTGCTTTTCGAGCGTCACGGCAAAGTTGACTCGGTAAAACTCATCAATGACCGTGAAACTGGCAAGCCTCGCGGCTTCTGTTTCGTTGAAATGCCGGGCACCGAAGCGCAAGCCGCGATTCAGGGTCTCAACGGTTATCAAATGAACGGCCGTCCGCTGCGTGTCAATGAGGCGCAGGAGCGCCCACGTGGTCCCCGGCCAGGTGGTCCACCACGACGCTGATCCGCGCTGACGAAACAAAGGTAATTTTGGCAACCCCGCCCAGCGCGGGGTTGTTTTTCTGATGGACGAACGACGCAGCCTCGTTAACCTGCCGCGCGCCGAACAGCTGATGCGTGCTGCAGCCGTCGAAGCGCTGGTGGCCGTTCAGCCGGTCAACGTTTACTACTGCAGCGGCTTCTGGTCAGTGCTGCACAAGATGGGTTTTGATTTCGCCGGCGCCGCGGTGCTGCCGCGCGAACCCTCCCGCGGTGCGGCGCTGATCGCGTCGGCCTCGCAACTGTGGCGCCTGTCGCTGCGCGAGCGCGAATATCCCGAACGAATCATTCCGGTTACGGCGCCCGCAAACGCCCGCTCACTGCACAATCCGGACGCGCCCGGCGTGCACGCCAGCGCCTGGCCGGTATCGGCCCAGGAGACCGACTGGTCAGCGATTCAGCGCGGCTGGGTCATGGCTTCGCGCGCTGCGGCCGGCAACGAGGCCGCCACCACCATTCATGGCATCGCGCGCGCGTTGCGTGACTGCGGCCTGACCGAGGCGCGCGTGGCCACTGATGATCCGCGGCTCGCCGGTCTGTTAGCAGTCGCGGGCCTCGAGCGTGTCGAGTGCCGCTACCTGCCTAATCTGTTCCGCCGCCTGCGCATGGTGAAGAGCGAGGTCGAGCTCGGCCTGATGCGCGAAGCGGCGCGCCGTAACGCAGATTCCGCGATTGCCACCGCGCGCCAGATCACGGCCGGCATGACGATGCGCGACATCGAAACCCAGTTCCGGATCGAGACCGCCAAACGCGGCGCCGAGACCGTGTTCGTCCTGGCCGGTGGCACCGGCCTGCTGCCGCACGGCGAAGTGCGCCGCGGCGAGCCGCTGCTCATTGACGCGGTCAGTCACTACCAGCACTACCACGGCGATTTCGGCCGTACGGTCGTCGTTGGCGAGCCGGGCGCCGAGGTACGCCGCCGCGTTGAAGCGCTGCGCATCGGCTGGCAGGCTTCGTTTGAGGCCTTGCGACCCGGGCGCAGGTACTCGGAAATCAGCCAGGCTGGTCTCGACGCGATTGCCAAGGCGGGCTACCGCTATCT
The DNA here is from genome assembly GCA_043738315.1 of Gammaproteobacteria bacterium. Lineage (GTDB taxonomy): Bacteria > Pseudomonadota > Gammaproteobacteria > Steroidobacterales > Steroidobacteraceae > UBA964. Next base: position 12,814 of record JAYUGT010000033.1, read on the forward strand.
GACGGTGGCCCACCCGCACAGCGTCGGCCTGCAGCACACCGACGAGCCCTTTCGTGACGACAGTCCATTCGAACTCAAGAACGACATCGTCCTCGAGCAAGGCATGACCCTGACCGTGGATTTTCCGCACCTCGACGTGGGCTTTGGCGCCTGCCATCTAGAAGACCTGGTCGAAATCACCGCCGACGGCGCCCGGCCGCTGGCCGGCATGGACGAGCCGCTGATCGTGATCTGAAGGCCTGGGGCCGGCGGCAATTACTGCACAAGAATCGCGAAGCGCGACCTGGTCTCTCAACCTAGAATAGCCCCATGAAGCTAACAGACAAGCGCATGCAGGCTGCGGTGATGGCGCGCGACCCGGCGATGGACGGGCGCTTCTTCTACGGAGTCATTACGACCGGCGTGTATTGCCGCCCCGCGTGCCGCTCGCGCACGCCCAGGCCGGAGAACCTGCGTTTCTTTGCCAACCCGGTGGCGGCCGCGGCCGCCGGCTTCAGGGCCTGCAAGCGCTGCCGCCCCGAGACTCCCGGCAACGCGATCGACCGGCCGGTCTTTGCGGTCGCGCAATTTCTGTTAGCCGAGCCGGATAGCGTTGCGGACCTCGCGTCACTGGCGCGGCGTGCACATATGTCGCCGGCACACTTCCAGCGGCGCTTCAAGCAGGCCCTGGGGGTTTCGCCGCGGGAATTCCAGCAGGCAGCGCGCCTCGGCCGTCTCAGGCAATTATTGCGAGGCCGCAGCGAAATCGGCCGGGCGCTGCTCGATGCCGGTTTCGCATCGCCGAGCGATGGCTACCGGGCCGCGCAACGCGCGCTCGGCATGACGCCAACGCAGTTTCGCCGCGGTGGCCAGGGCGAAAAAATTGACTTTCTCGCGCAGCGCTCGGCGCTCGGCTGGTTGATGATTGCCGCGACCCACAAGGGAGTCTGCTTCGCACAATTTGGCGACAGCCCGGCGAGCCTGCGCCAGTTGTTAGCTACGGAATTCCCGCAGGCCCTGCTGCGGGATGCCGGCAGGTCCGATCCCGGCTCGCGACTGCACGCGTGGATGGTCGCCCTGGTGGCGACCATTGGCCGGGGCGCACCGCTGTCGCGCATACCGCTCGACCTGCGCGGCACAGCCTTTCAGATCCGTGTCTGGGGCGCTTTGCAACGCATTGCGGTCGGGCAGACGCGTTCGTATGCTGCGGTCGCGCAAGCGCTGCATGCGCCAGTTTCGATTCGCGCGGTTGCGTCGGCCTGCGCGCGCAATCGCGTTGCGGTGCTGGTGCCCTGCCATCGCGTGCTGCGCGCCGACGGCGAGCTCGCCGGCTATCGCTGGGGCTTGACCCGCAAGCGTGCGCTGCTCGAACGCGAGGCGCAGCCCGCCGGTAACGCTACCAAAGCTGTTTGAGCTTGCTGCCGATATCGAGCTTGTCGCCGGAAAGACTGGTGAGGTCAGCTTCACCGCCCTGACTGCCATGAAAGGCAATCGCTTCCAGTGACTTCAGGACCTTGTCGGTGACGAAACGGCTGCGGCCGCCGTAGACATGCGCGTCGCTCTGTGGCGCCTTGCTGGTAATCGGGAAGCGCAGCGGGGAAATCAGGCACAGATGATCCTTGGCGCGTGTCATGGCCACGTACAGTACGCGGCGCTCTTCATCCAGCAAATCGGCTCGATCAACACCGAATTCCGATGGGAAACTGCCGTCCACGACATTCAGGATATAAACCGCCTGCCACTCCATGCCCTTGGCGGAGTGCACGGTGGAAAGCACCAGATAGTCTTCGTCCTGCAGCGCCTGGCCGGCGAGATCTGAGCTTGCCTGCGGCGGATCCAGCGTCAGCTCGCTGATGAAGCGCTCCCGGGTCGGATACTGGATCGACAGCAACTCAAGCTGGTCAAGGTCGCCGACGCGGGTGTGAAAATGCTCGTACAGCCGCTCGAAGTGCGGCTTGTACCACTCGCGCACCGTGTGCAACTGGCCGGACCAGGGCCGTTCCGGCTCGCTCAGAGCTAACAACAGATCGACGAACCTTACCCACGCCTGCTTGCTCTCGGGTGGCGGCACGAATTCGCGGAGGGACTTGAAGGCGCGGCTGGCGGCGGTGAAAGCCTCCAGCGCCTTGCGCGCGGTGACCGGTCCGAAACCCGGCAGCAGCTGCAGGACCCGGAAGCCAGCCACGTCGTTGCGCGGATTGTCCACCCAGCGCAGGATAGCTAACAAATCCTTGATGTGCGCCGTTTCCAGGAACTTGAGGCCCCCGTACTTGACGAACGGTACCTTGCGCTTGGTCAATTCTATTTCCAGCAAATCGCTGTGATTCGAGTTGCGAAACAGCACCGCCTGCGAACGCAGCGACATTTGCTGCTCGCGCCGCCGCAACACCTCGTTGCAGATGAACTCGGCCTGCGTGCTCAGATCGTCGGTGGTCACGAGCTTGGCAATCGCGCCATCGCCGCGGCCGGAAATCAGGTGTTTGCGGAATTGCCGCGGCGCGTCGGCCATCAACGCGTTGGCTGTGTTGAGTATTCCCTGCGTGGAGCGATAGTTCTGCGCCAGCGCAATGATTTCCGCCCTGGGCGTGAAGCGATCCGGAAAACCGAGGATGTTGTCGATCAGGCCGCCGCGAAAGCTGTAGATCGCCTGGGCATCGTCGCCGACCGCGGTGAGTCCCTGCCCGTCCGGCTTCAGCGCGTAGAGGATCTGCGCCTGCAGGAAATTGGTGTCCTGGAATTCATCGACCAGCACATGATCAAAATTCTGGCTCAGGTGCCGGCCGAGCCGCACGTCCTGCATCATGAAATACCAGTAGAGCAGCAGGTCGTCGTAATCGAGCAAGGCCAGTTGTTGCTTGCGCTCGACGTAAGCGCGGAACAGCTTGACCAGGTCCTGCTCCCAGTCGGCGCACCACGGAAACTGTTCGGCCAGCGTCTCGGTCAGTTTCTTTTGCGTATTGATGCGATGTGAGTAAATCGCGAGGCAGGTGTCCTTACGGGGAAAACGCTGCGTCTTCTCGGCAAAGCCAAGCTCGGTACGCAGGGTGTCGAGCAGATCCGCTGCATCGCCATGATCTAGCACGGTGAATGACGGATCGAGATTCAGGTGCCTGGCATAGTGGCGCAGCACGCGGTTGCCCATGGCGTGAAACGTGCCGGCCCAGGTCAGGCGCTGCACGAACTGCTGCGCTTTGTCGCCTAACAAATCACCGGCCTGGGACTTGATGACGTCGCGTGCCCGCTTGCGCATTTCCTGCGCCGCGCGCCGGCTGAACGTCAACAGCAGCATGCGCGCCGGATCCACGCCGTTCATGGCCAGATGCGCGACGCGATACGCCAGCGTATTGGTCTTGCCGGTACCGGCCCCGGCGATGATCAGCAACGGTCCGGCCTTGACGCCGGCGCGATCCGGCAACACCTCGCCATAGGTCGCAGCGCGACGCTGGGCGGCATTCAGAGGATCGTTTTTTGGCTGGACGACAGCGGCCATAGTCCCCCGAGTTTACGTAACGTGGCCGCCGCGCTCCATGGGCAACTTGTGGCGTGCATCACAGAACAGTTGGCAGCGGGGAGGCCATTGCCGGATGATGCGACCCGCGTCGCCCGTCAGAAGGCCAGTCAACGGAGCCCTTGGACCATGTCGAAACGCTATCCCTCGCAAGCCAGGCACCTGACCGCCCTCAAACTGCGCACTCCGAAGCGCTCCGAGCTCCCCGCCGACCTGCGCAAGTACTTCGCGGTCTGCGACGATAAGATCGGCTTCCTGCCCAACGTGCTGGCGGCCTACAGCTTTGCGGAGCCCAAGCTGCGCGCCTTCATGGGCATGTACAACGACCTGATGCTGGAAGACTCCGTACTCAGCAAGCTGGAGCGCGAGATGATCGCCGTGGTCGTCTCAGCCGCCAACCGCTGTTACTACTGCCTGACCGCGCACGGCCAGGCAGTGCGCCAGATGTCCGGCGATCCGGCGCTGGGAGAATTGCTGCTAATGAATTATCGCGCGGCGAAGTTGCCGCGCAAGCAGCGCGCCATGCTCGACTTCGCGCACAAGATGACTGTGGCGTCAGCGGAAGTTGGCGACGCGGATCGCAGGGCGCTGCGCCGCGCCGGGTTCAATGATCGTGCGATCTGGGACATTGCGGCGGTTGCCTCCTTCTTCAACATGACCAACCGCATGGCCACAGCCATCGACATGATGCCTAACGAGGAATATCACGCCCTGTCACGTTAGCGAAGTCACGTTAGCGCTTCAGGTCAGCTGCAGCTTGGCGAGATGCTCGCCGTGGATCATGGTTCTGACATGACCCTGCAACAGGGCATTCGGATAGCCGGGCTCGATCCTGCTGACTGCCTCGAGTTCCTCGAGACCCGCGGCGTCGATCGTGAAATCCGCCGCTGCCAGCAACTCGTCAAGCTGCTTCGGGTTGCGCGCACCGATGATGGGAATCACGCCGCCCGGGCGTTGCATGAGCCAGCGGATCGCGACCTGCGCGGGCGTGCGCCCAAGCCGCGCGGCCACTTTCTGCGCGCTCGCAGCAATGCCGAAATTGCGGGCGTTCATGATGTTCCGGCCCCAGACGCTGGTGGTCAGCCGGCCGGCCGGCTGCTCGCCGCCATCGGCGCGGTACTTGCCCGACAACAGTCCGCCCGCCAGCGGACTCCAGGCGGTGATCGTCATGCCTAACGCCGCGGCGCAGGGCAGGAGCTCGCGCTCCAGTGTGCGTTCGGTCAGGCTGTACTGCAGTTGCAGCGCGACAAAGCGCGTCCAGCCGCGCAGCTCGGCCAGGGTCTGCGCACGCGCCACCACCCAGGCCGGTACATTGGAAAATCCGGTGTAGAGAATCTTGCCGGCGCGCACCGCGTCATCCAGCGCCCGCAGCAGCTCATCGAGCGGCGTATACAAGTCCCAGGCATGCACCCAGTAGAGATCGAGATAGTCCGTCTTCAGCCGGCGCAGCGACGCGTCCAGCGCCTGGTGCAGGTTCTTGCGCGAGTTGCTGCCGGCGTTGATATCGCCTGGATTGGTGCTCATCGTGAACTTGCTGGCGAGCACGACCTGGCTGCGTTCCGGGGCGATCAGCGACGCGAGAATTTCCTCGCTGCGGCCCTGGGCATAGATGTTCGCGGTGTCGATGAAGTTGCCACCCAGTTCGCGGTAGCGCGCGTAAACGCTGGCCGAGGTTGCGGCATCGTCGCCGAAAGTATCGACGGCACCGAAAGTCATGGTGCCGAGCGAGATGTCGGAGACTTTGAGGCCCGAATGACCTAACAAACGATAGTTCATGTACGTTCACCTGCTGTCTTTAGTAGAGGCTCAAGATCAGGCACCAGCCGTGCCCAGGCGTCGTCAGCATTGCCTTCGGTGTCATGTACGATACGCGTGCCGGGCAGGTCGAGGAAGTCGCTGCCGGGTCCGGCGCGCTGCGCGCTGCGCCGCTGGAACAGGCGATCGAGATGCCCGGGGTGACGCTCGGCGCGGGCGGCGCGCTGCTCGAGCCGCTGCAGGCGCGCCTCCTCCGGCAGCCGGCACAACACCTGCATGACCCTGCAGGGACGCAGAGCTAACACGGGCAGCAGCTTTGATTCGTGCTCGCCGGCGCGAAAATTGCCCTCCAGCAGCACCTCACCGCCCGCCTGCAGGATCTGCCCGGCAACGGCGAACAGCGCGGCGAAACTGGCGTTCGACAGCATGCCCGACCAGCGCGGCTCGCCGGTCCCCAGGGTGTCGAACAGGATTTCCTTGATCGCATCCTTGCTCAGCAGCACCAGCGCAAAACGTCCGGCAATCCTGGCCGCGACCTGCGACTTGCCCGCGCCTGGCAGGCCGCTGACGATGACAAGTCGCGCTGCAGACATGCGAAGATTGTACGCGGTCGCGCTGACCGGACTGGGGTCCCATGCTGCTCAACAAACGCGAAATCTTTTCCGGCCGGGTGGTACGCCTGAATGTGGAAACAGTGCGGCTGCCTAACGGCCACACGGCGGAGCTGGAGATCGTGCACCACCCGGGCGGCGCCGCGGTAGTTGCCCTGGACGACGCGCAGCGGGTGTGTCTGCTGCGGCAATTCCGGCACGCAGCCGGCGGTTATGTCTGGGAATTGCCTGCCGGAAAGCTCGAGCCCGATGAACCGCACGCCGTGACCGCCGCGCGCGAACTCGCGGAGGAGGCGGGTCAGGTCGGCAAGCGCTGGGATTACCTGGGGCATTGCATATCCTCGCCCGGCGTATTCACCGAAAATGTTCATGTGTACCTGGCGCGCGATTTGACACCCACGCCAAGCGCGACCGAGGCTGCGGAAGTCCTGGAGATCCACTGGGTGCCGCTGCCCGAGGCACTACGGCGCGCGGCAGACGGGGATATTGTCGACAGCAAGACTGTTTTCGGGCTGTTTCGCGCCAGCAATCTGTTAAATGGGCCATCGTTCGGCGTTTTGTGACGCGGCTCGCAGCTCGCCGGTAATTCGATTGGCAATGCCTTGTAAACCGGAATAATGAGTCCAATGAATGGTGACGACAGCAGCAACGCTGGCGGAAATCGCCGTCGCCTGTCGAGGATTGTCCACGACAGTCGCGGCAACGCGCGGGTCGAGTGGATCGACCTGCCGGCCGAAGACCTTTTTCTGGAACCACGCCTGAGACTCAGCCTCGAGGGCGAGGCTCCCGGCCCCGCTGCCGTGCCGTTGCCAGCGGCCATGCCGGTTCGCAAAAAGACCGACCTGCGCAAACTCAGCGAGTGGATCAAGCTCACGCGCGAACTCGAAGAGCGCAAGAAACGCGAATAGGTCAACAGGGATTTCAGTTCAAAGATTCGATCAGCGCCAGTTTGCGCGACACCGGCCAGCGATAGAAGCGCCGCAATTCACTCAGCCAATGCCGCCAGTCGCGCTGGCGCTGCAGGCTGCGATCCAGGCGGCCGCAATAACGAGCGGCGCCGCGTGTCGCGGCCAGATAGCGCGCCGTCAAGTGCGCGGGCAGCTGCGGATCGAGCTGGAACCGCGATGAGAACAGCTGCGGCAGGACTTCACTCGGAAAGCGCCCCGGCGCCTGCACTCGCAGCACCTCAAGGCAGCTGACATACTTGTCGACTTCGGCCTGCAATTCCAGTTCGAGCAGCGATACCGGCCGGTCAAAGCCCGCGTGATAGGTCAGATACTGAAAATGGCTGACACCTTCCAGGGCTGTCAGCCAGTCGGCGAGATTCTCGGAGCTGAGATGCCACGGTTCGCTGCCGGTCGCCAGCCGGGCTAACACGCCGGCATCGACATACAGCGACAGATAGACAGTATCGCCTTCGCCGCTCACCAGCAGCTGCTCCTCGCAGGGCAGGGCGCCCTTGGGCAGCAATGCCCGGTCGGTCAGCAGGAAGTCCTCCACCGAATGACTGATCGGCGTGTCGTAGATCCGGCCCAGCATCGACTGCATGACAGCCAGGTTCATGGCGCCAAAAGGCCTTAGTGCGCCGGCCCGTTCAGGTTGCAGTCGCTCGGCACGATGCCCATGTCACCTAACAGACGGCGCGCGCGCTGGCTGCCGGTTTTGAGCCAGACTTCGTACAGGCGCAGCACGTCGCGGTCGGAACGCGTGCGATTGCCGTCCTGTATCTCGTGCAGCACATCGACCAGCGGCTGGAATTTGCTCGCCAGCTCCGCGAACACCCGGCTCAGCGTCTGGCGGCGGCCAACGCCGAGCGTCTCGGACAGCACGGCGTAGGCGCGACCACCCATCGCAATGTGGTAGTCGATATCGATCAGCTTGCGCGCAAAGCCATCGGCAAAAAACCCGGCGACGAACAGCGACACGTCGCCCAGGCGCTGCAGACCCCGCTGGCGGGCGGCCGGGTCGGCGGCTTCGAGCGCTTCGGACAACATGACCACGAGGGGCTTGAGGCGCGTTCCATCGGGCGTCGCGTCGAACAGCTGCTCGCTGCGCGCGTATGAGGTCAGCAGGCTGACGACATAGTGCGCAGTGTCATCCTCGACCTGCAGGCGTTGATGGCCGAGCGCCGTCTGCACGGCGTCACGGAAATACTCCTGCAAACTCGCAACGGGAACGACGGTCATGCAGTGGCCCTCCGCCACTATTACGTACGCCAAACCGCCAGGCTTTAGTGATCCAGTTCAAATCCCGCTAAACTCGCTAACAATATGAACAAGGAATTCAGCGGCAAGTCCGCTTTGGTCACGGGTGCGGGGCGGGGAATCGGCCGGGGCTGTGCCCTGGCGCTGGCTGCCGGCGGGGCCAAGGTCACCGTGGTTGCGCGCAGCGTGGCGGAGCTGGAGTCGGTCGTTGCCGAGATCCAGGCCCGGGGCGGCGAGGCGCGCGCCATCGGCTGCGATGTCACCAACGACGCCGAACTCGAGCGGCTCTTCAGCCAGCTGGATCGCTGCGATGTGCTGGTCAATAACGCCGGCGGCAATCAACCGGAACCTTTCCTGTCGGTCGAACCCGCGACACTCGACCGCCTGCTGCAGCTCAACGTACGCTCGATGTTTCTCTGCGCCCAGCACGCCGCGCGGCTGATGGTTGCACAGGGTAGCGGCGTCATCATCAACATGTCCTCGCAAATGGGTCATGTCGGCGCCGCCAACAGAACGGTCTATTGCATGACCAAGCACGCGATCGAGGGTCTCACCAGGGCCATGGCCGTGGAGCTCGGACCCAGGCAGGTGCGTGTGAACGCCGTGGCGCCCACCTATGTCGAAACGCCGCTGACGAAGCCATTTCTCGCGGATGCTGCATTTCGCAGCGAAGTCACCGGCAACATCCCGCTGGGCCGCATCGGTACCGTTGACGAGGTCGTGGCCGCGGTGATGTTTCTGGCCTCGCCCGCCGCCAGCCTGATCACCGGCACCAGCCTGCTGGTCGACGGCGGTTACACCGCGCGCTGACGCTGCGCGGCCGGAACGCGCGGCCTAGATTTCGCGGCGCGGATTGGCGAGCCCGCGCTGCACCGCCGGGCGCGCCTCCAGGCGCTCGCGCCAGCGGGCAACCGCGGGCCAGGCGTCGAAGTTGCCGATGGTCGGAATCCGCAGCGCCGAATTGGTCCAGGGATAAATCGCGATGTCGGCAATGCTGTAGTCCGCACCCGCGATATAAGGTTCGTTCGTCAGCGTCCTGTCCATGACACCTAACAAACGGCGCGCTTCGCCGCTATAGCGCTCGATGCCATAGGGAACCTGCTCCCGTGCGTAGATCGTGAAATGACCGGCCTGGCCGAACATCGGACCGACGCCCGCCACCTGGAACATCAGCCACTGCAATACCTGGTAGCGGGCGGCGCCAGCGGCCGGCAACAGCGGGCTCGTGGTTTTCTCTGCGAGATAGATCAGGATTGCCCCCGACTCCCAGACCGTCAGCGGCGCGCCACCCGGGCCGTCCGGATCGACGATCGCCGGGATCTTGTTGTTAGGATTTATCGCGAGGAACGCAGGCGACATCTGCTCGCCCTTGATCAGATCCACCAGATGGATGCGGTACGGCAGCCCCAGCTCCTCCAGCATGATCGAGATCTTGTGACCATTCGGCGTAGCGTGGGTGTAAAGTTCGATCATGATTAATGCGGTCGGCGCGATGCGCGCCATTACGGTTGGGGTATCCGATCTTAACGCTGCGCTCAAACTCTTTCACGATGTGATGGGTTTGCAGATCGAGCGGCGCGAACCGCTGTCAGCGGAGCGACGGCGATTCTACGGGCTTGGCGCCGCGGTTCGGGGCGAATGGGCAGAACTCAGTTGCCAGTCGTATCCGATCGGCAGGCTGCGCCTGCTGCAGCTGACGCCGACACCGCGCGAGGTCGTGCGCCTCGACACCCAAATGGGCGGGCCCGATTCACCGCAGTCCATCGGCCCGAAAGCCATCGATTTCTACGTTCGCCCACCCATCGAAACCACGCTCGCGGAAATGACCGCCGCGGGCTGTACCGCGCGCTCGCGGCCGATTCGCTACGTGATCGGCAACACTGAAAGCGAGGAACTGGTGCTGTTCGGTCCGGACGGCGTGCCGCTGCTGCTGATGATCGGCCATCGCCACAACCCGAGCTCGATGCGTGCCGGCACGCCGCACGGCAAGTACAGCGAAGTGCCGACCATATCCGTGGTCGCCGGCGACCTGGCGGCGACGCGCCATTTCTACGCGGATTTGTTAGGCTTGACCGCGCTGGTCGATACCGAGGTGGCTCCGGAGTATCGCGATTTCGCCTGCACGCTGGTCGGCATACCGCCCGGATCCCGGATTCATTACCTGATGTACCAGGACCCGAACGAGCCCAGCGGCAAGATCCTGTTGGTGCATTTTTTCGCGCTGTCGACCCGGCGCGTCGCCGGGCTCATGCATCCATCGCGACTCGGGGTCGGCCTGTATACGCACGACTGCGACGACCTGGATGAGCTGGCTGGCAGGCTGCGCACCGGCGGCGCGCCCATCGAGGCGGGCCCGGCACGCGTCGATGGCGGAAAGCTGATGCTGGTGCGCGGACCTAACGGCGAGTTGTTCGAATTCGGCGAACGCGCGCCAGTGCGCTGACCAGGTCGGCCAGCGTAGCTAACACAACGTCCGGCGCGGTGAATCCCGCGGGCCAGTCGCGCGCCGGGTCGCGGCGCATCCAGGCGGTGCGCAGGCCGAGTTTCTGCGGGCCGGCGATATCGTGATCAGGGTCGTCGCCGACGTACAGCACTTCCGGCGGCTGGCAGCCGCTGAGATCCAGCACTTTCTGAAACGCGCGCGGGTCGGGCTTGGCATAGCCAATCAGGCCCGCATTGAGGCTGAATTCGAATCGCTGCGCCGCGCCGATGCGCTGCACGTCGGCATTGCCGTTGCTCAGTGTCGCCAGCCGGAAACTCTGGCCTAACACGTCGAGCGCCGGCAGCACATCTGGATAGAATTCGACCCGGTGGCGCGCCGCGATGAAGACCTCAAACCCCTCGCGGCCGACCGCCGCCGGCAGCCCCTGCGCGAGCGCGCAACGGGCGAGCGCCTCGGTCCTGAGCCAGGTCAGGTCGTGAGCCTGGTGGGGGTACTGGCGGGCCAGATCGAATCGGGCTTCGCGCAGCAAGTCGGGCGAAACTACCGCAGCAAGCGTGGGATATTGCGCTTCCAGCCACTGTTCGACCGCCTGGTCCGCCGCCCGGATCACCGGCTCTATGGGCCAGAAAGTATTGTCGAGATCGAAGCAGATCAGGCGCAGCTGACTGAACATGGCAAGCCTGTAAAAACGGGCGAGCAGTATAGCGGCTGCTAGAATGCCGCCCATTGTTTTTCCGGAGTTCGCCATGCGTGCCATCGCTTTTGGTTTTCTCGCAGTTGCAATTCTTGGGGCACCTTGCGCCGCCGCCGCCGTATCCCCCGCCGCCGACAAGGCGTTTACGCCCGACCTGATGCTGCGCATGCGACGCCTCTCCGACCCGCAACTGTCGCCCGATGGGCGCTACGTCGCCTACACGCTGCGCGAAACCGACTTCGACGCCAACCGCGGCCGCACCGATATCTGGTTGTTAGATCGGCGCACGGCAGGGAGCGCGCCGCGGCGCATGACACAGGATCCGTCTAACGACAGCATGCCCCGCTGGAGCCCGGACGGTCGCGGCCTGTATTTTCTGTCCGAGCGGTCGGGCTCCGCGCAACTGTGGCGCCTGTCGCTGGACGGCGGCGAGGCGCTGCAGGTCAGCGAGCTGCCACTGGATGTGACGAGCTTCAAGATCGCCCCCGATGGCAAGCGGGTGGCGGTGACACTGAACGTGCTCCCGGGTTGCGGCGCAGACCTGGCCTGCAGCCGCGACCAGCTGGCTGCGCAGGCCAAGTCCAAGGCAACCGGCAAGCGCTTCGACCAGTTGCTGGTCCGGCACTGGGATACCTGGGAGGACGGCACGCATGGGCGACTGTTCACGGCCTTGTTAGGCTCGAACGGCAAGCTGGGAGCGCTGGCCGATGTGTCCGGCGGCGTGCTGGGAAACCTGCCATCGCGTCCGTTTGGCGACGACGCCGAATATGCTTTCAGCAACGACAGTCAGCGGCTGGTGTTCTCGGTGCGGCTCGCCGACCGCAGCGAAGCCTGGTCCACCAACTTTGACCTGTATGAAATGGCAGTCGACGGAAGCGGTGCGGTTCGCAATCTGACTGCCGCCAATCCCGCCTGGGACACCAAGCCCGTGTTCCTCGCCAATGGCGACATGGCTTACCTCGCGATGGACCGCCCCGGTTTCGAGGCCGATCGTTTCCATGTGGAAATCATCGATGGCCGCACCGGCGCGCGGCGCGCACTGACCCGCGCCTGGGACCGCTCGGTCAGCACCCTGGGGGTGACACGCGACGGGCGTGATCTGTTAGCTGTCGCGGATGACATCGGTCAGCACTCGTTGTTCCGCGTCGACGCGCGCAGCGGCGCGGTGACCCGCCTGTATGCAAATGGATACGTCGGCGAATTTGCCGCGGCTCCGGACGGCATCGTCGTCAGCCGTGCCAGTCTCGCAGGCCCGCCAGACCTGTATTTGTTAGCCGGCAAGGGCGCGAGGCCGGGCGAACTCGCCGCCAAGCGCCTGACCGACGTCAATGCCGAGCTCGCCGCCGGCGTGCGCATGGCGGATTTCGAGCAGTTCAGTTTTCCAGGCGCTAACAACGAGACCGTCTACGGCTATGTCATGAAGCCGGCGGGCTTCGTCGCCGGCAGGAAGTACCCGATTGCGTTCATCGTGCACGGCGGCCCGCAGTCGAGCTACCAGAATCAGTGGAGCTTTCGCTGGAATCCACAGGTGTTTGCGGGACACGGCTACGCCGTCGTGTTCATCGATTTTCACGGCTCACCCGGGTACGGCCAGGCATTTACCGATTCGATCAGCCAGGACTGGGGCGGCAAGCCGCTGCTCGACCTGCAGAAGGGACTCGAGGCTGCGGTCGCGCGCTATGACTGGCTGGACGGGCAGCGCGCCTGCTCGCTAGGGGCGTCCTACGGTGGTTTCATGCAAAACTGGATCGCCGGCCACTGGACCGAGCGATTCAAGTGCATCGTGAATCACGCGGGAATTTTCGACACCCGCAGCATGTACTACACAACCGAAGAACTGTGGTTCACCGAATGGGAAAATGGCGGCACCTATTACGACGTGCCGCAGAACCACGAGGCCTTCAATCCATCAGCCAGCGTCGCGAAGTGGCGCACGCCGATGCTGGTGATCCATGGCAATCGTGACTATCGCGTGCCCTATTCCCAGGGCCTGGCCACATTCACGGCATTGCAGCGCCGCGGCATCGAGAGCCAGTTTCTGTATTTCCCGGATGAAGGACACTGGATCCAGAAGCCGGCTAACAGCCTGCTCTGGCATGCCACCGTCTTTGAATGGCTGGACAAATACCTGAAATAGCGGCTCAGCGCAGGCGCTTGTAGATCATCTCGGCGCAGGTCCGGCCAAGACGATTGTACGGATCACAGTTCATCGCCAGGGCGTCAGCGGGCAGCACATCGGTAGTCGTTCCGCAGGCGACGCCATTGACCGGCGGCGCAATGAAGCCGACCGTCCTGCCGCGCGCATCCTGGACCGTGCGGCCCCCGGCGTTGCGTTTTTCGGCGCGTGCGTCAGCAGCTTTTTCAGCAAAGTGCAGGCTCATGACAATCTCCTTGCACCCTGTAACGACCTGGCTGACCCGGTCTTGAGCAGGTCGCACCCGGATTCAGTCGACAGTATGGAGCGGCGCGCCCGCAATATGTCGCATGCGCATGGCGCGGCTCAGCCGTAGTAGGTGCGCCACTCCGCCTGGTAACGCAGGCCCAGCTGCAAAATGCGCGTCAGCAGTTCATCGTAGCCGGTGCCGGCGGCGAGGGCCGATTGGGCCAGGTCCTCGCCCTGCGCGAGGTTGGGATTGGCGTTCGCTTCCAGCACGAAGACGCTGCCGTCCGGCCGTATGCGAAAATCCATGCGCGCATAACCGGACAATCCCAGCGCGCGATAGATGCGGCGCGCCAGCTGGTCGAGCCGCGTCAAGACCGCGCTGTCCAGGTCGTCAGCCGCCTGGGTCGCGATGCCATGCTTCTGCTGATAGCGCTTGTCCCACTTGATCTTGCGCGTCGCAATCGGCGCCTGGCCTTCCGGCAGGCTGCCAAAACTCAACTCCCAGGGCGGATAGCGCGTCAAGCGGTCGTTGCCTAACACGCCGACATACACTTCGCGCCCGTCGATGTATTCCTCGACCAGCGCGTCCGAGCCTACCTGGTCATGAATGAACGCGACGCGGTCGCGCAGGTGCCCGAGGTCCGCCACGATGGAAGCCTGCGATATGCCGAGGGACGCGTCTTCGGTCGCCGATTTCACGAACAACGGGTAGCGCAGTTTGCGCGGCACGTGCAGGCGCGCACCGCGCCGGAACACGGTGAACTGCGGCGTCGGAATGCGGTGATACGACAACAGCTGCTTGCTGAGCGGTTTATCGCGCGACAGCAACAGGCCGCGCGGATTGCAGCCCGTATAGCGCTGGCGGCTGAGCTCCAGGAACGCAACCACATGCTGATCGTAGGTCACGATGCCGTCGAATTCCTCCAGCAGATTGAACGCGATGTCCGGCCGCCAATCGGTCATGACCGTGCGCAGTTCCGTCAGGCTGTCGAGCACACCCACCACCAGCACCTCGTGACCCATGGCCTTGAGCGTCGTGATGACGTCGATCTCGGTGCGCATTTCATCCAGCCGCGCAGCCGCAACTCCGCTCAGGTCGTCCGGCGGCACCAGACTGGCGTGAGCCACAACCATGATGCGCAGTGATTTCATAGGTCGAGTATCGGACTTTGTGTCAGGAAGTAATTCTGCGTCAAGCTCGCGAGCATCCAGCGCAAATTGCGCAGCGTCTCGCGCCGCGACCCGCGCTGATAGAGGCGCGCGCGTCTCACGCGCTCGGCGACCTTGCGCAATATCTGGTGTGCGGTATAGCGATCAATCGCACAGTCGCGCATCAGCTGCCGTATCAGGTCTTTCTTGGCCTGCTGCAGGATGCTGCGCGCGGTTGCCGTGTTAGCACGCGGCCGTTGCGCGATAAATACCCGCTGCAGCAAATCGTCCATGCGACCGCGCCGGTGATGAATACGATTCAGTGCGCGCTGCCGGTAGTGCTGCGCGAGCGTGCGCTGATTCTGCGCCAGCGGTTCGACGGTCAGGCGCCTGCTCACGACCGGCGCTGCGTCCGCAACTCCGCGCATCAACTCATCCACCAGCGTCAGCTTGTGCATCGCTGGCCAGTCGGCGTAATCGCGTCGCCAGGAACGACGCGACTGCAGCCAGACCGCAAAGGTCTCGGCAAAATCCTCGGTCGGGTGCGCCTGCGCGTACCAGTCACCGAGGTGATGCACGTAGCGCCGGCTGCCCGGGCGCGCCCGGTAACGGTTTGGATAGGGCAATGACGACGGGCCGAATACTTCGCGCCAGCGGCTCTGCCGGCGCAACCGGTAGGCGTTGTCGATGGCGTGCCCTGCTTCATGACGCAGGATGCGCATCAACCAGTTGCTGTTGCCGCCCTCGACCTGACCCGTCATCGCGCGCTCGAGACGTGCGAGGCGCGGATGCGCCAGATAGAAAGGCACGGCAAAACCGGGCACGCCGTCCGGTGAAAACCATTCCTCGGCGAGCCAGACGTGCGGCGCAAAACGGAGGCCGCGCGCGCGCAGTTCGCGCTTGAGGCGCGTGATCGCCCGGCTGACACGGCTGCGCTCGAGGTGAATTGGCAGGTCACAAAACCGCAACTGCAGCAGATCCGCATCCGGCAGCGTTGCCAGTCGACGGGCGGAAAGCGCTGCGCTCACGCGGGCACGCCCGCCTGCGCGGCCGCAAAAATGCGGTCGCCGAACCCGGCAATGGTGTCGCGCATGGCTAACACAGCGAGCCAGTCCGCGGGAATTGCCGCGGCGCCAAAGCGCGCGCCGGCAATCTGGCCGACCAGCGCGCCAGTCACGTCGCTGCGCCCTCCCAGGTTCGCCGCGGTCAGCACCGCGTCACGGAAATCGCGGCTGCGCCACAGCGTCCAGAGCGCGCACTCGAGGATATCGAGCACGTCACCCGCCGGATGCAGTTCCTCGTCCCGCATCGACCTGAACCGGCCGTCGACGATCTGCTCCAGCCGCGCGGCGTCCGGGCCCGGCGGCACGCCAATTGCCTTGCGATCCAGTGCTAACAGACTGGAGCGGTCCAGGCCCGCCAGCGTTCTCTGCAGGACCAGGGCCGCGCAGCGCATCGCTGCCAGCACCAGTGGCGCCTGGTTGGTGGTACGCGCAGCCTCGGCCGCGCGCGTCAAAGCCAGGGCCGGATCTGCGTGGAAATACAGCAGCACCGGCGCGATGCGGCCCAGCGGCTCCGGGTCCAGTCGCTGCGGATCGTGTGAGCCCGCGAACATCTGCCGGCGCCAGCGCGCCGCGCCCAGCGCCCTGACGGTGTTAGGTTGGATACCGACACACTCACCGGTGGCGGCAAGATAGCCCTGCATCTGCCAGCGCTGGTAGCGCGCGACCTGATCGCGCGGATCGAAGGCGGCTTTGGACAGCAAGCTGTCCGCAAGGCAGAGCGCCATTGCGGAGTCGTCGCCCCAGGCGCCGCGTGGCAGATTGGCCGGCCCGCCGCCGCTCATGCCGGTGACCGGCGCAAATTCACCGCGCACCAGGCCGTGCGTGGCAGCCGCGACCGCTTCGCCAACCGCGAGGCCTAACATGGCCCCGGTGAAACGCTGTTGCAGACGCGGCTGCGATACTGGCGGCAACGATACCGGGGGCATCGAGATTTCGGCCGGCGCTGAGATGCCGGCCGCCGCGGTGGCTGGACTCGGAGCGCGAAACTTCACCCAGTCACGCACGAATTCGGCCTGCTGCGCAGTCTCTGGAATCGTTGCGTAGTCGAACGACCGCGCGCTCTGCGCCCAAAGCAGATTCAGCCTCTCAAGAGCCGCCTGCGCACTCAAGCCACCGTCCGCCAGCAGGCAGGCCATCGTCGTACCGGTACGCCCGATTCCCGCGCGACAGTGCACGTAAACCGTGCGCCGCCGGCGCATGGCATCGACAATAACGTCGACGATCTCGTCCATCTGCTGAAAATTCTCGGGAACTCCGTGATCCTTGATAGGCCGGCGTTCGTACTCGGTCGACAAAGGCAGATTCGGATGATACGGCGGCAATTCACCGGGCGCGGTCAGATCGACAAACGTGTCGATACCGGCCTGCAGCAGGCGTTCGATACGCTCGTCGGTCTCTGCAAGGACATTGGTCGCCGGATATTCCCCGGCGAGCAGCCGCCCCGGCACGACCCAGTAGCTGTTAGCCAGGGGAGCGGCGCCGCGGGTGTCTTGAGACGTATCAGGCATGCGGCTTCAAAGCGAGCGGAAATCAAACAGGCCGGTGTCGGCAAGATGACTCGGCGTGACATTTCGCAGGCTGGAGAAAATGGTTTCGGTGCGCCCTGGGTTGCCGCGCTCCCAGTCCGCCAGCATTTGCTTGATCACGACGCGTTGCACGTGGTCCTGCGAGCCGCACAGGTTGCAGGGGATGATCGGGAAGTCACGGACCCGCGCGTAGCGTTCGATGTCGCGCTCGGCCACATATGCCAGCGGCCGGATGACGACATGACGGCCGTCCTCGCTGCGCAGTTTTGGCGGCATGGTCTTGAGGCGGCCGCCGTGGAACAGATTGAGAAAGAATGTTTCGACGATATCGTCGCGATGATGACCTAACGCAATCTTGCTGATGTTGTTCTCGGACGCAAACTTGTAGAGCGCGCCACGGCGCAGGCGCGAGCACAGCCCGCACATCGTTGCGCCTTCCGGAATGACGCGCTTGACGACACTGTAGGTATCCTGCTCGATGACATGCCAGGCGACACCCAGCGACTCGAGATAGCGCGGCAGCACGTCGGCGGGAAAATCCGGCTGCTTCTGATCGAGATTCACGGCGATCAGCTCGAAGCGCACCGGGGCGGCGCGCTGCAGCGACAAGAGCAGGTCGAGCAGCGTATATGAATCCTTGCCGCCGGAGAGGCAGACCATGACCCGGTCGCCATGCGCAATCATGCCAAAATCCGCGATCGCCTTGCCCACCAGGCCGCGCAGGTGGGCCTGCAGCTTGCGAAAGTTGTTAGACGGCCGCGGCCGCGCGCGCGGCTTCGGCATTGGGACCACGACTTCTTTGACGGGCATGTCCATGAGTGCCGCGAAACTCAGGCAGCGGCGCTGCTGGGCGTGATTTCGCCGAGGTATTTGTGCTCGAGGTAGCGCAGTGCCGCCGTCGCGCCCAGCGGTTTGCCGGTCGCCTGGACCAGCAGTTCGCCGGTCGGGTAGCGCGAACCATGTGAGTACAGCTGCGTGCGCAGCCATTCGAACAGCGGCTTGAATTCGCCGCGCGCGACCTGCGCATCAAGATCGGTGAGATCGCGGCGCATGGCCTCGTGCAGCTGGGCGGCAATCGCAGCGCCCGCCGCATAGGATGGAAAATATCCGAAAGCGCCCACCGCCCAGTGTATGTCCTGCATGCAGCCTTCGGCATCGTTTTGCGGCCGCAGTCCGAGGCGGCGCTCGGCAGCGTCGTTCCAGGCCTCAGGCAGGTCGCGTACCGCGATCTCGCCGCCTAACAGGCGCTGCTCGAGGTCATAGCGCAGCATGATGTGCGACGTGTACGTCAGCTCGTCCGCATCCACACGAATCGAACCGCGCTGCACGCGGGTCAGCAGCCGGTACAGGTTGTCGGTTTCCCACTCCGGACCGCTGACAGCGAAATGCTTCTCGAGCAGCGGCCGCAGCCACTGCAGGAACTCGCGGCTGCGGCACAGGATCATTTCCAGCAACAGGGCCTGGCTTTCCTCCAGCGCCATGCCGCGATCCTGCCCGACCGGCTGGTTGTGCCAGGCAGCTGGCAAGCCGAAGCTGTACATGGCATGGCCGACTTCATGCATCGATGCTAACAAGCCGCTGAAAGGATTGGCGCCGTCCAGTCGCGTCGTGATGCGCACGTCGCCGGGCACGCCTTCGGTGAACGGGTGGTTGCTTTCGTCGAGGCGGCCGCGATCGAACGGAAAACCGAAGGCCTTCATGACATCGGTGATGAAGGCGCGCTGCTTGGAGGGCGCAAACCGCCCCTGGATGGGCAGCACCGGCCGCGACTCCTGGGCCGCGATGGCCTCGCGAATCATGATCGGCAGGCGGCGTTGGTACGCCTTGAACAGGGTGTCGATGTCGGCGCTGCGCAGGCCGGGCGTAAATTCCTCGGCGAGCGCGTCGTAGGGGCTCAGGTTGAACGCCTGACCGAGCAGCGCGGCCTTGTCGCGCACCAGCTGGACGACATCCTGCAGGTGCGGCGCGAACATGGCGAAATTGTTGCTGCTGCGCGCCTCGAACCAGCGCACTTCGGCGAGCGCCGTGACTTTCGCCAGGCGCGAGATCAGGGCTGCCGGGGTCGCGATCGCGTGATCGCGTTGCCGCCGCATTTCATGGAGATTGGCGGTTTGCCATTCGTCCAGCGCGCTGGCGTTCGCCTGGGCGCGGTCCAGCAGGCGCGCGACCTTGGGCGCGGTCAGCAGCGTGTGGTACTCGGTCTCGAGCGCGGCGAGCTGCTCGCCACGCAGTTCGGCGCTGCCGCGCGGCATCATGACGGCGGCATCCCAGCGCAGCAGCGCCAAGGCGCCGCGGAACGCGTGCAGGCGCTTCCACTCTTGTTCTAGTTGTTCGTAGGGGGAATGCGCCATGGTCGCCCATTGTACCTTTGGGAACCGCAACAGGCCGGCAAGCGCACTTATATAACTAAATAAATCAAATACTTAACGAAGAATTCCCCGATTGACAGTGTCAGCCCGGCGGGCCGCCAGGCCAGACATTATGTTAAGGCCTTGCGTCTTCAGTTCGCGGCAAAAAACATCGCGATCGAGACACCGATTCCGATCAGCCAGACGAGCGAGCGCAGCGTGGCCTGATCTGCGAGGTAACAGACGAGGTATAGAACGCGGGCGCCGATGAAGACCTCGGCCAGCAGATCCACCCGGGCCTGCGGAGCATGGGCCAGGTGCGCGGCAAAAACGCCAGCGGCAAAGACTGCGAGCGCCTCCCAGGAGTTTTGTTGCGCGGCATTCGCACGCGCCCGCCAGCCCTGCAGGCGGCCGAGCCAGTCGCGGGGATTGCGATTGTCGAAACCACCGCTGCCCGCCTTGGCTATGCCGGTACAGATGATCGGAAAAACGGCAGCGATCGCGACACACCACAGCGCAATAGTCATGGGTCGATCCTCTTGTTAGCTTTTTTCACTGACGGCGGCCTGGCCCGCTTCGGGCACAGCTCCGGCCGCGCCGCCAGCACGATCGCGCAGCTTGTCGATCAGTCGGCTCAGGTACTCCGGCGACTGGGTGTTCTTCGCAAGCAGCACATACAGCGACGGCACGACGAACAGGGTCAGCGACAGCGCAACGAGCGTGCCGAAGAACACCGTCGCACCGATTGATTGCCGGCTTTCGGCGCCAGCGCCGCTCGCGATCATCAGCGGTATCGCGCCGGACGCGGTGCACAAACTGGTCATCAACACCGGCCGGAAGCGGATCGCCGCGGACTCGATCACCGCCTCGACGTATTCAACCCCGCGATCGCGCAACTGATTGGCGAACTCGACAATGAGAATGCCGTTCTTGCAGGCAATGCCGATCAGCATGATGGCGCCGATCTGGCTGAACACGTTGATCGATGAACCGAACAGCCACAGACCCAGCAAGCCGCCGCTGATCGCGAGCGGCACCGTGGCAAGGATGATCAGCGGGTGGATGAAACTCTCGAACTGCGCCGCCAGCACCAGATAAACGATCAGCAATGCGAACCCGAAGGTGAGCCAGAGCTTGCCGCCGGTCTGCTTGAGCTCGCGCGACTCGCCGTTATAGGCGATCTGCACGCCCTCGGGCACTTCGCTGCGGATGGTCTTTTCCAGGTAATTGAGCGCCTCGCCCAGCGAATAGGCGGGCGCGAGATTCGCCGAGATCGTGATCGCACGCATGCGATCGAAGCGGCGCAACGCAGCCGGACCGGCCGTTTCCTGCACATTGACCAGTGCCGACAGCGGCACCAGCGCGCCGCTGCGATCCGACTTGACGTAAATGTTGCCGAGATCGCTGGGGGTCGCGCGATCTTCCTCGCGGGCCTGCAGGATGACGTTGTATTCCTCGCCGTCGCGCAGGAACGTGGTCACGATGCGCGAACCCAGCATGGTCTCCAGCGTGCGGCCGACATTCTGCAGCGACACGCCAAGATCCGCCGCCTTGTTGCGATCGATGCGCACCTGCAGCTGCGGCTTGCGTTCCTGGTAATCCGATTCGAGGTTGAGGATACGGGGGTTCTCGGCGTTGACGCGATCGAAGACCTTGTCGCGCCAGGCAGCCAGCTGGTTGTAGTCCGTGCCGCCCAACACGACCTGCACCGGCTTGCTGCCGCCGCCGACCGAGAGACTGGGCGGCTGGATCACGACGATGCGCACACCTGCAATGCCGGCGGTGCGCTGCCGCAGACGCTGCGCGATCTGCGCGGAGGTCTCCTTGCGTTCGCTCCACAATGTCAGTGGCATGTAAAGCGTGCCGACGTTTACATCGGTCTGCATGCCCCAGGACCCGGAACGCGCGATGACCCGCCGCGCATTGCCGCGGCGCAGCTCATCCATGCCGGTGACTTCGAGTTCCTTCAGGTACTTATCGAGGTTCGCAAGGCTCGCACCCTCGGGCGCCGTGACCATCACCGGCAGCATCGCGCGATCCTCGAGCGGCGCATATTCCTGCTGCAACTTGAGAAACGGCAACGGTTTGCCGAGCACCATGAGCGAAACCAGCAAGGTCGTGGCGACACCCGCCGCAATCACGATCACCAGCGGCCGGCGGCCCTGCAATGCGCGACGCAGCCGCGCCTCGTATCCTGCCGCGAAGCCGCGGAACCCATTGTCGAAAGCCTGCGCAATCGGCAGCCGGTGTATGCCCTTGTCAAAAAGTTTCGAGGCCATCATCGGCGTCAGCGTCAGCGCAACCAGCGCCGAGAACGCCACGGCGGCCGCGACCGTGACGCCAAACTCGCCGAACAGGCGGCCGACGTTGCCCTGCATGTAAGAGATCGGCACGAACACCGCGATCAACACCAGCGTCGTCGCAATGACCGCAAAGCCAATCTCCTTGCTGCCGTTGATGGCAGCTAACAACGATGGCTCTCCGCCCTCGACACGGCGTGCGATATTCTCAAGCACTACGATGGCGTCGTCGACGACCAGACCGATCGCGAGTACCGCCCCCAGCATGGTCAGCGTGTTGATCGAATAGCCGAGCGACAGCATGACCGTGGCCGCCGCCATGATCGACACCGGTATGGTCACCGCGGGGATCAACGTTGCGCGTACCGTGCCGAGGAACAGGTAGATGATCACCAGCACGATCAGCATCGTCTCAAACAGCACCGCGACCACGTTCTTCAGGGATTCAAGGATGAACACCGTGAAGTCGAGGTTGATCTCGAGATCGATGTCGGGCGGCAGCGTCGGCTTGATTTCCGCGAGCGCCTTCTTGACGTTGTTAGCCACCTCGAGCATGTTCGCTTTCGAATTCGGCACGATGCCAAGGCTGAAGCCGGGCAAGCCGTTGGAACGCGAAATGGAGCGCTCGTCCTCGGCGGCTACGCGCACCTCGGCGACTTCGGCGAGCCGCACGAGGTAGCCATCCGGGCTGCGGCCGATCACGAGGTCGCGAAATTCCTGTTCATTGGTCAGCGAGGTGTTGGTGCGCAGCGTGAATTCGCGCTGCTTGGATTCGATGCGTCCGGCCGGCAGTTCGATGTTCTCGCGCCGCAGTGCCGCTTCGACATCGCCGACGGTAAGCTGCCGCGCCGCCAGGCCTTCGCGATCGAGCCATACCCGCATCGCATAACGCCGCCCGCCACCGCCGCGCACCGCAGCCACGCCCGGCACGACGCTGAAGCGATCCTTGAGATAGCGATCCACGTAGTCGGTCAGCTCCAGCACGTTGCGCTTGGTGCTGTTGGCGTTGAGGTACATGATGACTTCCATCATGTCGTCGACCTTGGTGATGGTTGGCGCTTCCGCGTCCTGCGGCAGGCGTTCCTGCACCCGCGAGACGCGCTCGCGCACGTCGTTAGCCGCGTCGTCGAGATTACGGTCGACGGTGAATTCGAGGTTGATGCGCGAGCCTTCGTCGCGGCTCGCCGAGGTCATCTTGTCGAGTCCTTCGACGCCGGCGAGCTCGTCCTCGAGCACCTGCGTGATGCGCGACTCGATGACATTGGCCGATGCGCCGCGATAGACGACGCCGACATTGACCACAGGCCGCGCGACATCCGGATATTCGCGCACTGTCAGTCGCAACGCCGCCATGATGCCGAGAATCAGCAGCAGCAGCGCCAGTACGGTCGCAAACACCGGTCGCCGGATCGACAGTTCGGAAATTGTCATGTCGCGTTCCTGGCGCCTTTGCCGGCATCAATCGCTGTGCCGCCAGGCGGCGGCGAAGTCGCGACTTCAGCCGACGCGCTGTCGCGCACCGGCCCGCCGTCGCGCGCCTTGATGGTGCCTTCGACAATCACCCGTTCGCCTGCGGCCAGCCCTGCCAGTACCTCGACGCTGCCCGGTTGGCGCGCACCGATCGTGACTTCGCGTTTGCTGGCCATGCCGTCCCGCACTATGAAGACATACTGGCTACTCTTCTCAGGCACCAGCGCTTCCTCGGGAATCACCAGTGCGGTGCGACTTTCACTTTCGAGATCCACGGTCATGAACAGGCCGGGGCGCAGCGCACCATCGCTGTTAGGTACCAGCGCCCGCACCGCCACCGAACGCGACGTGGGATCGATGCGCGAATCGACACTCGACACCCGGCCGGTAAAGACACGGCCGGGATAGGCGTTGGTCTTGGCCTTGACCGTGAGCCCGTCACGCAGGCTCGCCACGACATTCTCCGGCACCGAGAAATCCAGCTTGATGATGCTGGTGTCATCCAAGGTCGTAATCAATGCACCGGGACTGATCAGGCTGCCAACACTCACCTTGCGCAGTCCCACGCGCCCCGAGAACGGCGCACGGATAACGGTGTCCTCGAGGCGCGCACGCGCCGCCGACAGCCGCGCCTCGTTAGCCTGCTTGGTCGCGACCAGCTGGTCGAACTGGGACTTCGAAACCGCCTGGGTGTTGAGCAGCTCCTTGCTGCGCTGATACTGCGAGGTGCTTTCCGTAACCGCGGCCTGAGCGACCGCCAGGTCGGCGCGCGCCTGGGCGCTGTCCAGTTCCACCAGGATCTCGCCCATCTTTACCGGCTGGCCGTCGGTAAAACGCACCCGCGACACGATGTTCGACGTCTTGGAAGTGATGTTGACCGCTTCGTTCGCCTGCGCGGTGCCCACGGCCGAGAGCGCCCGTGTCAGCACGGCGGAACCGACCGCGGCCGTCACCACGGGAGTCGGGCTGTTGAAGCCGCCGCCCTGCCCTGAAGCCGCGCCGGGTCGAGCGGTATTGCCGGCGCGGGCAGCCGCACCGGCTGCGCCTGGCTTGCCGCCGCCGGTCATCGCCGCAGGCGGCCCGCCCGGCGGGCCGAATCCACCGCTGGGTTTATTGGCATGCTTGGTCGCATAAATGGCCCAGCCGGCGCACAGCACCGCCACCGCCAGGCTCAGGGTAGTAATGCGGTTGCTGCCGGGCTCGGACATATACCTTTATTATTGCATCGCCGCACTGCAACATGCCCGCGCTTGGCCGAACTAAAAGCGCCCAGGACCGCGTGCCAGCCGTCTAGACAGCTGCTCGGGACCTTTCGAACAGCCCGGTGGCCAGCGCCGTGCCGGCCAGCACCACGCCGCAGAACAACAGCAGCCGGCCGCCGACGCGCTCGCCGAAAAACAGCGCGCCCCAGAGGATGCCGAATACCGGGATCAGGAAGGTCGTGGTTACCGCGCGCGCTGCGCCGACGTTCTTCAGCAGGCGAAAATACAGCACGTAGGCGGTCGCGGTACACAACAGGCCTAACACCACGGCTGCCACCCAGGCGCCGGCAGTGGGCGGCGTGGCCGGCCAGGCTAACAACGCGAGCGGCGCGAGCATGATCGCCGCCGAGCCAATGCTGCCGGCCGTCAGCACGGTCGCCGGCAGGTCGACCAGGTAGCGGCGCGTGTAACAGACCGCGAGACCATAGAGGAATCCGGCGCCGAGACCTGCCAGCACACCCAGCCACGGCGGGCCGTGACCGGTATGCGCGCCGGTGCCGAAGCCGACGGTCTCATAGACGATGGCGCCGACGCCCACGAAGGCCAGCAAGATCCCGCTCCAGCGCTGCAGGCTCAGGCGTTCGCCCAGCCAGAAGCGCGCGATCAGCGCGCCGAAGATCGGCGTCGTGGCGTTCAGCAGTGAGTTGACGCCGGCCGGGATCAGCAGCGCCGCGAACGCGAACAGCGTAAACGGGATGGCCGTGTTGATCAGGCCGAGCAGCGCGAGGCGCCGCCAGTTCGCACGCAGCTCACGGCCGCCCCGCCATAGCAGAAGCACGACTGCGGCGGCGCTGATCAGACGCACCGCGATCAGCGCCAGCGGCCCGAACTGCGGCGCGGCATAGCGCAGCAGCGGAAACGAGCCGCCCCAGATGGCACCTAACAAAACGAGGTTGGCGATATCGATCGGCCGCATTGCCGCTAGCATAGCTGAGCCAACCCTTTATCATATGGCGCCATGTCATCGGTGAGCCTGCTCGGACCTCAGTTTCGAACGCCCAACCTGCGCGGCGTGGTCGCGGCGCTTGGGCTGCAGGGGCCATTTGTATCCATCAGCGCGGGCTGGCAGGAGCGCGAAGGCGAGCTCGACGAGCTGCGCGCCCACCTCGACGCGGATGTGCATGACCTGAGAATCTACGAGCGCAGCGAACGTGTATTCGAACAGGACACGGTGCTGCGCGGCGAGCACCGCCAGCGCCAGTCTGACCTGCAGGAGATGCGCGAGCTCTATCAACTGCAGCTCACGCATGCCAAGGACACGGCGCGCGAGCTGTTCGCACGCGACGGCTCGCCGGCGCTGCTGCGGCGGGCCCGCCGCCAGGCCATCGCCGCCCTGCACCGCCTGGACCACGCGCATCTCGCGGCAATCCGCACGATCCACCGTGACTTTGTCGCCAGAACGGGCTTGCCGGACCGGCCGGCCGTAGCCAGCGCGGCGGCACAGATCGGTCGTTACGTCCAGCAGGCTAACGCCGTGTTCATCGCCGGCGGTCATGTCGCCGTGCTGCTCAACCGGCTCCGTTTGTTAGGTGGCGCGGCGCTGTTCACGGGCAAGCCGGTCGTGGCCTGGTCCGCCGGAGCCATGGCGCTGACCGATGTGGTGGCGTTGTTCCATGACTCGCCGCCGCAGGGCCGCTCCAATGTCGAGGTCTTCGATGAAGGCCTGTGCCTGGTAAAACGCGTGATTGTGCTGCCGCATGCCGCCACGCGCCTGCACCTCGACGACGCGGCGCGAGTACGGATTCTCGCCCGGCGCTTCGCGCCCGCACGCTGCCTGACACTCGATACCGGCGCGGAGCTGCAATTCAGCGACGGGAATTTCCTGAGCGGCACGGGCAGCCGATGGCTGCGCCGCGACGGCAGCCTCGCGGAAGTGGACACCTGATGCACGCGGCCCTGCGCGCACTGACCGCCCATGGCACGCCGGACGAGGCGGCGATTGTCAGCTTTCTGCGCGCGTCAAAGTTTCCGCTGATAGCCGCGGACGGCGTTACGTTCGTCTACTCCGGCGAGGCCGAGTCGGTGCATCTGCGCTGCTGGATTTCCGGGCTGGCGGCGGCGCAGCCGCTGGAACGCATCGACGGCACCAGCCTGTGGGCGCGGCACCTGGAACTGCCGCCGGGGTCGCGCCTGGAATACAAGTTCGAACGGCGGACCGAGGGCAAGAGTGAACTGATACTCGACCCCCTGAACCCGGTGCAGGCAGCCGACCCCTTTGGCGCCAATTCCGTCTGCCAGGCCTATGGCTACGTTCGCCCGGACTGGACGCTCGATGACCCGCAGGCGCGGCACGGCACGCTGGAAGAACTGCAGGTCTCGAGCACGGCGTTAGGCGACCAGCGGCGCGCGCTGGTCTACCTGCCGGCGCGCTTCCGGCGCTCGCGCCGCTATCCGTTGCTGATCGTGCATGACGGCGAGGACTATCTGCGCTTTGCGTCGCTGCGCACCGTGCTGGATAACCTGATCCACCGCCTGGAAATAGCGCCGCTGATCGTTGCCTGCATGCATTCGCCCGACCGGCTGCGTGAATACGCGGGTTACGAACCGCATGCGCGTTTTATCGTCGAGGAACTGCTGCAAAGCCTGCGGGTGCAATTTCCGCTGGAAGACACGCCGGACACCCGCGGCCTCATGGGCGCCAGCTTCGGCGGCGTCGCGAGCCTGTACACCGCCTGGCGCTACCCCGGCATGTTCGGCCGCCTGCTGCTGCAGTCCGGGTCTTTCGCCTTCAGCGATTTTGGCGAACACAAACGCGGCGCTGTTTTTGATCCGGTAGTAAAATTCGTCAATCAATTTCGGGCAGCGCCCGGTCTGCCAACCGAGCGCGCCTACGTCAGCTGCGGCATTTACGAGTCTCTGATCTACGAGAACCGCTCGATCCTGCCGCTGCTGCGCGACCGCGGCATCGAAGTACGCTACGAGGAAGCGCGCGATGCCCATAATTGGGAAAACTGGCGCGATCGGCAGCGCGCGGGCCTGTCCTGGCTGTTCCCAGGACCTTTGTGGATGGTGTATGAGTAAGGCTTAAACGGAGTACCTGCAGTGGCCCACCTAACAAGAAAAATCGGTCTGTCACTTGGCGCGGATATCTGCTGGCCGATCTGCTTCGAAGAAATCCTCAAGCGCCTGCAGCTGAAGATTTCCTGGCGCGGCGACACGCTGAATTTCGCCGTAACCCGCGTCACCATCGAGCCCTTCGACCTGAAGCAACCGGTCAAGTACGACGTGGTGGTCGATCGCCTGACGCACTGGTATCACACCAGTCGCGAGTGGATCAAGAAATCGGTGCTGCTCAACGATCTGTACGTCTACAACAACCCCTGGTCTCTTCAGGCTAACGAAAAGCACACGACCTACTGCGCAATGATGCGGCTCGGCCTGCCGATCCCCGATACCTGGATGGTGCCGCCGAAGTCGTATAACAAGACCGCGGATCTCGAACCCACGCTGCAACGCTACGCGCAATTGTTCGACCTCAGCGCCATCGGCAAGAAACTCGGTTATCCGCTGTTCATGAAACCCTATGACGGCGGTGGCTGGAAGGGAGTCACCAAGATCGACAACGATGCTGCGCTGAAGGCGGCGTATGAAGCCTCGGGCACCGATGTCATGCATCTGCAGGCCGGCATCATTCCGTTCGATCGCTTCGTGCGCTGCATCGGCCTCGGTCCGCAGACCCGCGTGATCAATTACGACCCGGCCGCGCCCTTGCACGACCGCTATCGCATGGATCGGAATTTCATCTCGACCAGCGAACAGCGCATGCTCGAAGACATCACGCTGACCATCAACACTTTCTTCGGCTGGGATTTCAATTCCTGCGAGGCGCTGCTGAAAAATCACGCCTGGCATCCAATCGATTTCGCCAACGCCTGCCCCGATTCGCAGGTGACTTCACTGCACTACCATTTTCCATGGCTGGTGAAAGCCAACCTGCGCTGGGCGATCTTCTGCGCCGCGACGCAACGCAAGATGCGCAAGAACCTCGACTGGGAACCCTACTTCGACGTCGCGGCGCGCGATCTGCCGCCCGCCGAGAAGCTGACAGGGTACGCGCGCATTGCCAGGGG
Source organism: Gammaproteobacteria bacterium (assembly GCA_043738315.1). Classification (GTDB taxonomy): domain Bacteria; phylum Pseudomonadota; class Gammaproteobacteria; order Steroidobacterales; family Steroidobacteraceae; genus UBA964. The sequence goes on from JAYUGT010000033.1 coordinate 41,580, forward strand.
CCGGCTGGCGGCCGCCGAGTTCGAGGATTTCTGTGGCAAGCACCTGGCGCATTTCGACGAGGTTGCCGACGCGTTTTTCGGCACGGCGGAGGCCAAGGCTGCGGTGCGGCGCAAAGTCGAGACGCTGTTCCCGGCGCATGAGTGGGATTCCTTTACCGAGCTGTTTTTCTCGCGCATGCAGGATTGGCGCAAGCTGGAAGGCAGCGCCTAGGGAAGCTCTGCACAGGTAACGCGGGCGCGGCCGAGACGGATTTTTTCACTGGCAAGGAACGACGAGTAATGTGTATCGAGATACATGAGCGAGGAGTGACGCCGCCAGAGGAAAAATCCGTCCGGCCCCAAGGGGTTAGGACGCAAATGCCCGGCTACTGCGTTGCTCCCTCCTTACATGGAATTACCATGCTGCGTCGGTCGCGCCTTGTATCCGGACATTGGCCGCCTAACGCGCCTCACGTTACCTGTGCAGAGCTTCCCTAGTGTCCTGTCCCATATGAAACTAACACACATGATAGGTGTCCAAGAGTTATCTTTGGCAACTCTTGGGGAATCGATATGGGCATCGGTCGACC
>JAYUGT010000034.1:0-6016 GCA_043738315.1 Gammaproteobacteria bacterium
ATCAGTCCACTGCTCGGAACAACTGCGGCTTCCCCGCCCATCAGCACCACAGCGGTACCGAAGAAACCCAGCAACAAGCCCGCCACCGTGTTGCGGTCCAGCGCATGGGCGCGCGGTCCGAAAGCGCTGAGTATCACGATCCACAACGCCCCCGTGGCGTTCAGCAACGCGGACTGATTGGACGCCAGCCACTGCAGGCTCCAGGTGTTAGCACCGTTGGTGATCATGACGCCCGCCATGCCGACCCACCACATGTGGCGCAATTCCTGCCAATCCAGGCGCGGCCTGTTGCCGAGGGCATAGGACAAACCGCAGAGCAGGATGCCGGCGGCGATAAAGCGCAGCCCGCCAAACAGGAATGGCGGAAGGTGATGCACGCCGATGCGCGACACCGCATAGCTGCCGCCCCAGATCAGGTAGATCGCTCCGAGGGACAGCACCACATTACGGCGCCGGGTGGCGGCTGCTGCTTTCGCGCCTGAGTGGATCACGACCGGCGAGTGACAGGGCGGGTCATTCGCGTTGCGTCGCGGCCCGGTACAGCCCGAATGCGAGCACGGCAACGATCGCGAGGCCTAACATGCCGCCGAACTGCATGCTCTGTGGCAATGCCAGGACATCCGCGCGCCCGGACGCCACGATTGGTATTGCGATGATGATGCCTGTCAGAGCCTCGCCGGTAATCATGCCGGAGGCGAACAGGATGCCCTTGCGATTGGCTCGTTCGCTGTCCGCGGCACTGGCGCCGGCGCCGAGGGAACGCTGTGCAAAATGCGCCAGCAGGCCACCGATGAAAATCGGCGTCATCAATTCCAGCGGCAGGTAGATTCCGACCGCGGCGGCCAGCACCGGGACGCGGAAATCTGACTTGCGGGCTTTCAGTATTTCATCCAGAACGATGATGGCAATGCCGATCAGTGCACCATAGGCAACCATGTCCCACGGCAGCGCACCGCCAAACATGCCCTGGGCAACCGACGCCATCAGCGTGGCCTGTGGAGCCAGCAGCGGTTTGGGATGCGCCGCGCTCGGCACGCCGATGCCGTACGCCGCTGCTAACAAGTTCAGCACCGGAGCCATGATCAGCGCGCAGCTGATCGCGCCGATGCCGAGCATGACCTGCTGGCGCCATGGCGTCGCGCCGACGATATAGCCGCACTTGAGGTCCTGCAGGTTGTCGCCGGCAATGCAGGCGGCGCAACAGACCACGGCCCCGATCATGATGGCCGCTACCGGCCCGGCCGCGGCGTTTTTGCCCATCAGCGCCAGCAGCACCAGGGCGGAAAACAAAATGGTGCCGATGGTGATCCCGGAAACCGGGTTGTTAGATGAGCCGACCAGGCCGGCCATGTAGGCGGAGACGGAACAGAACAGGAAGCCGGCCACGATCATGATGATGGCCATGGGCAGGCTCACCGCGAGGGAGCCAACGATGTTCTGGTACAGCATCAGCAAGGGAAGAGTGAACAGCACGATGCCGATCAGCACCCACTTCATCGGCAGGTCCTGCTCGGTATGCGCAACGACAGCGCTGGCGCCGGCGCGGGTCGCCGCCAGGCCGCTGCGGACACCCGACAGCAGCGAGCCGCTCAGCACGATCAGCGCCCAGATGCCGCCGACCAGCATCGAACCGACGCCGAGATAACGAATCTGCTTCGACCAGATGAGGCCCGCGGTGTCTTCAGCCGAGAGACCGGCGGCGGCAGCGGCCAGGTCGGGATTGCCGGCGAGAAAATGCGCCGCGTAAATCGGAATTGCGACATTCCAGGAAATCATCGCGCCGGCCAGCACCACGATACCGATGTTGAGCCCGACGATATAGCCGACACCTAACAATGCCGGCGACAGGTTGGTGCCAAAGTAGACGATGTACTTGTTCCACCAGGTCGCGACCGCGGCGGTGTCGGGAATCAGCCGCAGGCCGCTGGCAGCGGCAATTTTTGCGAATCCGCCGCCGACTGCGGCGAGCGCAAGAATCTTGACGCCCTGCTCGGGATTTTCTCCCGCCCGCAGCACCTCGGCCGCTGCCTTGCCTTCCGGAAAAGCGAGTCCCTGCTCGACGATCAGCGAGCGGCGCAGTGGCACCGAGAACAGCACGCCCAGCAGACCACCAAGCCCGGCGATTGCGAGCACCCAGCTGTAGCGAAAGTCAGTCCAGAATCCGAGAATCACCAGTGCGGGTACGGTGAAGATGACGCCCGAGGCGATCGATGACCCGGCTGAAGCACCGGTCTGGACGATGTTGTTCTCGAGGATACCGCCGCCGCCTAACACGCGCAGCACCGCCATGGAGATGACAGCCGCAGGGATGGCGGACGCGATGGTCATGCCCGCGAACAGTCCCAGGTAGGTATTGGCGGCCGCCAGGATCATCGCCAGGATGATCGCCAGGATGACGGCGCGCAGTGTCAGCTGCGGCGCGAGTGCGGAAGGTGTATTCATGGACCGAGCTTAACCGTTCTGCGGACCTGCTGAAACCGGGCTGCCTGCCGGGGCCGCCCGCGGGTGACACTGGCTGCCATGATCGACGCGTACACGCTGGTGAAATGGGCCCATGTCTGGGTGATGGGCTACTGGATCGGCAGCGACCTGGTGGTGAACGCGCTGACCTTCTACACCGCCCGCAGCAGCGCACTGCCGGGCGCCGAGCGGCGCAGGCAATGGGACTTCCTGATGGATGTCGATCAGCATCCGCGCAACGCTCTCATCCTGTCGGTGCCGCTGGGGTTGACGCTGGCGGCCTGGTCGGGCCTGTTGCCGTTAGGTTCGGCGGGTGTACTCGTACTCTGGATCCTGTCGCTGCTGTGGTTCTGGTACATGTGGCTGACGCACTGGAAGCGCCACAGCGCGATCGGAGGCAGGCTCGCCGCGTGGGACTGGAACAGCCGCTATTTCTTGATCGCCGCCTGTGTCCTGAGCGGAGCCTGGTCGCTGTTAGGTAACGGGCCGTTCGCAACCGGCTGGCTGGCATGGAAGGTGATCCTGTTCGGCGGCGTCCTGGCCTGCGGTATTGCCATCCGTCACTACATCCGGGTTTCCTACCAGGCCTGGCCACGAATCTGGGCTGATCAGAAGCAGCAAGGCGACGACCAGATCGTGTTAGACGCGATGCGCCGCGCAACTTATGCGCTGTGGGCTTTGTGGACCCTGTTGGTTATCATCGGCTACCTGGGCGCCGCCAAACCGGTGCTGTAAACCAACACGAGGTCCGTCATGCGCAAGTGGCTGGTGCTTTCTCTCTTGCTAACAACCCTGTCGATGCAACAAGCGGTGGTCGATGCAGCCGTCATGCGGCTCGACAAGGCGGCGCGGGTGCAGCAGGTCTATGCCGCGGAACGCGCCTTCGCAAAAACCATGGCGGACCGCGATTTTGCGGCAGTTGCGCGCTATGTCGCCGCCGATACAGTTTTTTTTGACGGTTCGTAGCCGCTGGTCGGGAAGGCCGCGGTACTGGCAAGCTGGAAGGACCTGTACAAACCCGGCCCGGCGCCGTTTGCCTGGGAGCCCGATCAGGTTGTCGTTCTGGACGGTGGCGATCTGGCGCTCAGCACCGGCAAGGTCACCGACGCCAGCGGCAAAGTGTTAGCGCGTTTCAATTCGATCTGGCGCCGGCAGCGCGACGGGCGCTGGCAGGTGGTGTTCGACAAGGGCAGCCCGGTGTGCGCGCCGCCACCACCGGCGGCCGGAAGCTAACGCGGACTGTCGGTCCGGAGAACCTCGAGATAGTCCTGCACCACGGTTTCGAGGCCGCGAAACAAGGCATCGCTGAAGATGGCGTGGCCAATGGACACTTCATCGAGGTGCGGCAGGCCGGCGAACAGCTGCAGGTTGTCGAGGTCGAGATCGTGGCCGGCATTGATGCCGAGGCCTAACGAGTGTGCGAGGCGCGCGGCCTGGGCATAGATGCCGAATGACTGCAGCGCGGCTTCGTCGCCGCGTTCGTAGGAGCGCGCGAACGGTTCGGTATAAAGCTCGATGCGGTCGGCGCCGCAATCTTTCGCAAAGCGCACGGCCTTGTCGTTGGGGTCGATGAACACGCTGGTGCGCACCCCCGCGGATTTCACGCGCGCGACGCTGACCCGCAGCACATCGCCGTCACGCTGCGGATTCCAGCCCGCTTCGCTGGTGATTTCGCCCGGGCGCACCGGCACCAGCGTCGCCTGCTGGGGTTTCAGTTCGCAGACCAGGTCGAGCCAGTCGGGGCGTGGATCGCCCTCGATATTGAACTCCAGCGCGGCGCCCCACTGGCCCGCGAAGGTGCGCTGAATCGCGAAGGCATCGGAGCGCCGGATATGGCGCTCATCGGCGCGCGGATGAATCGTGATGCCGCCGGCGCCCGCGTCGATGCATACCTGGCAGGCGCGGATGACGTCAGGGATCGCGCCGCCGCGCGAATTGCGCAGCGTCGCGACCTTGTTGACGTTGACGGAAAGCCGGATGGGCATCGCGAGCTAGGTCATCAGGAGCCCAAAGCGGTCGACGACGGCGCAGGCGCCATATTCACCTGCTGTCCCCCATCAGTTTCTTTGCCCAGGGCGACAGCAGCAACATCACGATGCCGGCAATGGCGCCCCACCAGAAAATGAACAGGAACTGGCCCGGCATGGTCGGCAGGTTGTTAGGATCGAATTCACCGGCGATCTGCCCGGCGAGGTTGTTACCCAGCGCGGTGGCCATGAACCACACGCCGAGGGCCTGGCCGACAAAGCGTGCCGGCGCGAGTTTCGAGAACGACGACAGGCCCACGGGTGACAGGCACAGCTCGCCGAACGTGTGGAACAGGTAGGTGAGGATCAGCCAGGTCGGCAACACCTTCTGGCCGGCGACGACGTACTGCGACGCGAAATACATCACGATGAAACCCACGCCCATGAGTATCAGGCCGAGACCGAACTTGACCGGCGATGACGGGTCGAGATTGCGCTTGCCGAGACCGACCCAGAGGGCCGCGAACACCGGCGCAAAAAGAATGATGAAGATCGGGTTCACGCTCTGCAGCACGCCCGCTGACATGTTCCAGTTGCCGATCATGCGATCGGTGTGCCGCTCGCTGAACAGATTGAGCGAAGCGCCGGCCTGCTCAAATCCGGCCCAGAACATCGCGCAGCCGAGAAACAGCAGGAACATGACCGCAACGCGCTTGCGCTCTTCGATACTCAGGCCGGCGAAAAAGCCGAGATAGGCGAAATAGCCGATCGCCGCGACCAGGATGACGGTCGACATGCTGCGATTGATCGCCACCGGATCGGGATGAATCGTGCCGCTGATGCTGAGCACCACGGCAACCGCCAGGACGCCGAGGAAAGCTAACACACCGGTCCAGCTGCCGCGACCGTGCGAAGCGACGCCGCCCGCCACCGTGCCGGCGCCATGCAGGTGCTTTTTGGTTAGCGCGAATTGCGTCAGGCCGATCAGCATGCCAACGGCCGGCAGCGCAAAGCCGACCCGCCAGCCATAACGCGCCGCCGCTTCGGCGACAAAGAACGGGCCCAGCGCCGCGCCAATATTGATGCCCATGTAGAAAATCGAGAATCCCGCGTCCCGGCCTGAACCGCCCTCAGGATAGAGCTGCGCCACGATCGCGCTGATGTTGGGCTTCAGCAGGCACACGCCTAACATGATGACCAGCAGGCCGACAAAGAACAAAGTCGGTATTCCAAGGATCAGAAGTGAGTTGCCGACCAGGATCATGCAGCCGCCCCACCAGACCGCGCGTTGCGCGCCGATGATGCGATCGGCGATCCATCCGCCTAACAACGCCAAAATGTACGAACCGGAAATGTAGAGGCCATAGATCGCGTTGGCCGACTTGTCGTCGAGGCCGAGTCCGCCGCCGTTGACGGCGCCCACCAGGAACAGCACCAGGATCGCGCGCATGCCGTAGTAGGTGAAGCGCTCCCACATCTCGGTCATGAATAACGTAAACAGGCCGCGCGGATGGCCGAACCAGGTCTCGTGGCGTTGCGCCGCGGTCGTCGGGGTTGTCATGGTTGCTGTGCTTTCGTGTTATGGGCGG
>JAYUGT010000035.1:0-15261 GCA_043738315.1 Gammaproteobacteria bacterium
AAGGACAGTCCATGTTGCCCACGATCACACTGCGTCTGCTTGCCGTCCTGTTAGCCAGTGCCGCTGTCGCCGACACGCCGCCGCCAGCCGCAGGCGGCGAAGCGCGCGCCAGCAGCCTCAAGGACGTTTCGCAACTCGATTCGCGGCAGCTGACCAGCGATCCGGAAGGCTGGCCCGGCGCCAGGGTCTACAAGAGCACCTGCGCCGCCTGCCACGAGGGCCAGGTGCCAAAAGCGCCGCACAAGATGTTCCTGCAGATGTTGTCCGGCGGCACGATTCACGAAGCATTGAACAATGGCCTGATGAAAATGCAGGCGGCAGCGCTCAGCGAACAGGACCGGGTCGCCGTGTCCGAATACCTGTCGGGCAAATTGCTGTCGGAGCAGGCGCAACTGACACCGGTCAGGATGTGCGCAGCGGATACTTCGCGGTTTGATGCGGCGCAGCGCCCGCAGCGCAGCGGCTGGGGTTACCACAACGCGCGTTTCGTGCCGGCCAGCGAAGCCGGCATCAGTGCCGACCAGGCCCGCAATCTGAAACTCAAATGGGCGTTCGAGTTCCCGGGCGGACTGCGCGCGCGCTCGCAACCGGCGCTGGCCTACGGCGCCATTTTCGTCGGCAGCCACGACGGCACGGTGTACGCACTCGATCAGCAAACGGGCTGCGCGCGCTGGACCTTCAAGGCGGGCGCCGAAGTCAGGACCGGCATTGTTCCCTACGAAGCGCCATCCGCGCCTAACGCGCGCACGCTGCCGCCGCGCCTCGTGTTCGGCGACGTGATCGGCCGCGTGTACTCCATCGATGCGACCAGCGGCAAGCTCGCGTGGTCGGCCAAGGTGGACGAGCACGCCAACGCGACCATCACCGGCACACCGACTTTTCACGCCGGCGTCGTCTACGTCCCCGTGTCGTCGCTCGAAGTGACCTCGGCCGCAGATCCAAAATATGAATGCTGCAAATTCCGCGGCGCCATCGTTGCGCTCGATGCCTGGAACGGGCGCGAGCTGTGGAAGAGCTACACCATCGACCAGGCCCCGCAGGTCGTCAGCACGCAGGCTAACGGTACGCACATTTTCGGTCCCTCCGGCGCACCGATCTGGAACAGCCCCATGGTCGACGCGAAGCGCGGCCTGCTGTACGCGGGCACCGGCGAGAATTACTCGGCGCCTGCCAATGACCGCAGCGATGCGCTGCTGGCCTTTCGCCTGCGCGACGGCAAGCTGCTATGGCACACACAGACGGTCGCCAACGACGCCTGGAACGTCGGCTGCATGATGGAAAGCAAGATCAACTGCCCGCCGGAAAACGGACCGGATCTCGACTTCGGCGCCGGCATCGTGCTTGTTAGCCTGAAGGACGGGCGCGAAATTCTGGTTGCCGGGCAGAAAAATGGCGTCGTTTACCGCTTCGACCCGAATCAACGCGGCAAGGTGCTCTGGCAGACGCGCCTTGGCCGCGGCGGCATCCAGGGCGGCGTGCATTTCGGGCTGGCGGTTGCCGGCACACGTGTCTACGCGCCGATATCCGACATGACCGACGGCCGCGACGGCCGCCCGGTCACCGGGCCGCCTCAGCCTGGCCTGTATGCGCTCGATGCTAACAACGGCAAGCTGCTGTGGTCGGCGAAGGCGGAGAATCTTTGCGGCGACAAACCGAATTGCGATCCGGGCATTTCAGCGGCGGTCACTGCCGCCGGCGACGTGGTCTACGCCGGGCACATGGACGGAAAATTCCGCGCTTATGACGGCCGCAGCGGCGCGGTGCTGTTTGAATACGATTCAATGCAGCCAGTCACGACCGTGTCCGGCGCAACCGCGCACGGCGGCTCCTTCGGCGGCGGCGGCACAGCGGTACGCGACGGGCTGGTGGTCGTGAACTCAGGCTACGGCATGTACTTCCACATGCCGGGCAACGTGCTGCTGGTATTCAGCGCACGCTGACTTCTCAGCTCTTCCAGTCGAAGAACTGCAGGTCCATCTCGCCGTCGACGCAGGCGAGAATGGACGGCACCAGCCGGTCATGCGCCGGCGTCTTCATGTGGATATTAAACGCCTCTTCATCCTTGAATCGCGCGTAGACCACATAAGTGCGCGGCTGCGTGCGGTGCTTGATGACGTCGTAGACCCGCAGATGCGGCTCGGTGCGGTGGCTGTCCTCGGACAACTCCTTCTGCAGGCGCTCGAACTCCGCCTCCTTGCCGGCCTTGACCTTCAGCGTCGCGATAAACGTGGTGGACATCGTCTGCTCCTTTGTTAGCTCAGCCCGAGTTCGCGAACCAGCTCGTCGCGCAACCGGAATTTCTGGATCTTGCTGGTCGACATCGGCCATTCCGTGACAAAGCGGACCTGCCGCGGCACTTTGAACGAGGCGATTTCCTTACGGCAGAAATCCATCAGTTCCTGCGCGGTCACCTGCGCGCCCGGCTTCTTCTCGACGAAAGCCGCGGCGACTTCGGCCAGCCGTGCATCCGGAATTCCCACCACCTGCGCCAGCTTGACCGCGGGATGCCGTTGCAGGCAGCTCTCGATTTCCGCGGCGGCCACGTTTTCGCCGCCGACTTTCAGCATGTCCTTGGTGCGCCCATGGAACATGATGGTGCCGGCCGCATCCATCGAGCCGACATCGCCGGTGTGGAACCAGCCGTCCGGGTCGAGCGCGGCCGCGGTTTTCTCCGGATCCTTGTAGTAGCCGATCAGCGTTGAATAACCGCGCACTAGGACTTCGCCGCGCTCATTCAGCGCGCAGTCGCGGCCGGCTTCGTTGTTGACGATGCGCACTTCCAGTCCCGGCAGCGGCCGCCCCAGGCGTCCGACACGCTCATCGAGCGGGTCATCGAGACGGCTGGTGGTCACCGTGCCCGCCATTTCTGTCATGCCAAACGTGCCGACGTAGATCGCGTGCGGCATCGCCTTCAACATCGCATCCTTGATGCCGGGCGGTTGCACCGCGAAATTCGCGTTCATCAGCGTAATGCGCGACAGATCCGTGGTCGCAAAATCCGGGTGGCTGATCAGGTCCGACATGATGGTCACGAAGCACGGATAGGTCGCGGTCACCTTGTGTTGCGCGATCATCCTGAGCGCGGCACCGGCTTCGAAGAACCCCATGGTCGCGTACGCGCCACCGACGTCGAAAATCGCGCATAGCGGCAGGATGGCCGCAATGTGGAACATCGGCAGCGGCGACCAGAACACATCCTGGCTGCGAAGCGCGTACCGGTGCCGGCCGAGCGCGATCGAATTGCGCACAATTGCCTCGTGCGAAATGAGGCAGCCCTTCGGGTTCGCAGTCGTACCCGAGGTGTAGAGCATGATGGCCGGGTCGCGCAGCCGCACCCGCATGCGGGTTTCGTGCACGCTGTCCTCATCGACTGTGTCCGCGAGCGCATCGAATGCCGCTTGCGCAACGAATCCCGCCGGCGCCGACTTACCTAACAAAACCAGGCTGTGAAGTTTCGGCGCCGTGGCGAGCGCGAGGCGCCGCGGATCCCGCACCTCGGCCAGCCCCGGCAGTGCCTCACCCAGGCGCTCGACGAAATTGACCTGGTCGGCAATGACGTCGGTCGTGATCACCGCCACCAGGTCGCCGTTGCCGATGACGTAGGCGAGTTCACTGTACTTGTAGCGCGCGTTCATCGGCACGGCGACCCCGCCGCAGAACGCGATCGCGAACAGGCATTCGGCGAATTCGACGCAGGTCGGCATCAAGAGACCCACGTGATCGCCGCGCCTGACGCCCAGCGCCTGTAGCGAGCGCGCGCGCCGCAGCGCCCGCTCGGTCAGCTGGCCGTAGCTGAGCTGCTGCTCCGGCATGATCAGCGCCGGCGAGTTGCTGAACCGGTCGTTCGCCAGCAACAGCAGGTCACCTAAGGTCGTGACCTGGATGCGGACGCTGCGCAGCGATTCACTTTTGAGAGTCATGTGACAGGCCTCAGGTCAGCGGATCGAAATATTCCCGTTCCCAGGTGCCATCGACCGCCGCCACGAACACCGGCAGCAACTCGGTCAGGATCGGCGACTCCATGTGCGCCTTCTCGGCGGCTTCATTCTTGAACGACTCCAGCACCATGAAGCGGTGCGGTGCGCGCAGCCGGAAGAACTCGAAATATACCGTGTCCGGTTCATGGGCGCGCACGTGCTCCTGCAGCTTCCGGCAGACACGAATGAATTCCTGTTCGTGACTCGGGCGCACCGTCATGCGCGAAATGAAAGTTACTCTGGCCATAGCTCACTCCCGCGAAGGCAATGCTGGATGGTAACTAGGGCGCGGCAGCAAATAAACAGTCACGCCTGTTTGTTTTCGGCGCAGCCGGCCAGTACAGTCTCGGCCGTGACCCAGCCTGATGCCGACTACCAACCCGTCCTCGCCAACGCCGAGCTGCCTGAGGGCCAGATGCGCGCCTGCCAGCTCGGTGGCCGCGAGCTGGTCATTTGCCGCACGCGCGATGGCCTGTTTGCCCTCGACAACATCTGCACCCACGCCCTCGCACGGCTGTCCGAGGGCCGGCTGCGCGGTCAACGCCTCATCTGCCCGTTACATGGCGCTTCTTTTGACGTCCGGGACGGCCGTGTGCTGGGCGCGCCTGCGCAGCAGCCGCTCAAGACCTACAGGGTACGGGTCCACGACGACCGCATCGAAGTCGCGGTCGGCCCACCCTAACGACGCTGGTCGAAACGCCGGCCAATCATCGCCGAGGTGATGTTGATTTTCTGGATATCGATCGCGCCGCCTGCAATGCCCCAGCCCCAGGCGTCGCGCAGGCGGCGTTCCATCGGGTAGTCCTTTGAATAGCCGTAGCCCCCCATCAACTGCACCGCATTACCGCAAACTTCGCGCGCGATTTCGTTAGCAAAACACTTGGCAATCGAGGATTCGACGATGCTGGGGTGGCCGTCCTCGGCATTCGCGGCCGCGCGCCAGATCAGCAGGCGCGCCGCATCGACCCGGATACGCATTTCCGCCAGGCGCACCTGCACCGCCTGGAAATCCACCAGCGGCTTGCCGAATTGCCGGCGCTCCTGCACATACTCGATGACATCCTCGAGCGCGCCCGAGGCCTGCGCCAGCGCCATGGTTGCGTTGCCGCAGCGCTCGAGATCGAAGGCTTCCATCAGTTTCTTGAATCCGCCCGCGGGCACCACGACGTTGTCGAGCGGCACGGCACAGTTGTCGAAATAGAGATCCGAGGACGGCACGCCGCGGAATCCCATCAATTGTTCCTGCTTGCCGAAGCTCAGCCCGGGCGTATCTTTTTCCACGTACACCGCGCCAATGCCTTTCGCGCCCGGATCATCCGACATCCGGCAATAGACGACGTAGCCATCCGCATGACCGCCGCCGGAACACCAGCGCTTGGTGCCGTTCAGCACGACTTTGTCGCCGCGCCGCTCGCCGCGGGTGGTCAGGTCGGTGAGCGCAGAGCCGGCCTGGGGTTCGGACATCGACACCGCGACCACCAGTTCGCCCGCGCAGACACGCGGTACCACGCGTTGCCGCAGCGATTCGCTGGCAAACCGCTCGATCGCGCGCACCGGACCGACACAGGACTCGAACACCGGGAAGGCAATCGCCGAGGATATCTTGCCGAATTCCTCCAGCACAATCAGCGCATCCAGGCTGCTGCGCCCGAGTCCACCGTATTTCTCAGGCACGTTGATGCCCAGAAACCCCTGCTCGGCATATTCGAGTATCAGCGCATGCGACGGCGCCTCGCAGGATTGCTCGATCTGCTGCGCCAGCGCCGGCAGGCGTTCACGCGCGTAACGGCGCGCGGCCTGCTGCAATGCCTGCTGTACTTCGGTCAGTCGAAAGTCCATGTGGAATCCTTGGTGCCGGCTCGCGCCTTGCGTAAGCTACCAAAATGACCAGACAAGTTCTCGACGACGTGCGGGTGCTCGATTTTGGCCGCTATGTTGCGGGCCCGTACTGCGCAACCCTGCTGGGATACCTGGGCGCCGAGGTGATCCGCATCGAAAAGCGCGACGGCGGCGAGGACCGCTACATCGCGCCGGTCACCACGAGCGGTGAAGGCGCGGTATACCTGCAAACCGCCTGCAACAAGAAATCCCTGACGCTCGACCCGGCGCTCCCGGCGGCGCGCCCGGTCATTGAACGTCTGGTCGCGAGCGCCGACATCGTGGTCGTGAATCTACCGCCTGTTAGCCTGGCGAAGCTGGGCCTCGACTATGCTTCACTGCGCGCCATCAGGCCCGACATCATCCTGGTCACCCAGACTGCCTTCGGCGACACCGGGCCGTATCGCGATCACGGCGGCTTCGACGGCGTCGCGCAGGCGATGTCCGGCGCCATGCACATGACCGGCACGCCCGGCGCGCCCGCCAAGGCTGCCGCACCCTATGTCGACTACAGCACCGCGGTGCTATCGGCGTTCGGCGCGCTGGCGGCCCTGCTGCATCGCCGCGCCACCGGCGAGGGGCAGGAGGTCAAGACCTCGTTGTTAGGTACCGCCCTGTCGGTGTTGAATGCGCACCTGATCGAACAGTCGGTGCTGCACATCGATCGCCAGGGTTCCGGAAACCGCGTGCAGACCTCCGCGCCGTCTGACGTCTTCGCCACCCGGGACGGCCATGTGCTGACCCATGTGGTGGGCAACGGCCTGTTCCGGCGCTGGGCCAAACTGATGAGCGCGGATTCCGCCGCCGCCGGTTGCGCCACGGCCGAAGACCACTGGCTGCGGGATCCGCGTTTCGCGAACGATCAGTCACGCGGCGACAACAGCGCGCCGGTGCTCGAGCGCATGCGCCTCTGGTGTGCGACACGCAGCAGCTCGCGGGCGGTCGCGGAACTCAATGCCGCGGGACTGCCGGCCGGGCCGGTGTACACCCCCCAGCAGGCGCTCGACGATCCGCAGGTTGCCGCGATGGGGTTTCTGCGTACCGTGGCGGACTATCCGGGGCTGCCGCAGGCGGCGGCGGTCGCCGACCTGCCGCTGCGCCTGAGCGCGACGCCCGGCGGTATCCGCCGTCCACCTCCCACGCTCGGCGAGCACACCGCGCAATTGTTAGGCGAGCTGGGTTTTTCCGGGGCTGAGATCGAGGCCCTGCGCCGCGACGCCGTGATCTGACCAGGCCTGAAACCGTTGTAAATCAACCACAATGGGCCAGGACAGATAAAAAACAGTCAGGCCTGTTTCTTTTCCGGGACCGGCAGATATAATCCGCGCCGGACGCGGCGGTAATGCCGCGACTTGCTACACATGAGGGGGTCGACTATGCGTTTTACTAAAGGATGCTCTGCTGCTGCGATATCCGCGGCCATGGCAGTGTTAACCATCGGATCGGTACAGAACGTCGGCGCCCAGGAAGCCGGCGCGGCTCTCGAGGAAGTCACCGTCAGCGCCACGCGGCGCACGGAAACCAACCTGCAAGTCACCCCTATTTCGGTCTCGGCCATTACGGCCGGCGATCTGGAACGCACCGCGGCGAAAGACATCTCGGCGATGGCGCTGCAGGTGCCCGGCTTCTCGGCCTCGCGCATCACCGCTTTCAATGCCGCCTCGTTCGCGATGCGCGGCGTCGGCCTCACCGACATCATCGTCTATCAGGACTCGCCGGTCGGCGTGCAGTACGACGATTTCGTAATGCCGAGCGTGCAGACGCAGTTGCTGGATACTTTTGACATCGCATCGGCGGAAGTGCTGCGTGGCCCGCAAGGCACGACCTTCGGCAAGAACACCACTGGCGGCGTCGTCAACATCCGCTCCAAGCGTCCTAACATGGACACGGCGGGCGGCGAGCTGCGCATCAGCGCAGGCAAGTTCGGCGAGCAGCAGTACCAGGCGGCGGTCGACATGCCGGTTGCGCCTGGTGTCTTCTCGATGCGTGCGGTCGGCTCGTACATCAAGAGCGATGGCTACTACAAGCTCGGCGCCACCTACGGCCCGATCGTTACATTTAATACCAATCCGAATTTTGGCGGGCCCGCGCTAACCATTCCGGGCATCACGGGCACGTCCGGTCGCGGCACCGGCGAATCTGCTGGTGGGCAGGATGTATTCAGTGGCCGCCTCAAGGCGCAATGGAATGCGACCGAAAACCTGACCGCGCTGTTGCAGTTTGAGGTTGTCAAGGATCGTTCGGGTGCAGTTCCCTCCTTCAACGACACACCTCCCGGTGGTCCTTATCTTTGGAATGCACTGGGTTTCACGCGCCCCACAGGCGATCCGCTCAACAACATGGCGTCCACCAACCGCAATGACTCGTTGCTGGAAATGGGCAAGGGCCAGAAGATCGACGTCGAAGGCGCCTACCTGAACCTCGACTGGAAACTCGGCAACTACACCTTGTACTCGGTGTCTGGTTACCGCAAGCAGGATGAGCACCTGCCGAACACCTACACCGGTGCGGCGCCTGTCAACGCGATGACCGGCGCGCCGTTGTCGCTGTTCGATGCCACGCGCGACACCACTCGCATCACCACGCAGCAGGAATTGCGCATTGCCTCGAACCTCGATGGCGCGTTCAACTTCGTCGGCGGCGGTTTCTATCAGCGCAATGACGCCAAGTTCTGCGTCGTGCAGCTGTTAGGTTTCGTCGACCTGATCCAGAACTTCGGCGCCGTCGGTCTGCCGCAGCAGTTTCTGAACAATTCGCCGCAGATTCTCTGCAACGAACAGAAATCCGATTCGCTCGCGGGTTTCATCGATGGCGATTTCAAGATCAATGAAAAGTTCACGATCGGCGCCGGCATCCGTTACACGCAGGACGAGAAGGAATTCGTCGGCCGCACGCAGACGGGCTTCGGCGCCATCGACCCTATGAATCCCAGTCTCGCGGCCAGCAACTTCACCGATCCGCTGCAGGCCGGCAACTGGGCGCTGTATCCCGGCGCTCCCTTCAATGCAGCGACCTGCACGGCGAGCTTTGCGACGTCTAGCAGTGTCTACAACTGCGCCCCGGTCGCGGGCGTGGCACGGACGCTGAATTTCAGCAACCTCAAGACCAAGTGGAGCGAGCCGAGCTGGCGCGTCACGGGGTCGTGGCAGATCAATGACGCGGCGTTCGCCTACCTGACCGTTTCCGAAGGCTACAAGGCCGGCGGCTACAACGACCAGACCGGCACCAGCGGCATCCTGGTGCCCGAGCTGACCCGCCCGGTGAATCCGGAGTTCGCTCGCAACTACGAGCTTGGTTTCAAGACCGAGTGGATGGACAAGCGTATTCGCTTCAATCCGACCATCTTCTACACCAAGTATTCAGATGCGCAGCGCGCTGCGAACGTGATCACGGTCAAGCAGGGTGCGCAGTTCCAGGAAACGGTGTTCTACAACGCGGCGGAAGTCACCTCGAAGGGCATCGAAATCGAACTGCAGGCGGCGGTTACCGACGCATTCCAGATTCGCGTCGCGGCCTCGCATCTCGATGCGAAGTACGACAGCTTCATCCTGACCCAGCCAGCGATCACCGCCGCGGACGGCTCGCAGATCACGGCGCTCAACCAGAACCTGTCGGGACTGCCCGTGCCGCGTTCGCCGAAGAATAGCGCCAGCCTGACCGCCATCTACGGCTGGGACCTGGCTGCGAGCGGCAAGCTGCAGCTGACAGGCGAGTTCTATCATGAGGACAAGAACCTGTTCTACATCTCGGCAGCGGGCCGCCAGTACGATGCGTATCTCGATGCCAAGAACCTGATCAACCTGTCGCTGGGCTGGACGTCGGAGAGTGGGCAGTGGTCTGCACGCTTGTACGGCAAGAACCTGAGCGACGAGCGTTATCGTGTGGCGAGCCAGTCAGTCGCGACGCTGTGGACGCACTCACAGTTCGGCGAGCCGCGAAACTACGGCCTGCAGCTCGGCTACAAGTTCGGCGGCGGCAAGTAAGCTTGGAAAGCAAGCCCGGGCGCGCAAGCGCCCGGGCTTTTTTTTATGCCCGTAGCACCCGGTAACCGATGCGCGGGAAGTGGGTAACCACGGTTCCGACCCGCGGATCTTCGCGGCGCACCGCCACCTCGTGCATCTGCAGGGTCACGAGCTCACCCAGCACCGGCACCCGGCCATAGTCATCGGGCTCGACGCTGACACGTTCCCCGGCGCTGAGCCCTGACGGATCGCCTGCATCGACACCCTGCCCCGCCGCGGGCGTCGCCGCACGCGCCATATCCAGCGCCTGCTCCGCATCGAGTTCAGTCCGCCGCCCGTGTCCTATCGCCTTGACGCGCTCTTCCCAGCGCGCCAGCTGCGTGAATGGTTGCAGCAAACCGGCGGCCACGGGAATGAAGGTCCGCGCCATCCACACCGGAAAATAGCCGTTGACGTCGGCCCAGCCCGGCTGGTCGCCTAACAAAAACCGCCGGCCATCGCTGAGTTGCTGCTCCAGGAGGTCCGCATTGGCGCGCAGCTGCGACAACAGCTGCGGCGCGTCCTGCTCGAGCCGGTCAAAATCCATGAAATTGAAAAATGCCTTGCGATCCGCGATCACGGCTGCCGGAACTTCCTTGTTCATGCCCATCGAAAGTCCTGCGCCCGGCTGGAAAAATGCGGTATCGCTCCAGTGCGACAGGGCCAGCGAGATGCCGCGATTGCCGCCCGGGAAAAGCGTGGGCGTCGGGTAACGACGCTCGAGTTCACTGACAATCAGCCGCGTATCGCAATAGACATCGGCGCCAATCTGCAGCGTCGGCGTCTTGCGGTAACCACCGGTCAGCGGCATCAGCAGCGGCCGGGGCAGGATCATCGGGATCTGGACCGAGTGCCAGGCCAGGCCCTTCAAGCCCAGCGCCAGGCGCGCCTTTTCGGCAAACGGCGACCAATCAAAATGGTGCAGGATCAAAGGGTGCATCGCGCCTCCAGCCAGGTGTCACAGTTGTCATTTGACTATAACGGCAGGCCTGAAAAAAAACAGTCACGCCTGTTTCTTTTTGGGCCCGGCGCTATAATCGGCCGAGTTTAGCCTGCAGGTCTGCCAATCGCCGTGGATGCCCAAACCGTCAGTCGATTCCTGGAGGCGATGCAGCACGAAACAAGCCGCACCGCTCCGCCCGAAGGATTCCCGCAGCTGCCGGACGTCCCAGCCGGCCGTTACGTCGATCCGGCATTCCTGCAGCTGGAGAAGACCTACCTGTGGCGGCGCAGCTGGCTTTATGCGGCCCACGTCGATGAACTGCCAAAGCCTGGCAGCTTCCTGGTGTGGAACAAGACCGGCACGCCGATCCTGCTGGTGCGCGGCAAGGACGATGTCATCCGGGCGTTCTACAACACCTGCCGCCACCGTGGCGCACCGCTGGTCACCCAGAAGTCCGGACAGTGCGAGGGCCTGACCTGCGGCTACCACGGCTGGACCTATACGCTCGAAGGCAAGCTGATCAACCTGCGCGACAAGCGCGACTTCGTCGGCCTGGACATGTCGCAGCGCAGCCTCATCAACGTACGCTGCGAACGTTTCTACAACTGGATCTTCATCAATGAGGATCTGCAGGCTGAGCCCCTGTTAGAGCATGTGCGCCCCTACCACGAATATTTCCAGCAGTTCCAGCCGGACAACTGGCGCTGGGTGCATTCCAGCAGCCATGACGTGCAGTGCAACGTCAAGATACTGCTGGATGCCTTTCTCGAGGTGTATCACCTGAAGTCGATCCACCAGAATACCGTCGACCGGTTCCTCGATCACCGCGGCACCTGTATCGATTTGTATCCTAACGGGCATTCTTTGATGGTGACGCCGAACCGCCGCCCCGACTGGAACGATCCCGGAACGCGCGGTATGCCGCGGGTCCCCACGGCCACCGTCATCTCGGACAAGAACAATCCGTCGTTCATGTTTTTCCCGAACCTGGTCACGCCGCTCGATCCGAGCGGCTGCCCATTCCTGACGTTCTGGCCCACGTCTGACACGACCATGCGTATCGAGTGCGCGTGGTTCGCGCCCGACTGGGGCCCGGGCGAGCGGCATCCCATGTGGACCACGCGCATCGAGAATTTCGAGCGCATCCTGGCGGAGGACCTGCAATTCGCCGGCGCCATCCAGCAATCGGTGATGTCGCCCGGATTCAAGGGCCTCACGCTCAACTATCAGGAACGCCGCATTTACCACTGGCACGAAGAGCTCGATCGCCGCATCGGCATCGAGCGCATACCGGCAGAATTGCGCGTGGCGCCGCGCCTCGAGGCCTGGGTCGAAAGACCGCAGTAGCCCTTGCACGCACCGACGCACATTACCGGCATCGGCGCCTGGATACCCAGACTGCGGCTGGCGCGCGCGACCATCGCCAAGGCAACTGCCTGGGCCAGCCCCAGCGCGAACGCGCAGGCCAAGGGCGCGCGCGCCGTCTGCAACTGGGACGAAGATGCCATCACCATGGCTGTAGAAGCCGGACGCCTCGCCATCGCAGACGCGCGGCGCAGCCAGGCGGATTTCAGCATCGCGTCGATCAGCCTCGCCTCGACCACGCTGCCGTTCGCGAGCCGCGATGACGCCGGCCTCGTGGCCGCGGCGCTGGATGCCGATTCTGTGACGGCGACCTTGAACGTCACGGGCTCCCTGCGCGCCGGCACCAACGCGTTTATCCAGGCCTGCCTCGCCGCCCGGCCCGCGCTGGTGATCGCCAGCGATGCGCGCGTCGCGCAGTGCGCCAGCCCGCAGGAGATGGCCTATGGGCACGGCGCCGCGGCGCTGTGCCTGACGCCGGACGCGGCGCCCGAGGCCGCCAAACAGGATGTACTGGCCAGCGTGTTAGGTTTCGCGCAGGTCGCGGTCGACTTCGTCGATCATTACCGGATGGCCGGGCAGAGTTTCGATTACGCGCTCGAAGAACGCTGGATCCGCGACGAGGCACTGGCGCGTTTCCCGGTCGAGACCATTCAGCGCGCGCTGCAGACCGCCGGCATCGACGCCGCGCAAGTGCAGCACTTTGTCATGCCCGGACCCGGCGCGGCGATCAAAAAGATCGCGCAGAACGCGGGGCTGATCAACGCGGCGCTGGCCGACGCACTGCACGCGGATTGCGGCGACACCGGGACCGCGCAGCCACTGCTGATGCTGGCGCGGGTCCTCGAACAGGCCGCCGCGGGCGAACTGATGGTGTTAGCCGCGTTCGGCCAGGGTGTGGACGCCATCGTGCTGCGCGTCGGCGCACGCGCGGCCGGTCAACGCAGCCAGGCGGTGGCCACGGCGCTGGCACGCCGCTGCGATGAACCGGACTACGTGCGCTACCTGTCGCACGCCGGCCTCGTCGACGTGGACTTCGGCATGCGCGCCGAGCGCGACAACCGCACCGCGCAGTCCGTGGCCTGGCGCAAACGTCGCGCCACCACCGCATTTGTCGGCGGCCGCTGCGTGCGCTGCGACACGGTACAGTTTCCGCTGGCGCGGGTGTGCGTGAATCCCGAGTGTCGCGCGACCGACACGCAAAAAGAATATCGTTTTGCCGATTCGCTGGGCCGGGTCAAGACCTTCACCGAAGACTGGCAGGCCTACAGCGCCCGGCCGCCGTACATTTACGGCAATGTCGGCTTCGCCGAAGGCGGCAACCTGTTCATGGAGTTCACCGACCTCGCGGCCGGTGAGCTGGCGGTCGGCGACGAAGTGCGCTTCGTATTTCGTATCAAGGACGTCGACAAGCTGCGCGGATTCCGGCGCTATTTCTGGAAGGCGGTGAAAGCGTGAGTAACCGGCATCATGGCTAGCGGCATTCGCGACAAGGTTGCCATCGTCGGCATGGGCTGCTCGCGCTTTGGCGAGCGCTGGGATTGCGGCCCCGATGACCTGATGGTCGAAGCCTTCGGCGAGGCGCTGCTCGATGCCGGCATTGAACGCGATCGCATCGAGGCCGCGTGGCTTGGCGTGTTTTTCGATGAACAGAGCACCGGCAAGTCCGCGTTGCCGCTGTCGATGGCGCTGCGCCTGCCTAACATTCCGGTCACGCGCGTCGAGAACCTGTGCGCCACCGGCACCGAGGCGCTGCGCGGCGCCGTGTACGCGGTGGCCGCCGGCGCCTGCGACATCGCGCTCGCGATGGGTGTCGAGAAACTCAAGGACACCGGCTTTGGCGGCCTGCCGGAGCGTACCAAGGGCAGTTTCGAGGACCTCTATCTCCCGGGCAGCACCGCGCCCGGCGCGTTCGCGCAGCTCGCCGGCGCGTATGCCAGCAAGTATGGCTACAAGATGGACGACCTGAAGCGCGCGATGGCCCACGTCTCGTGGAAAAGCCACGAAAACGGCGCGCTCAATCCCAAGGCGCATTTGCGCAATCGCATCAGCATCGATCAGGTGCTGAATGCACCGATGGTGTCCTGGCCGTTAGGCGTGTTCGATTGCTGCGGCGTCAGCGACGGCGCCGCCTGCGCGATCGTCACCACGCCGGAGATCGCCCGGAGCCTGGGCAAGCGCGACGTGGTTACCGTCAAGGGCATGCAGCTCGCGCCCAGCAATGGCGTCGAGATGGGCCACAATTCCTGGGACGGCAGCTGCACACTGACCACGCCGTTAGCCGCCGCCCGCGCCTATCGCGAAGCCGGCATCGACAAGCCGCGCGAACAGCTGGACCTCATCGAAGTGCACGATTGCTTTTCGATTACTGAACTCGTGATCATGGAGGACCTCGGCCTGTCCGATCGCGGCAAGGCGCCGCGAGACATACTCGAGGGTCGCTATGACCGCAGCGGCAGGATCCCCTGCCAGATCGACGGCGGGTTGAAGTGCTTCGGCCATCCGATCGGCGCCTCCGGCCTGCGTATGACCTACGAAATCTATCTGCAATTGCTGGGCCGGGCCGACAAGCGCCAGCTGAAGAGCCCCAGCATGGGACTGGCACACAATCTCGGCGGCATCCCTAACAGAAATATCACCAGCATTTCGATTTTCGGACTGCATCAGGCTTAGGGAGACTTTTTGCAGTGGCAAGCCATTCTGACAAAACGACAGCGACCGGCAACCCGCCCTGGGGCTTTTCCGACGACGCGCTCGCGACCACGCCGCTCGCCTACCGCGACAATCTGCTGGACGGCCAGACCTTCCTGATTTCGGGCGGCGGCAGCGGCCTCGGGCGCGCCATGGCCTATGTGGCCGCGCGCCTCGGCGCCCATGTGATGATCTGCGGGCGCAACATCGAGAAACTGCAGGCGACGGTCGACGGAATCCGCGAGCGCGTCGGCCGCGACATTGCCTGCCATGCGATGACCATTCGCGATCCTGACGAAGTCACCCGGCTCATCAGCGCCACCTCGGATAAATTCGGCCGGATCGACACCCTGGTCAACAATGCGGGTGGCCAGTTCCCGCAGGCCGCCATCGATTTTTCGGTCAAGGG
>JAYUGT010000036.1:0-2407 GCA_043738315.1 Gammaproteobacteria bacterium
GCGCTGCCCGGCACGCTGCAACCGTCGGCGCGGCAACGCACGACTGCCCGCAACGTGGGCAACCTGCTGGAGGAGAATCATTTCGCGCGCCTCGCGATCGACGATCGGCTGTCCGCACAGGTCTACACGCACTTCCTGGATTCTCTCGACGGGCAGCGCCAGTACTTCATTGCCGACGACATTCGCCAGTTTGCGAAACTCCGCCTCCGTTTCGACGACATGATCAAGAGCGGCGAAGTCGATCCGGCCTACATGGTCATCACCCGGTTTCAGCAGCGCTCGCGCGAACGCCTCAATTACGCCATTGGCCTGCTCGCGCATGAACCGGACTTCACGCTCAACGAGACTTTCGAGTTTGATCGCGAAAAAGCCCCCTGGCCGGCCAGCGCCGCGGAACTCAATGAACTGTGGCGCAAGCGCGTCAAGAACGATGTGCTGTCGCTGCTGCTCGCCGGCAAGAACTGGACCGAAGCGGCCGACATCCTCAAGAAACGCTATGAACGCGCGCTGCGGCGGGTGGACCAGGTCAGCAGCGAAGATGCATTCGAAAATCTGATGAATGCCTATGCGCGCAGTTTTGACCCGCACTCAACCTTTTTCTCGCCGCGCAACAGTGAGGAATACAAGATCCAGATGAGCCTGAATTACGAGGGCATCGGCGCCTCGCTCAACCAGGTCGACGACATCGTGCAGGTCGTCAATATCATCGAAGGCGGCCCTGCGGCCGCCGACGGCACGCTGAAACCTAACGACAAGATCACCGCGGTCGGCCAGGGCAAGGATGGCGTGATGACCGATGTGGTTGGCTGGCGCGTCGATGACGTCGTGCAGCTGATCCGCGGCAAAGGCGGCACCGTCGTGCGGTTGCAGATACTGCCAGGCGCCGCCCCGCCGGGTTCGCCGGAGAAAACGCTGGCGCTGACCCGCGGCAAGGTGTCGCTGGAATCCCAGGCGGCGAAGAAAGAGGTGCGCAACGTTCACCGCAATGACCGTGATTACAAGATCGGCGTCATCACGGTGCCAGGCTTTTACACCGATGTCGATGCGCAGCGCAGCGGCGCAGCCGACTATCGCAGCACCACCCGGGACGTGGCCCGTTTGTTAGGCGAATTGCGCGCCGAAAAAATCGATGGCCTGGTGCTGGACCTGCGCGGCAACGGCGGCGGATACCTGCCCGAAGCGCAGTCCCTGACCGGCCTGTTCGTCAATCACGGACCGGTGGTGCAATTGCGTTATGGCAGCGGCGAGACCGAAGTTTACGAAGACCCGGATTCGGGCACGACCGCCTACGACGGCCCGATGGCCGTGTTGGTGGACAGATTCAGCGCCTCGGCCTCGGAGATCTTCGCCGGCGCGATCCAGGATTACAAGCGCGGTGTCGTGTTAGGTCAGCGCACCTTCGGCAAAGGCACGGTACAGAACATGTTCTCGCTGGACCGCTGGAGCTCGCGCAATGTAAACGGCCAGATCACCGTGACGATCGGCAAGTTTTATCGCATCACGGGCGAAAGCACACAGCACCGCGGCGTTGAACCGGACGTGCCACTCGCCTCCCCCATCGACACGAAGGAAATCGGCGAGAGCTCGCTCGAAGCCGCATTACCGTGGGACCGAATCGCCGGTGTGCCCTACCACGCCAGCACTGCTGGCAGCCTGCCGGTGCCGCAACTGGCTGACGAGGAAACACGCCGCGCGCAAAGCGACCCCGACTACCGCTGGTTGCTGGCTGATATCGCGGCCCGCGATGAGTTGCGTCGCCAGAAAAGTCTGTCGCTGAATCTGAAACTGCGGCGCGCAGAACGTGCGCGTATCGACCAGGAAACGCTGGCGCGCGAAAACACGCGGCGCGCAGCGCTGGGACAGCCGGCCATCAAGACGGCCGCAGAGATTGCCGATGACCCGGGGCCGGACGCCGTTTTGGAACAGGCCACCTGGGTTATGACCGACCTGCTGACCGACGCTGCGGCGCCGGGCACCCTGGTTGCGGGCGATTCCAAGGCCGGATAAACCTATTTTTACTGTTGTAGTTGACTATAACAGTAGGTCGTCGTAGGATCGCTTTCATCGTGATCTCGGGCGTTAAATCGCCCCGGAAGGATGGAAGCCATGAAATACCGTGTTCTAGGGGCCCTGGTGGCCTTACCCCTGCTGCTCTCGGCCTGCGCCCAGTCGGATGCCACGACGCCAGCGCCGCCCAAAGCACCCGACGACAAGATCGTACAGACGGCAGTGCCGGTCGAGATCGTAACCCCCACCTTGGGGGAGATGCAGTCGATTTATGCCGGCACGGCGACCCTGGAGGCGGAGGCAGACGCCGACGTGGTCGCGCGGGTCGGGGGCCAGGTGGAACGGATTTACGTCGAGGAAGGCGCGCCGGTGCGCGCCGGGCAGGTCCTGGCGGCACTCG
>JAYUGT010000037.1:0-5982 GCA_043738315.1 Gammaproteobacteria bacterium
ACCATGATCGCTAGCTCATGAGCGGCAGCGGCGTTGACAGCTGGCGTCACGAGAAAGAATCAGCCTGGCTGTACCGGATCGTCGCGGAAGTGGAGCGCGATCGCGCCAAGTCACAATTGTTTCTGAAACTCGCAACCGCCGCCGAAGGGCAGGCGGACACCTGGCACGCGAATCATCCCGGCAATCACCTGTTCGTGCCCTCGACGCGCGGCAAGATCGTGGCCGCGCTGGTGCGCGCGCTGGGTCCGCGCAAAGTGCGTCCGGTGCTGGCGGCGATGAAACTGCGCGGCTTGTCGGTGTATACGAGCAGCCAGTCTGCCGGTCACGAGATGCCGACCTCGATCGCGCAGGTCGGCGAACGCCATCGCGGCTTCGGCGGCAGCAATCTGCGCGCCGCAGTGTTTGGCGTCAATGATGGGCTGGTGTCGAATGCGGCACTGGTCTTTGGCGTAGCCGCCGCCGGCGCGAGCAGCGATTCCGTGCTGGTCACCGGCATCGCCGGACTCCTGGCGGGCGCGCTGTCGATGGCCTCGGGAGAATATATTTCGGTGCGCTCGCAGCGCGAGATGTACGAATACCAGATCGCGCTGGAACGCGAAGAACTGGCCGAGTACCCGGAAGAAGAAGCCGAAGAACTGGCGCTGATCTACAACGCACGCGGCATGGACCTGGATCGCGCTCGCACCGTGGCGCGCGAATTACTGTCAAATCCCGACCATGCGCTCGATGTGTTGTCGCGCGAAGAACTCGGGCTCAATCCGGACGAACTGGGCTCCCCGTGGGGTGCGGCCTCGTCGTCGTTCGCAGCCTTCGCCGTTGGCGCGACGCTGCCACTGGTGCCGTTTCTGCTGCGCATGCCGGGTGACACGGCAATGATCGCAGCGATCGCAGTCACCGGCGTTGCCCTGTTTGGCGTCGGCATGCTGATGAGCCTGTTCAGTGGCCGCAATGCCTGGGGTAATGGCCTGCGCATGGTGCTGATCGGAGGCGGCGCGGGATTGCTCGCTTTCCTCGTCGGCCGCATGCTTGGTGTCGCGCTCTCGTAAGCGCCCGCAACCGGGGGAACAGCAATTGCGAATGGTGGCGATCGTTGGCCGCTCGGGCAGCGGCAAGACGCATCTGATCGAGCGCCTGATCCGGCATTTCGCCGCCCGTGGTTTGCGGGTGGCCACGGTCAAGCACACCCATCACCACGACTTCGAACTGGATCTGCCCGGCAAGGACAGCTGGCGCCATCGCGCCGCCGGCGCCAGCGCGACCCTGTTGGTTTCGGACCGGCGCTACGCGTTGTTAGGTGACTTGTCGCGGCCCATGGACCTGCCGGAGGTGCTGCGGCAGCTGCCGCCTGCCGACCTGCTGCTGATGGAAGGCTTTTCGGTGCTGCGCGCCGTGCCACGGATCGAGGTTTTCCGCAGTTTTCTCGGTGCGCGCGAGCCTGACGCCGATCCCACCGGTCTGGTCGCGATCGCGCTGCCCCGGGACGATAGCGGCGAACTGCCGACCGGGCTGACCAGCCTGGATCTGGACGACACCGCTGCCATCGCCGATTTCATCCTGAATCTGCCCCTGGCGAGCACCTTGCCGGCGGCCCGGCGACGCGGCCCGGCGACCCGGCTCGCCCGCCTGCATCGGCGCTAGCGCGGCCGCCTCCCGGTATGTCAAATCGCGGGGCCGGTGGGCTCCGGGGCCATTCGGCTAAAATACGGTCTTGAACTTTCCCTTTTAGACGCAATCTAATCCGCCACTGCATGTTCGCCCTTCACAAGGAGTGATTCGCGATGAAACGTATTGTCCTTTTCCTGCTGACCAACCTGGCCGTGATGCTCGTCCTGACGATCGTGGCGCGCCTGCTGGGCATCGACGTGTACCTGGCCAGCACCGGCCAGGACCTGGGCGGCCTGTTGGTATTTGCGGCGCTGTTTGGTTTTGGTGGCGCGATCATTTCGCTGCTCATCTCCAAGTGGTCGGCCAAGCGGGCCATGGGCGTGCGGGTGATCACGCAGGCCAGCAACGAGACCGAGCGCTGGCTGGTCAGCACCATCGAGCGCTTCTCCAAGGAAGTCGGCATCGGCATGCCGGAAGTCGGTATCTTCGATTCGCCGGACCCGAACGCTTTTGCCACCGGTGCTAACAAGAACAAGGCGCTGGTCGCGGTCAGCACCGGCCTCCTGCAGCGCATGAGCAAGCGCGAAGTGGAAGCGGTGCTCGGTCATGAAATCGGCCACGTTGCCAACGGCGACATGGTCACGCTGACCCTGATCCAGGGCGTGGTAAACACCTTCGTGATTTTCCTCGCGCGGATCGTCGGCAATTTCATCGACAAGGCCATCCTCAAGAACGAAGACGGCCGCGGCATTGGCTACTTCGTCAGCGTGATGGTCGCGGAAATCGTCTTCGGCGTGCTCGCCAGCATGATCGTTGCCTGGTTCTCGCGGCAGCGCGAATTCCGCGCCGATGCCGCCGGTGCGGTGTTAGGTGGCCGCGATGCGATGATCGGCGCGCTCGAGTCGCTGAAGCGCGCGCACGATCCGCAGCCGCTGCCGGACGCGATGCGCGCCTTTGGCATTGCCAGCGTTCCCGGCGGCGGCCTGAAGGCGCTGTTCATGACGCACCCGCCGCTGGATGAGCGCATCGCGGCGCTGCGCAATTCGACGGCCGCCTGAACCCAGCGCACGGCGACAATGAGCAGCAGCGTTTCACTGCCGGCCCGCTGGCTGCGGGCATTGGCGCTCTGGTTCGATACCGGGGTGAGCGCCGCACGCGACCGTAACTCCTTGCGGGATCAGGTGGACTGGGCGCGCATCCTGCCGTTTGCGGGGATGCACCTCGCCTGTTTCGCCATTATCTGGGTCGGCTGGAGTCCGGTGGCGGTCCTGGTCGCGGGCATCGCCTACCTGGTGCGCATGTTCGCGATCACCGGCTTTTACCACCGCTATTTTTCCCATCGCAGCTTCAAGACCTCGCGCGTCGGGCAGTTCATCTTCGGTTTGTTAGGCGCGTCGGCGGTGCAGCGCGGGCCGGTGTGGTGGGCCGCCCATCACCGCCATCACCATGAGCACTCAGACCGCCATGAAGACGTGCACTCGCCGATCCGGCACGGCTTCATCCGCTCGCACATGGGCTGGTTCCTGACCGAGAAAGGCTTCACCCCCGATCTCAAGCGGGTGCGCGACCTGCTGCAGTTTCGCGAGCTGCAGCTGCTCGACCGCTTCGACATCCTCGTGCCCGTGGCGCTGGCGTTCGGCATGTTAGGCCTGGGCGCGTTGCTGGAGCGCACGGAGCCGCAGCTGGGCACCAATGCCTGGCAGATGCTGGTGTGGGGCTTTTTCGTGTCCACGGTGATCTGCTACCACGGCACCTACACGATCAATTCGCTGTCGCATGTGTTCGGCGGCCAGCGCTATCGCACCGGCGATTCGAGCCGCAATAACTGGTTGCTGGCGCTGCTGACGCTTGGCGAGGGCTGGCATAACAACCACCACCACTACCCGAGCTCGACCCGGCAGGGCTTTTACTGGTGGGAAATCGACATCACCTGGTACCTGCTCAAGCTGCTGTCCTGGCTCGGCATCGTCTGGGACCTGAAGCCCATCCCGATTCACGCCCGCGATTTGTCCGAACGACGCATCCGACCGCGCCGCTAGCACGTAGACGCTGCTGATGCGTATCGCCATTATCGGATCGGGTATCGCCGGGCTGACGGCTGCGTGGCGACTTGCGCCCCGGCACGAAGTCACGCTGTTCGAGGCTAACGACCAGGCCGGCGGCCACACTGCCACCGTGGATGTCGAGTGGCAGGGCCGCAACTACGCGATCGATACCGGCTTCATCGTGTTCAACGACTGGACCTACCCGAACTTCATCCGCCTGATCGATGAGCTGGGCGTCGCCTGGCAGGACTCCAACATGAGTTTCAGCCTGAGCTGTGAGCGCTCCGGGCTCGAGTACAACGGCACGTCGTTGAATTCATTGTTTGCGCAGCGGCGCAACGCGCTCAACCCGCGCTTTCTGCGCATGCTGCTCGACATCCTGCGCTTCAGCAAACGGGCGCCGGAGTTGCTGGCGCCGGCGCTGGCCAACGACCCGGCCACGGCGCGGCTCACCCTCGGCGAATACCTGCGGCGCGGCCGCTATTCACGCGCCTTTCGCGAGCGCTACATCGTGCCCATGGGGCGCGCCATCTGGTCGGCAACCGAGGCGCAGATGCTGGGCTTTCCGGCCCGGTTCTTCGTCGATTTCTTCCAGCGCCACGGTTTCCTGAATATCGACGAACGGCCGGTGTGGCGCGCCATCAAGGGCGGCTCGCGCGAATACGTGCGCGCGCTGCTGCGCCAGCTGCGCGCCACGGTGCGCACCGGAACGGCGATCCGGCGCGTGGATCGCACCGCGCAGGGCGTCACGCTGCTGACGGCAAAAGGTGAAAGTTCCGCGCACGACTACGTGGTGTTCGCCTGCCACGGCCCGCAGGCGCTGGCGCTGCTCGGCAACCCGAGCGACAGTGAACGCGCGATACTTGCCGAGTTCACCTGCCAGCCTAACAAAGTGACCCTGCACACCGACGAGCGCATGCTGCCGCGCAAGCCGCTGGCGCGCGCCGCGTGGAACTATCATCTGTTAGCCCGGGAGCAGGAACTGCTGGCCCTGACCTACGACATGAACGTGCTGCAGAGCATCACGGCGCCGGTGCGCTTCCTGGTGACCCTGAATCGCGACGCCGACATCGATCCGGCCAGGATCCTGAGGCAGTTCGAGTACCAGCACCCGGTGTACACCCCCGGGGCTGTACAGGCGCAGCAGCGGCGGCGGGAAATCTCCGGACCGAATCGCAGTTTTTACTGCGGCGCCTGGTGGCGCTACGGTTTTCACGAAGATGGCGTGGTCAGCGCGCTGTGGGCGGTCGAGGACTTTGCCCGCGTGACGGGCGATAGCGGCAGCGCCGCGTGGCAGGGCGCAGGCGCTCAGCCATAGTGCCGCACGCCATGCATAGCTGCCTCTATACCGGCCACATTCGCCATCGGCGCTTCGCGCCGAGGGTCAATGATTTTCGCTATCGCATCTATCTTTGTTATCTCGATCTGGCGGAATTGCCGCAGTTGTTCGACCGCTACTGGCTGTGGTCGGCGCGCCGCCCCGCGCTGGCCTGGTTTCGCCGCAAGGATTACCTCGGCGACCCCGCCGTAGCGCTCGAGACGGCAGTGCGCGATCGAGTGCAACAGGAGCTCGGCGTCAGGCCGCGGGGCCCGATCCGCCTGCTGACACACCTGCGCCAGTTCGGCTGGCTGTCGAATCCTGTTAGCTTTTACTACGTCTCCAATGCGGACGACACGGCCTTGGAAACCATTGTCGCCGAAATCACCAACACTCCCTGGGGCGAACGGCATGCCTATGTGCTGCCGATGAACCGCGCGGAGCGCGTCGGCGCGCAGGTGTCGCGCTGGACCTTCGCCAAGGCGTTCCACGTATCGCCCTTCATGCCCATGGACATGGACTACGACTGGCGCTTTACCGTGCCGGACGAGCATTTGCACGTGCACATGGAAAACCGTCGCGACGAAGTCCTGCAGTTCGATGCAACCCTGACCTTGCGACGCGAACCCTTGTGCAGCGCATCACTTGCGACCGCGCTGGCCACCTATCCTTTGATGACGGCCAAGGTATCGGCGATGATTTACTGGCAGGCGCTGAAGCTGCTGTGGCGCAAGACGCCATTTTTCACGAACCCGTCAAAATTAAAAACTGCCGCACAGAACTAACAACAATATGAATTCACGTAGTCTCAGCAACCACACGCCGCTGGTTCCGGCGCACCTCGATGCCGCCCTGCCCGACCGCACCAGCACGCTCGCGAGCCTGGCGCGCAGGCTGTTGTTCGCGCAACTGGAAAAGATCGAGCACGGCGAACTGGTGATGATCGAGCCAGGACTTGAGCGGCACTTCGGCCGGCGCACGCCGCGCTTCGATCACACGGTCACCATCCACATC
>JAYUGT010000038.1:0-15162 GCA_043738315.1 Gammaproteobacteria bacterium
CCGCGACTCACGCTGCTCGTCTAACAACAGATCCTCGTAATAACGTTTCGACATGCAATCACTGTAAGGGGACTCCCGTCATGACGCAACCGACAGAACAACGCCTGTGGCAGCTCGAGAGCCGCGTCGCGATCGACCAGCTGATCGCGCGTTATGGATTCGCGGTCGATAATCGCGACTTCGATGCGCTCGCCGACTGCTTCACGCCGGATGCGACGGTCCGGTCGCTGGACGGGGTCATGAATTCCCAGGGACGCACCGCTATCATCGACATGTATCGCGGCCGCTTCGCCGCCCTGGGCCCGACATTTCATTTCACCCACGATCGCATCGTGGAATTCGATGCCGCGGACCCGCTGTCCGCCACCGGCCTGGTGGCGGCGCACGCGGAAGTCGTCCGCAACAGCGAGACCATGTTAGCCGCGATCCGCTACCA
The DNA here is from genome assembly GCA_043738315.1 of Gammaproteobacteria bacterium. Taxonomy (GTDB): domain Bacteria; phylum Pseudomonadota; class Gammaproteobacteria; order Steroidobacterales; family Steroidobacteraceae; genus UBA964. Next base: position 437 of record JAYUGT010000038.1, read on the forward strand.
GGATCGCTACCGCCACGAATCGGGCCAATGGCGCGTCGCCGAACGGGTCCTCGGGTTCCTGTATTACACGCCGGCCGCGCAGTACGTGGACACGATGAAAAGCACGCTGCGGCAGCGCGCCTACGGAGATCAACGGCCGGCGGACTGGCCGGAGGCGCTGGAATCCTGGCAGCGGTACCAGCGCAGCTGACTTAACCGCTTGCCGCGCCGGGCTTCTCGAGCACCGCCTCGGCCGCGGCCGCCGTCGCACCACCGACCAGCAACTCAAGTTCACAGTAAACACGGCAGCCGCTCTCAAGCGGTTCCGTGCGGATGATCCGGCCACGTGCCTGCGCAATGGCCGGCGCGTGCACCACCGACAGGAATCGACATTCGATACTGACCAGGCGCGCTGCCGGCAGGCGCCGCTGCAAGAAACTGATCAGGTAGGCGAGGTTTGCGGGCCCTGGATTGACCACCTGCGCCTGGCCCTGGTGCAGCGGATTGTCATCTTCCAGCAATCCCGACCAGCGCTGCACATCCGCGTTCCGGACCGCAAAATCGAGCGGTTGTGAGAGCGGATCAGCCTCGTCACTCATGATTCGCTTCCCCGTGGGAACAACCAAGTCAGTCTGACGAGCGCCGCATCCCCGGGGCCGGAGTCCCGCAGTACGACCGTAAAATGCAGCCGATCCATTACGCCCAGCGCGCGGCTCCTGCTGCGTACCAAGTCCTCGATGACAACGCTGGTCGTGTAGTCACAGTCCGCCTGCAGTGGCCGCCGCAGCTCCAGCTGGCACTCACCTAACATCGGTCCGCGCGCCAGTTCGTAGTCGCACAGACGGCATAGTTCATCGATTGAAATGCCGAGTCCACGCAGCGCGGCCACGCAGGCGAAGACCGGATGCGTGACTGAATCGGTTCCCGCGCACATGGCGTCGACGGCACGGCACTCTTCCGGTGCAATGCGATATTTGCCGCCCGGCAGTTGCCGGCCGCGAAGGCTCGCAGCCAGCGTTTCGATATCAGGTATTGGCAGAGTCAGCCGTTCCGAAGAACCGTTTAAACACTTCACAAACGATACGCGCGCGTATCGACAAGAGCAACGCTGCAGCTGACACTATTGCAAGCAGGAACCCGCATGACAGTGGTCGTGCCGCCGGCATGACCGCGCAGTAGAGGACTCACCCGTGAACGCGAAATTTGAAACACTGGCCATCGAACGGCAGGGACGGGTAGCGATCCTGCGCATCAACCGGCCCGACAAAAAGAACGCGATGTCGCCAGCCTTCTTTCGCGAACTGCCCCAAGCGCTGGAAGAACTTGACCGCAGCGGCGACACACGCGCCATCGTGCTGACAGGCGCCGGCGACGCGTTCTCGGCGGGCGGTGACATCGAGTCCTTTGACCGGCTCAAGGATCTGGCGGACTACCGGGCGCAACTGCAGTTGGTGGAAAATGCCTTTCACTCGATCGAACGTGCCGAACTGCCGGTAATCGCCGCGGTCAACGGCATTGCCTATGGTGGCGGCACGGAGATCATCCTGTTCTGCGATTTTGTACTCGCTTCGGAACAGGCGCGCTTTGCATTCAGGGAAATTCGCGTCGGCCTGCAACCCGGCTACGGACTGGTGCGTGCGCCGGCCACAATCGGCGCCCAGTGGACCAAGTACCTGGCGCTGACCGGCAACGTTATCGATGCGCAAAAAGCACTGGCGATAGGCTTAGTGCAGGAGCTGACGCCGCACGCGGATCTGCTGCCGAAGGCGCTCGAGATCGCGCAGCGCATCGCGGCTAATCCAGCCCTCGCGGTCCGGGTCGGCAAGCGGTTCGTCAACCGGCACCAGGGCGCGGACGGACTGCGTGAGACCTTGGAACCGACCGCGTTGCTGTTCTCAACGCCCGACCACAAGGAAGGCGTCAGCGCGTTTCTGCAGAAACGCGAGCCTAAATTCAGTTGAGCCAGGAATTACGCATCCGGCGTACCCGTGTCGGGCAGGCCCTGCCCGAGTTCCTGCCGCGCGGCCGCCGCCATCGCCTGATACTTGGCGCGAAATTCATCCAGCGTCGTCTCTTCCAGTTCCTCGAGGTCGAGCAGTGCGTTGTGCGCGCCACGGGTCGCGCGGATCAACTCATCGAGCTTGATCTGGATGGCTTCGGTATCCCGGTTCTGGGTGTTCTGGATCAGAAACACCATCAGGAAGGTCACGATGGTAGTGCCCGTGTTGATGACCAGCTGCCAGGTATCGCTGAAGCCGAACAGCGGCCCGGTCACGATCCAGGTCGCGATCACCAGCATCGCTAACATGAACACTCGCGGGCGCCCGCAGAATCGCGCGGCATTTTTTGCAAACTGGGAATACCAGGTGACCGACTTCTTAGGCATGGGATTTACTGACCTTACAAAAATTGCCACAAGTCCGTATAGCATTCGGCGGCCAAACGGAGAAATCTATTCTGGGGACATGGCTGATCACTCACAAGAGGGACTGAACATGGGTATCGCGATGCACCGGAAAAAACTCACCCGCCCGGACCCGGCGCGTGCCAAGCGGTCGAGCATGGACTCGCAGCTGGAGCCCGATTCCTTTGTGACCCGCGACAGCGCCTTTATCGAGCCGGATGCCCGCCGCGCGATGATTGCAGAACTCGCCTACTATCGCGCCGAGCATCGCGGTTTTGACCCGGGCCACGAAATCAAGGACTGGCTGGAAGCCGAAGCGATTGTCGACGCTCAGATCAAACGCGGCGACGCACCGACGATGTAGAACTCGCTCAATAATCGCGGTCGGAATCAGGCGCGGGGATTCTGCGCCGGTGGACGGACCGCAGGTTGCGGCGGATCAGCAGCAGGGCAATGAGGCCGAACGCGGCGAAAACGCCCGCAGCCAGCACGAACGCCAGCACGCGTTGCGTCTCCCACAGCGCCAGGATGACGCCAAGTACCGCAAAAAATACCGCAGCGAACACGAAGCCCGTGGCGGCCATCGACAGCGCCAGCAAGGCGATCACGCGATGCGCTTCATGACGCCAGGCGGCCGCCAGTCGCTCCAGGCGCATTTCTATGGTGGACACCAGGCTGCGCGCCAGGCGCCGCAAGGTCCGGCGCGGCAGGAATCCGCGGCGTTGTTCCCCGTCAGTCACGGCGGTGTGCGATGTAGCCTAACAAAAACGCCACGGCGGCAGTCGCCCCAAGCGCGCCCCACGGATTGTCATGGACATAGCGATCCGTACGATCGATGCGGCGTTTGACATCGCCGACCACGTCTTTCTCGAAGTCGGCCAGGCGCTCCTTGGCGCTGTGCAGCCGTGAGCGCGCCGACTTCTGGGCGTCGCGCAGGGAATCGGTGGTTGCGTCAGCCCCCTCTGCCAGCAGGCTTTCGACCTCTTCAATGAGCTCGGTAAAATCCTCGAGCAGCCGATGCTTGATTGACTCGCTCATAACCCACCTCCTTTTAGAGACTGGTCTATCGTCCGCCGCGGCACATCGGGACAAACCACTATGCGCGCCACCGCACGGACACTGCGGTTAGCCACCATGTTCAATGAACTCACTCGGGGACATTTTATTTCTGTCCAGCGAGTCGGAGATACCTGTATGACCACGATCACCGCATTGCAACATCCGAGACGCCACCAGGCAGCTGGCGCCCGGTCGCGGGCGCTGCTGGAGAGGCTGCTGGCACCCGCCGATATCCGCCTGGATGGCAGGCGTCCCTGGGACATCCGTATCCACGACGCCCGCATGCCGATGCGGGTGCTGACCCACGGTTCGCTGGGCGCGGGCGAGAGCTACATGGAGGGCTGGTGGGATTGCGAGCAGCTGGATGACATGTTTGCGCGGGCGCTGCGGGTGCAAATCGACAGCCAGCTGGGATCGATGCATGAAATTGTCGCCACCTTGCTCGCCCGGTTGCGCAATGCCCAAAGCCGGCGGCGCGCATTTCAGATCGGCGCGCGGCACTACGACGCCGGTGATGATCTCTACCAGCGCATGTTAGATCCGCGCATGATCTACAGCTGTGGCTACTGGCGCGACGCGACGGATCTTGAAACTGCGCAGCAACACAAGCTGGACCTGGTGTTCCGCAAGCTGGGACTGAAGCCTGGCATGCGGGTCCTCGATATTGGCTGCGGCTGGGGCGGCGCGGCACGGTACGCTGCGGAGCAATATGGCGTGACGGTCACCGGAATAACCGTCTCGCACAACCAGGCGGAAACCGCGCGCCAGCGCTGCCGCGACCTGCCCGTCGACATTCAACTGGTCGACTATCGTGCGCTGACGGGTTCGTTTGATCGCATCTATTCGATTGGCATGTTCGAACATGTCGGCGTCAGGAATTACCGCCGCTACTTCACCAAGGTGCGCGAGCTGCTGAAGCCCGACGGGTTATTTCTGCTGCACACGATCGGCGGCAACCGCTCGACTAACAGGACCGATCCCTGGATCGAAAAGTACATTTTCCCGAATTCGATGCTGCCGTCCATCGCGCAGATCGCCAGCGCCGCCGAGCACGACTGGGTGATCGAAGACTGGCACAGCTTCGGCCCGGATTATGACCGCACCCTGATGGCATGGCTAACGAATTTCGACGCCAGCTGGGCGCAAATCGCGCCGCAGTACGGCGAGCGGTTTCGCCGCATGTGGCGCTACTACCTGTCCTCCAGCGCTGCCGCGTTTCGCGCCCGCAGCAACCAGCTGTGGCAGGTGCTGATGTCCCCCAATGGCATCGCCGGGGGTGTCCGCGAGATCCGCTAGCGCGGCCATGACTTGCATAATTAGACCGACGAACTTATCCTCTGGGGACCATGCCAGAGGCCAGCCAGCGGTCGCCGATCGACTTCTATTTCGACTTTTCGTCGAGCTATACCTACATCGGTTTGCCGCGGATCGAGGCGCTGGCGCTGCGCCACCGGCGGACTCTGAACTGGAAGCCCATGTCCCTGGGCGCCATCTTCAAGGAGCGCGGCCACGCGCCGCCCAGCACCGACAATGCCAAGGGCCGTTACCTGTACCTGGATGTCATGCGTTGCGCGGCAGAGCAGAACCTGCCCTACAAGACGCCGGCGGTGTTTCCGTTCAACAGCATTCCGGCAGCGCGTGGCTTTCTGTGGATGCAGTCGCTGCCGTCCAGTCGCGCGGTCGAGTACGCTCATCGCGTCTTTGACCATGCCTTCGCAACAGGCGGTGACGTCGCCAAGGTCGAAACCCTGTGCGATATCGCCAGAGACTGTGGCGCGGATCCGGCGGCCTTTGCGCTGGCCATTCAGTCGCCCGCGATCAAGGCGCAACTGGTGGAACTGACCGCCGAGGCCAGCCGCCGCGGCGTGTTCGGCGCGCCGACGCTGATCTGCGATGGCGAGATGTTCTGGGGCGCCGATCGCATCGAGCAAATGGATCGCTGGTTGTCCAAGTGACGCATACCGACCTCATCCACACGTACTACGCCGCCTGGGTGCGCGACGACCTGGAAGCGGTCCTGGCGCTGTGTACGGACGACCTGGTGGCGGTGAACGTGCCCATCGGTCCGGTGCGTGGCAAACAGGCGGTACGCGAATTCCTGACGAAATTCGGTCGTGGCATGCTGCAGAAGCGCTACGCGGTCGAGCGGATCATCGAATCGGGTGACAGCGCCATGGTCGAAGGCGTGGAACACTACGTCAGGGACGGCAAGTCCGTCAGCCTGCCCTACATGTCCCGCTTCAAATTCCGCGATGGAAAGATCGCCGAGTGGCGTGACTACTTCGACCTGCAGACGGTGTTGCGCCAGCTGGGGCTGCCGCTCGATGGCTCCCGCGCCTGACAATCCGCCGTGGTTCAGCGCCACGGTACCGGCGCGCGAGGATTGTGTCCTCAAGCACATGCTGGACGTGCGCGCAGCGCGCCATCCGCAGCGGCGCTTGGCGCTGTTCGAGGATGGCAGCAGCTGGACCTACGCCGAATGCCGGCAGCAGGTGCGCGCCGCGGCCGCGGCACTGCAACAGCTCGGCGTGCGCAAGGGCGATCGGGTGCTGGCCTGGCTGCCCACCGGCATGCCGATGGTTCTCACGTGGTTTGCTGCAAATTATCTGGGTGCGGTGTTCGTGCCGCTCAATACGGCCTATCGCGGCGCCGTGCTGGAGCATGTCGTCAACAACGCCGGTGGCGCTGTCATGGTGGCGCATCCCGAATTGACGGTTCGCCTCGCGGGTCTGCAGGTGCCAGCGCTCAAGCACGTTGTTAGCCCTGCGGCATTGCAGGGCAATGCCGCGCAACTCGACGACAGCGCCAGCATCGAGCACTGGGATATCCAGTCCATCATCTACACCTCGGGCACCACGGGACCGTCGAAAGGTGTGTTATCGCCCTACCTGCAGCTGTACACCACGGCGCTGGTCACCTACGGCTACATGGGCGAAGGCGAGTCGATGCTGGTCAACCTGCCGATGTTTCATGTCGGCGGCACCAGCCCCACCTATTGCGCGCTGGTGCGCTCGGGCATGTTCTATCTCGTCGATGGCTTCAGCACCACGAAATTCTGGGACCAGGTGCGCAGCGGCAACTGCACGACGACCTCGGGCCTGATCGGCGTCATGGCCGCGTTTCTGGCCAAGGCTCCGCCTCGGCCGGATGATAGCAACAACCCGCTGCGTTACATCACGATGATGCCGATCAATGAACAGACCGTGCAGCTCGGCCAGCGCTTCGGCTTCGACTACATGTCCGGCTTCAACATGACCGAAGTCGCCTCACCGCTCGTCACGGACATGAATACGCGTGTCTTTGGCGGCTGCGGCCGCCAGCGCAGCGGCGTCGAGTGCCGGCTGGTCGATGAACACGACATCGAAGTGCCGGTCGGCACTCCCGGCGAATTGATCGTACGCACCGAACTGCCCTGGGCGATGAACGCGGGCTACAACGGCATGCCCGAAGCCACGGCAGCCGCGTGGCGCAACGGCTGGTTCCACACCGGCGATCTGTTCCGGCGCGACACAGACGGCAATTACTTCTTCCTGGATCGCATCAAGGACACGATACGGCGCCGCGGCGAGAATATTTCTTCGTTCGAAGTCGAAGCAGCCGTGCGCGGTCACGCGGACATTGATGAAGTCGTGGCGATCGGCGTTGCCAGTGAAATCGAGGAACAGGAAGTGCTGGTGGTGGTCACTGCCAAGCCAGGACGCAGCGTCGATCCGCGCGGCCTGATCGAATTCCTGGTGCCGCGCCTCGCGTATTTCATGATCCCGCGCTACGTGCGCGTGGTCGGCGAGATTCCGAAGACCGAAACTAACAAGGCCCGCAAAGTAGTGTTTCGCGAGCAGGGAATCACCGCCGATACCTGGGACCGCGAGCGCGCCGGCCTGCAACTTCGCCGTGAACGACTGTGAGTAACGCTGACCATGCCCGTCGCCATGCCCGATCTGGACCAGGTCCGACAACTGCCGTCGCTGCTGACGCTGACCATTCCGCCGGACTGGCAGGACATCAACGGCCACGTCAATGTGCAGTATTACCTGCGGATCTACGACCTGGCGGGCGAACCGCTGATGCGTCTCTTTGGCATCGACGAGCGTCATTTTCACGACGAGCGGTTCGGCTATTTCGATCTCGAACATCATCTGTGGTATCTGGCGGAAATGCATGTCGGCGATGTGGTTGCCGCGCATTTCCGTTTTTTGCGGCTGACTGCCAAGCGATTTCACGGCGTCATGTTCATCGCCAATCAGACGCGCGGCTCGCTGGCCGCGGCACTGGAATTCGTCACCTCCGGCGCCAACCTGCGTACGCGCCGCACTACCCCATTATCAGCGACTGTTGCACGGTCACTGACAGGCCTCATCGATCAACATTCAAGACTTGCCTGGGCCGCCCCGGTTTGCGGCGCCATCGCCCCCTGAAGGAAGACTGACATGCGCAAATACTCTGATCTCAATCCTAACGACCCAGCGGATCGCCCCACCTGGGTCGACGGTATCGACAATCCTTACCTGCACGGTCCCTACACGCCGGTGATCTCGGAAATCACTGCGGTCGATCTCAAGGCCTCGGAAGGCGAGATTCCCGCGGACCTGTACGGCGCCTATTTGCGCAATGGCCCGAACCCGATCCTCGCGCCGCGCGGCGCCTATCACTGGTTTGACGGCGACGGCATGGTGCACGGCGTGTACTTTCGCGACGGACGCGCGAGCTACATCCGCAAGTGGGTGCAGACGCGCACGTTGCACGAGGAAATCGCCAGCGGCAAGGTCGAGTTGTCAGGCGTGATGGGTCCGTTCGATCTCACGCGCATCCAGGGACGCGAAGCGGCGGCGATCAATCCGGACTACTGCAAGGACACCTCTAACACCACGCTCAACCTGCATCACGGCAAGCTGCTGTCGGCCTGGTATAACGCCGGCCGCGTATATCGTATGGACCCGTTGACGCTGGAAACCGAAGGCGAAGAAAATTTCGGCGGCGCGCTGCGCACCACGATGAACGCGCATGGCAAGACCGATCCGCGCACTGGCGAGTACATCAATTACGATTACGGCGACTTCCAGTCGTATCTCACGTACTACGTCGTGGGCGCCGACGGCAAGATGCGCCACCAGACGAGCGTCGACCTGCCGGGGCCGCGCCTGCCGCATGACACGACCATCACGCCGAATTTCACAATCCTGCACGACTTCCCGCTGTTTCATGACACCGAGATGCTGCGGCGCTCGGGGCATCGCGTGGTGAAATTTCATCGCGACCTGCCGACGCGCTTTGGCGTGATCCCGCGCTATGGCACGCAGGAACAGGTGCGCTGGTTCGAGTTCGAACCTGGCTATGTGCTGCACATGGTCAATGCCTGGGAGGACGGCGATTGGATCACCATGGACGGCTGCTTCCAGCCCGACCCGACGATCCGCCGCAATCCCGAAGAGGGTCCGTTAGGTTCGATGCTGGCCTACCTGCGCTACACCGGCCATCTGCGCCGCTGGCGCATGAACCTGAAGACCGGTGAAAAGCATGAGCAACAGCTCGACGATCTCAACGTCGAGTTCTGCCTGCCCGATGTTTACAAGTATGGCGTGAAGACGCGTTACTCCTACCATCAGCTGATTCCGAAAGATGTGCAGACGCTGGTGTTCGAGGGACTGGTCAAATACGACCATGAGAACGGCAGTCGCGAGGTTTATCGTTACCCGGCCGGCTGGTACGCGAGCGAAACGCCGTTTGCAAAGAGCACACAGGGCGGCGATGAGGACAGCGGTTATGCCGTCACGTTAGCCACCAGCATGGCGGACTATCGTTCCGAGGCCTGGATCTTCAGTGCCAAGCGCATTACCGACGGACCGATTGCGCGCGTCGCCCTGCCCGGACGCGTCGCCGCCGGGTTCCATGCGACCTGGATCGCCGGCCACGAACTCTGGCCAGGAGCCGCGCGCGCGTCCTGAGCCACGCGCAGGCAAAAAAAAGCCGTGGCGCCCGGAGGCGCCACGGCATTTGTCAGATGTCAGCTGCGACCGCGGGTGTCAGAACTTCCAGCTGAGATCGATGCCGACGGTGCGCGGCGCAGCGAACTGCGACACCTCTTCACCGAAGAACGCGATCGCATTTACGCGATACAGCTTGTCAGACACGTTTTTGCCATAGAGCGCCACTTCCCATTTCGCATCTTGGGGAGCCAGACCGACACGCAGGTCCAGCAGGCCGTAGGCCTCCTGCCGCGCGATGTTATCCGTGTTCCAGAACAGATCGCTCTGCCAGGAGTACGCGGCATTGAAATTGAGGGCATTGTCCCACTTGAGGAAATTGGTGGTGAAGTTGATGCCAGCGCTGATCTGCTCCTTGGGCGTGCGCTGCAGGCGATTGCCTGAGCTGACCAGGCGCTGTCCGGTGTTCGGATTGATGGCCGTCTCGATGAAGTTCACGTACTTCGGATCGACGTAGGAACCTGACAGCGAGAGCCGCAGTTCCGGGGTTACCGCAAACTCGAATTCCGCTTCCAGGCCCTTGATGTTGGCCGACGCCGCGTTCTGCGTGATGTTGCACAGGCAAGCCGCGTTGGTCTGCGTGACCTGCAGATCCTTGTAGTCCATCTTGAACACCGTGGCGTTCAAACGGATGCGACGATTGAGCAGATTCGACTTGAAACCCACTTCATAGTTGGTGACCGTTTCCGGGTTATACGGCTGGGCCGCCGCGGCCGCCGTCGCGGGTGTATCTTCAAAACCGCCGCCCTTGAAACCACGCGCCACGGTTGCATACATGAAGAGCGCGTCACTCTGCTTCCATTCCAGAATCGCCTGCGGCGTGAACTTGTTCCATTTCTGCCCGTACGCCTGCGTATAGCTGTCGGTGCCTACCGGCAGCGACAACGGCGTCAGGGTCGCGGTGTCGGTCGGCAGGAAGCGATCTCCTCTGGCAACGGCGATACCCCGGATCGAGCCGGATTTCTTGTCCTGCGTGTATCGGGCGCCGACACTGAGCTTCAGTCCATCGATGAATTTGTAGGCCACCTGGCCGAACACGGCCGAGCTCGTGTTCTTGCCGTTGTTGATCCACCGCGACTGGCCGCTCAGTGTTCTGAGGGCGTTCGCCAGCGGACTGGTGCCTGCAGGCACTGAACTCAGGAAAGTCTCGCCGATGAAGTTGTCGGTCTTATCGACCTTGTCTTCGCGGTAGTAAACGCCGCCAATCCATTCCAACGCGCTCTCCGGCGTGCTCGACGTGAAACGAAACTCCTGGCTGAATGCCTGGACTTCCGCGCGCTCGCCGACGGGTTCGGCAAACAGGAAGGCGCCGTTAGAAGTATTGCCGGCAGGACGGGTCGCGGTGACAAAAGCATTGAAAGCCGCCCAACGAGTCGTGTCCCAGCCAAGCGCCTCAGGTCCCGCACCGGTCTGGTCATACACCTGGTCGCCGAAGCCCTTGCGGAAATTGGTCAGCGAGTTGAATACAAAGGAACCCGCCGGTTTCTGGATGTCCAGTGTCAGGCCGGTGCCTTCGCGTTTCATGTATTGCTGCAATGGCGCGAACAGGCCGGCATAGGGAATCGCCTGCGCGACGTTGACGCGTGGATCCGTGATGCCAAGGTAGCGGCGCAGATTGCTCCAGGGGCGGGTGCAATTGCTGCGCAGATAGGAGGTTTCGCAGCTTACGGTTCCGCCATCGACAGCCACGGAATTCAGGCCGTTAGTCGAATCCTTGTTGTAGTCAAGGATGCCACGCACCGTCCAGCCGTCATTTCCCGGGTCGTAAAGAAGCTGTGCGCGCGCCTGCACGCCATCGAGATTTTCGACCTCGCGATCATGGAGAATATCGCGCGCATAACCGGCATGCTTGCGCATCTGGAACGAAAATCGTCCGGCCACTTTGTCCGTTAGCCCGCCGGTCGTATAACCGGAAATCAACTGGGACTTGTAGTTGCCGTATGACACGAGGATCTTGCCCGAAGGGTCGAATTTCGGCTTGGCGGTGATGACGCTCAGGGCGCCGCCGACCACGTTCTTGCCTAACAGCACACCCTGCGGTCCGCGAATCACCTCGATCCGCGCCAGATCGTAAAAGTCGTAGTTCAAATCGCCGGTTCGCGCGTGATAGACGCCGTCAACGAATGTGCCGATGGAGGCATCCGCTGTCGGTGAGTCAAGGCGGGTGTTCGTGACACCGCGAATATTGAGCTCGACGTCCAGCGGTGTGCCGGCTGTCAGTGAGAAGGCCGGAACGGCGTTCGCGAGATCAGTGACGGTGAAAACCTTGTCTTCGGCAAGAGACTCGCCGGTGTAAGCACTGATCGCTATGGGCGTGGTTTGCAGGGCCGTCTCGCGGCGCTGCGCCGTGACCACAACTTCCTCGATACCACCTGTCTCGTTTGTCTGAGCGAGCGCGACACCCGGCACCAGACAGGTAACTGCGAGCGCGCCACAAACTGCGGACAATCCGGCGGATCGCGAACGAATTGCGACTGAGTTAACCCTTTTCATTGACTTCCCCTGGCGCGACCTGAGGAGCAGGTCACTTGCATTACTAGATGCTTGAATACTAGGCACCGCGGCGGCACAAGGCAACTATTTGACGCGATATTTCACCGCATGTAGCGCGCCCGCAACAACCCTCCCGGCACTCAATCCGCTCGCTCAGCGACTCCGGCAAGTTCGCCGCGCAGCACCTTGCCCACGGCATTTCGCGGCAGTGCATCCACGCTGCGCACTCGCTCCGGCCATTTGAAAATAGCCATTCCCGCGTTGCGAAACAGGGTCTGGATTGATTCCAGTGTGATGGCGCTGCCCGGGCGCGGCACGAACACGGCGCAGACGCGCTCCCCGAGCACGGCGTCATGGTAGGCAATGGCACTCGCCTCGAGAATGCCCGGATGCTGCGCCAGCACGGCCTCGATTTCCTCCGGCGCGATTTTCATGCCGCCTCGAACAATCAGCTGCTTGAGCCGGCCGACGAAACGATAAAACCGCAGGGCATCGTGAGCGTCTGCAATTTCGAACAGATCGCCGGTACGAAAATAGCCGTCGGGGGTAAACGCCGCGGCTGTTAGCTCCGGGGCCCGGAAGTAACCGTCAAAAACCGTCGGGCCCCGAATCTGCATCTCGCCAATGCGCCCGGCCGTGATTATCTCCGTGCCCTGCTCGGGGTCGATGAGACGGGTTTCAATCAACGCGGCTGCGCGCTGCGGCCATTGGACTTCCTTGCGACCGAAGCGCGGGAAAAAAGTCGCGCGCTGCACGGGATCCGAGGTGTGGTCGGGGCCACTGGCGAGTGACATGCCTTCGTTGGAGCCAAACATGTTGACGATCTCGATGCCGAAGCGGTCGCGGAATCCGCGAATCATCAGGGGATCGAGCGGCGCCGAGCCCGAGCCGATGCTGCGCAGGCTGGTCAGGTCGGTTTGCGCAAGGAGACGTTCATCCTTGAGCAGCATGTTGAGCACCGCGGGCGGCGCAATCGCATAGTTCGGGCGCTCGCGCGCAATCTGCTGCAGGTAAACCGGCAGATCGAGTGGATGATGCAGCACCAGGGTCCCGGCGGCATGCAGCCAGCTCATGAAGCAGCCACCTAACGCCGCCATGTTGATGAGCGGAAACGGATTCAGCAGGATGTCGCCGCGGCGGATACCCGCGCCTTCGAAGTGCGCGTGCGAGATTGCGACCCAGTGATTGTGCGAGCGCGGCACACCCTTCGGCATGCCCTCGGTACCGGATGTCCAGCAGATCGTCGCGATATCGTCGGCCGATACGCTGGCGTCCTGCACGCGCTGCTGCAATATCCGCAGTGCCGCGACGTCAGGCTCCGGCAACTTGTCGCCCAGCAACAGCAGCTGCGCGCCATGCTTTTGCGCCACGGGAGCAATTTCCTGCGTCGGATCGGCATCCTTGAATTTCGGCAAGGACAGGATCGCGCGCGCGCGCGTCAGCGGCAGGATCTTCTCGAACTCGCCGCGCCGAAACTGCATCGGCACGGGACTCAGGACAATGCCCAGCTTGAGCGCCGCCATGTACACGGCGACATACTCGGCTACGTTAGGCAGCTGGGTGATCAGGATATCGTCGCGCTTCAGCCCCGCGTCGATGAATCGCAACATGAAGCCGGATACCAGCCGGTCCAGTTCAACGAAGCTCAGACGCAGCGCCGGCGCACCCGTCAGCAGCGGCCGATTGTGCGCATCGACCACCGCCAGCCGTGTCGGTTCGGAACGCACCGCGGCGTCAAAAAGGTCAGTTATTCTCGTGTCCGACCACCAGCCGCGCTGTCGATACGCGGCGATCAGTTCCGGTTTAGTGGTTTGCATCGGTTACCTGCTCCAGATGCTGCATGAAATCACTGAACGCCACCAGCGCATCGGGAAACGGCCTGGCGTCGGCTGCCACGAATGGCGCGAGGAAATGCGCCTGCAGATCCTCAGGCTTCACCTTCGTTGCATTGGCAAACTGAATGCCCGGCGCCTCGACCATGGCGGCCGCGCGAAAGCCGCCGCCGCCGGCGACAATCGTCTGGCCGGTGACGCGGCAATGCTCGCTGACCAGCAGCGCGATTACCGGCGCCACATGTTCGGGCCGCATGCGCGCGGCAAATTCGGCATCGCCATGCGCTTCGGTCATGCGCGTCGCGGCATAGGGCGCCACGGCATTGCAAAGCACATCGTGAGATTGGCCCTCGCCTGCGACACTGCGCATCAGGCCGATCAGCGCGGCCTTCGACGCCGCGTAGGCCGTGAGGCCATGCAGGCCATGCAGGCCCGCCGATGACGTCGAGACCACGATCCGGCCGTGCCTGTTAGCACGCATGTGGGCGTAGGCGGCGTGCAGCAGGTACAGGCTGCCGAAAAAATTGACGTCAAAAATCGAGCGGAATTCGTCGACGCTGATCTTGTGGAAGGCCTTGTGCTGGTCGACGCCGGCATTGGCGACCACGGCATCGAGGCGTCCCCAGCTGGCCAGCGCCTGCGCGACCAGCGCCGCGCCCGAAGCGCTGTCGCAGACATCCGCTTCGTTGGCGATCGCCTCGCCACCGGCCGCGATAATTTCCCGCACCACCCGCTGCGCGCTGCCCTGGCCGGCCGCATCCACGTCGCGGCGCCGGTTGTTGACCACGACCCGCAGGCCGCGCGCGGCCAGGTCGAGCGCATAGGCACGACCCAGGCCGCCGCCCGCGCCCGTGACAATGACAACCCTTTTGATTCCGGGCTTGACCGGCATGCGCTTTGCTCTCAGTCTTGTACTGCAAGTAGTCAGAACGATAGCATCGGAGCCGCGCCAAGACCATGCAGCCTGCCAACGACGAA
>JAYUGT010000039.1:0-15091 GCA_043738315.1 Gammaproteobacteria bacterium
ACCTTGTTGCTGCAGCCGCTGGTCGAGAATGCGGTATTGCATGGTGTCACGGAAGACTGGCAGGACCTGCATATCTGGGTGCGCGCGTGGCGCGCGGGCGGGCTGGCGCGGCCGTTGCGGCTGGGTATCGAGGTCGGTAACAGCTCCAACAGCCTGATTCCGCTGCGACCCAATGATCGCGGACTGGGCCTGAGCAATACCGAGCAGCGGCTGGCTTCGGTGTATCGCGGTTCGGCGTCGATCAATTGCAGCTGTCCCGACATCGGATCCTACGTCGTGCATCTGGACTTGCCGGTGGTGACATGACACTCACAACAGTGATTGTCGATGATGAACCGCTTGGTCGCCGCGCGCTGCTCGACCTGTGCGGGCAACACGCTGACCTCGACATTGTCGCCACCTGCTCGTCGGGCGATGAAGCGCTGCATGCCGTGCGCAGGCTCAAGCCACAGCTGTTGTTGCTCGACGTGCAGATGAAACCGCTGAGCGGGCTTGAGGTTGCCACCGCGCTCACTGCGGCAACCGACCCGCGCATCGTGTTTGTTACCGCTTACGATCGCTATGCGGTGCGCGCTTTCGAGCTCAATGCGATTGACTACCTGCTCAAACCGGTACATCCGGGCCGTTTCGAGCTAACAATAGAGCGTATCCGGCGGCAGGGCGGAGCACCGATGCCGGAACAGCAGCGCAGCGCGCTCAAGTCACTGATGACGGAAACCCTGCGCGAAATGCGTGGTACACCGGCCTCTGAGCCGGCCACGCGACTGATGGTGGAGTCCGACGGGCGTGCCGTGTTTCTCAATCCCGCCGCCATCGAGTACGCCGAATCCAGAGGCAATTACGTGCTGCTGCGGGTTGGCGAACATACGCATACCGTACGCGCAACACTGACCGAGCTGGAGTCCCGGCTGCCGGCGAGCCATTTCCTGCGCCTGCACCGCTCGATCCTGGTCAATGCGGGCCGCATACGCTCGATGGAGCGGCAATTCTGCGGCGAGTTTGATGTCGAGATGGAAAGCCGGCACCGTTTTCGGGCCGGCCGGACCTACCGCAAGCGACTGCAGGCGTACATGTTGCGCACCAAGACCGTTCCCAGCCTGGAATAACGCCGCCCGAAGCTCGTTAGCGGTTTGTTGGGTTGATACAACACGGCAGGTTCAAGCCGTCGCGGCGTTCGCCGCGATACTCACGCCCATTGTTAGCTCGCAGCGCTTCGAACAGGCGCGCGTTTCGCGGCGCGTTATCCGGCGTTCATCCCGCGTTATCGACACTGGTCCCTGGTTTGTTGCGGCGAAGCGCTCGCTGTTCTGACAATGGCACAACCATTGTCATGTGGTGTTCGCACCGCAGCCATCCAGCAGCTTCCAGGAGATCTTCCACCATGCCAGCTTACAAAAACCGTCGACATCTCGCCCCCACTCTCGTGGCCATGACGATCGGGCTCGCTTTTTCAGGTATGAACGCACTTGCGCAGGACAAGAAATCCGCCGCGAATGACGCGGACGATTCCCTGCAGGAAGTGGTCGTCACCGGTTCGCGCATTGCCAGCGCCAACCTGACAAGCACCAGTCCGATTCAGGTCGTGACGGCCAAGGAAATCCAGCTGAGCGGCAAGACCGATATCAGCGATATTCTTTTCCAGCTGCCGCAGAACTTCAATAATTCGCTGGGACAGGATTTCAGTAACAACACCAGCGGCCTCAGCAGCGCCGGCGGATTGACCACGGCGGATCTGCGCGGACTCGGGCCGCAACGTACGCTCGTGCTGGTCAATGGCCGGCGACTCGGAGCCGGCGATGCCAACACCATCATCCAGGCGCCAGCGCCCAACCTCGATCAGATTCCATCAGCGCTGGTGGAGCGGGTTGAAGTCGTGACCGGTGGCGCATCGGCTGTCTATGGCTCGGATGCGATCGCCGGTGTCGTCAACTTCATGATGAAGCGCAATTTCGAAGGTTTCCAGGTTGATATGCAACTCGGCGGCAACCTGCACAAAAACGACAGCAGCTTTGCGCAGTCGGCACAGACAGCGGCAGGCCAGACGCCATTGTCGGGTTCACATTATGACGGCCGCAATCGCTCGATCAATTTGTTAGCAGGAACAAACTTTGCCGATGGCCGCGGCAATCTCACCGCGTTCTTCGGTTACCAGCATGCGGACCCGGTACGCAGCGGCGATCGTGACTTTGGCGGCTGTCAGCTCGGTGCGAATGCGACCCTGACCGGCGCAACCTGCCTCGGTTCGACCAACTCGAACCAGTTCCAGCCCACCAATGGCATTCCCAAGTATGCAGTCGTCGGCAATCAGTTTTTGCCTTGGGGCACATCGGCCAGCGCAAACCCTCCGGCCCGGTTCAATTCGCAGCGTTACATTTATATCGCTCGCGAAGACACGCGTTATTCGGCTGGATTCATGGGTCATGTCGAACTCAATGACTACGCCCAGCCGTATTTTGAATTCAGTTTCATGAACGACAACACGCATCAGGAAATTGCGCCGTCGGCGCTTTTCAAGGACAGCAACCCGCTGGACCCGATCAGTGGCAACTACAACATCAATTGCAGCAATCCATTGCTCAGCGCGCAGCAGGCGGGGATCCTGTGTACTGCGGCGCAGATCGCAGCGGACACCGCCAATCCGGGATCTGTCAGTGCTAACGTCCGGATCGGCCGTCGCAACGTCGAAGGCGGTGGCCGTATCGCCGAGTTCGAACACACCAGCTACCGGGGCGTCGCAGGTTTCAAGGGTAAGTTCGCTGACAACTTTGACTACGATGTCTACGGTCAGTACTACTACACGACTTCGTTCAATTCCAACCAGCGCTACCTGAACTTTCAGGGAATTACCAATGCGCTGCAAGTGACCGGCACGGCCGCCAATCCACGCTGCATCAGCGGGCCGCCCTGCGTCCCTTACAATATTTTCCGCGACGGCGGCGTGACGCAGCCGCAGCTGGATTACCTCTACCTTGATGGCACCGGCTATGGGCAGGTGACGCAGCGAATCGTGCATGCCGACGTGACCGCCGATCTCGGCAAGTACCGTGTCCAGTCGCCCTGGTCGGATCAGGGCGTTGCCATCAACCTCGGTTATGAGCACCGGGCCGAAGCCGCGCAGTTCAAGCCGGACTCCGGGGAGATGAGTGGTCTGTTATCCGGATTTGGCAGCGCCGCGGTCGCGATCGATGCGAACTACTCGGTCAGCGAGGAATTCGCCGAGTTGCGAGTGCCGGTGGCGAGCGATAAACCGGGTATTCGCGAGTTGCTGCTTGACGCAGGCTTCAGGCGCTCCGACTACACCACCGCAGGCGTCGTCAATACGCGCAAACTGGAACTGCAATACGCGCCGATCAGCGATTTGCGATTCCGCGGTTCCTTTCAGCGGGCCATCCGGGCGCCCAACCTGATTGAGCTGTTCAACCCGCGGCTGGTGGGTCTGGTGCAGCTCGGCAATGATCCCTGCGCGCCGACCACGACCGCCGCTGGCGTACTCGTTCCGGCGACCGCGACGCTGGCGCAGTGCCTGCGCACGGGCGTGACGGCGGCGCTGTACGGCAACGGCGGAACCACCAACTCGGTGCCGCAGGGCACCGCGGGGCAGTTATCGCAGCTAACAGGCGGCAATCCGAATTTGCGCGCCGAGCAGGCAACATCCTACAGTTTTGGAGTCAATCTGACGCCGCGGTTCCTGCCCAACTTCACGGCCAGCATCGACTACTACCGCATCACGCTGAATGACGGCGTCGGCCCGATTCCGGCGAATGTCATTTTGGCGAATTGCCTGAACACAGGCGATCCTACCTACTGCAGCCAGATTGTCAGGTCTAACGTCGGCGGCCTGAATGGCAACAACATTGCGAGCGGCGGCTACATCGTGCAGACCGCGGTCAATGTGGCGTCCGCCAAGGTGAGTGGCATCGATCTGCAGGGCGCCTATCGGGTATCGCTGGGTGAGCACTGGGGAAGCCTGACGTTCGGGCTGAACGGCGCATACCTGCAGGCCAGCGAAGCGACGCCGCTCCCGGGCGCGCCGACCTACGACTGCTCGGGCCTGTTCGGATCAACCTGCCAGACCGTGAATCCGCGCTGGCGCCATAACCTGCGTACCTCCTGGCAGACGCCGAGGGACATCGAGTTGAGCCTCAACTGGCGCTATCTCGGCGCGGTCAGCCTGGATAACAACAGCCCGCAACCGACGCTCAACGGAGCCGCGTTTGGCGCCCCCAACCTGTTCAACGCCAACATTCCGGCGTACAGCTATCTTGACCTGGCAGCCACCTGAAAGCTCAAGGATAAACTTGAGTTCCGGGCCGGCGTGAATAATTTGTTAGACAATAATCCACCGATCGTCACCGCGGAAATCGTTGCGGGCGGCGCGGCCAACACCTATGAGACCTACGACACGCTGGGGCGGCAGATCTTCCTTGCCGTGACGGCAAAGTTCTAGCGGCTGTTGCCAGCGGCTCCGGGCGTCAGCCCGGAGCTGCGGCTGCCGCACCGATGCGTCTTCTGGATCAAGTGGCCGCGAGCATTCAGCCGTTGCGTGTCGCGCAGCATGATGGCGCCGTGCTGACGCTGACTGGCGCGTCGACATTCGCGCAGGCCATCAGCCGCTGCCCATTGCGCTATGTGTTGAGCGACTTCGCCACGCAAAACTGCGCGTCGCTCGCGTACTCGGATGGCATGACGCTGGCGCAGTGCTTCGACCTGCTGCGCCTGCCAGCGGAAAAATTCTGGATCGAGTGGCGCGACCTGCCGCGTCAGCAGGAATTGGAACGTTGCTTTGAGTCGATGCGCCGTCAGGACCCCGTGCCGGCAGGGCTGCAGGCGGGCGCCTGGGTGCAAGGTGATGCATCAGGCCGCAGTGGGACGTTGCGCACTTTCTGGGTGAGCGCAGAGACCGCTGGTGATCCGCAGGTATCGCCACTCATCACCTATTTCGATTTTGACGCGCCACAACCGCAGCCACGATCCATGGACGCGCTGTTTGATGGCGACGCAATCGCGCTCGATGTCGCCGACGAACTGGCTGTTAGCCTGTCAGCGGCCGAGGCGGGCATGTCGACCCTGCTGGCGTTCATGAGATTTCGCCTCGACAAGACCTGGCTTGATTACTACCGGCGTTATGCGCGCTCGGTGGAGGCGCGTCGCGAAGTTCTGATACGGAATCTGTCGACAGTCGCGACGGACCTGCCCGTGGTCATTGCCTTTGCAATGCTGCTCAACGCCAGAGGGGGCGTTGATTTGCGTCAGTCAGATCTTGCGCGGCTCAATCGAGCGCGCAGACGAAACGGCAAGCCGCCGCTGCTCGACCATATCGAAGTCGGCATGAGGCTGACCGCAGGTGAAAGTGCGCCACAGCACGATGCCTTATGGTCACGGCGTCGCACGCCGAGATTCCACCATGTTCGCGGGCACCTGGTGCGGCGAGCAGACCAGGTGTTCTGGCGGTCGCCGCATTGGCGCGGTGAGTTGCGCTAGGGCCAGATAAGGTCGCGAACCGTAAATGTGCATGCCTGACGGCACAGCCGTCAATCGATGCCCCGAACAGCCGGAACGTGCTTTGAGGCCAGAGATTCGGGCATAGTATTCTCCGCAGCAGGTAATGCTCGGGGGGACGATGGCTGTGGACTCAGGTGCGACGGATGAAAAGAGCCTCCGTCTGGTGGTGTCGGCGTCGGCTGCGGGTACCGCGTTCGAGTGGTACGACTTCTTCATCTTCGTGCCGCTGTCGTCGATCATCGCGCGGACTTTCTTCGCCGACCTCAACGAAGCGGCGTCGTACATTTTCGCGCTCGGCGCATTCGCGGCCGGGTTTGCCTTCCGGCCGATCGGCGCGCTCATTTTCGGCCGCATGGGCGACCGGATCGGTCGCAAGAGCACTTTCCTGATCACGATTTCGATGATGGGCGTGGCGACCATCGCGATCGGCCTGCTGCCGACCTACGCGCAGGCCGGCGTGCTCGCACCAAGCCTGTTCGTGCTGCTGCGCGTGATTCAGGGACTGGCGCTGGGCGGTGAATGGGGCGGGGCGGCGATCTACATTGCCGAGCATGCGCCGTTGCATCGGCGCGGTTATCTCACCAGCTGGATGGGACCGGCCGCGGCCTTTGGTCTGGCGGGCGCTTTGCTGGTCACGCTGCTGGTGCGGCTCGCGGTCGGCGAAGCTAATTTCGCCGACTGGGGCTGGCGCATCCCGTTCCTGGTGTCCGCCATTTTGTTAGGCCTGTCGATCTGGATCCGGCTCAAGCTGCGTGAGAGCCCGATGTTCCAGCGCCTGCGCGATTCTGGCATGCGCTCCGGCGCACCGTACCGCGAGTCCTTCGGCGAATGGCGCAATCTGCGCGTCGTGCTGATCGCGCTGTTCTCGATGATGGTGGCGCAGGGCGCGATCTGGTACACGACATTTTTCTACAGCCAGTTCTTCCTGGAACGCATTCTCAAGGTCGCACCCAGCACCGTGAATGCGCTGATGATTGCGCTGGTCATGGTCTCGGCGCCGCTGTACCTGTTCTTCGGCTGGCTGTCGGATCGCATCGGCCGCAAGCGCGTGATGCTGTTCGGCATGATCGTCGCGGCCGCATCGATCTACCCCGCATTTCACTGGGTCACGCAGGCCGCCAATCCCGCGCTCGCCGCCGCAACCGCGCAGTCGCCGGTCACGGTGCTTGCGGATCCCGCGAGTTGCGCCGTGCAGTTCGATCCGGTCGGCAAGACGCAGTTCCGTTCCTCCTGCGACATCGTCAAAAGCATTCTCGCCAGCGCCGGCACGCCATACGCCAACCTGACAGGGCCGGCGGGATCACTCGCGACCGTGCGCGTCGGCGCCGCCGTGTTAGTCGCACCGGACGGCGGGGCGCTTGACGCTGCGTCGTTCCAGGCGCTGAAGACCGATGTCAGCAAACGGCTTAAAGCCATGCTGCACGAGGCCGGATACCCGGCGCAGGCGGATCCCGCGCGTGTCAACCTGCCGGGCGTATTCCTGGTACTGATGTTGTTAGTCATCGGCGCGACCGCGCTCTATGGCCCGGAGGCGGCCTGCCTGGTCGAGCTGTTTCCGACGCGCATTCGCTACACCGCGCTGTCGCTGCCGTATCACATCGGCACCGGCTGGGTCGGCGGCTTCCTGCCCGCGGCGGCGTACGCGATGACCATCGCGAGCGGCGACATCTACTTTGGTCTCTGGTATCCGATCATCGCGGCGGTCATTGCTATCATCGTGACGATTGTCTATCTGCCCGAGACACGTGGGAGAGCAATCGATGGCTAACGAGGTTCCGGTCGAGATTCATCACATCGAGACGCCTGCGCGGGAGCGCTGGACCATTATTGCGATCTGCATGATTGCCTGGACCTTCAGCAACTTCGACCAGTCGCTGTTCGGTTACGCCATTCCGGACATCATGCGCGACTTCAACGTGGGCCTGGATGCGATCGGCTTCATCCTCGCAGTTTCATTTGCGGTCGCCGCGGTGCTGGTATCACTGGCCGGATGGGCCGCGGATCGCCTCGGCCGGCGTACCATGCTGGTCGCGCTGCTGGCGATTTCCGCGCTGTTTGTCGGCCTGCAGTCAACGGCCCGATCGCTCGAGATGCTCACGCTGTGGCGCGCCCTGGCATTCGGGGTGAGCGGCGGATTGGCGTCGGTCACGGCCGCGTTTGTCGCCGAGGCTGCGGTGCCGCGCCATCGGGGTCTCCTGATTGGCGCGCTGCAGATTGGCTATCCGCTTGGCTGGTTCCTGGCCTCGCTTCTGGCCGGCCCGTTGTTAGCAACGCAGGGGTGGCGGCCGCTGTTCCTGTACGGTTTCGCGGTGATTCCACTGGCTTTTCTGCTCGGCTGGAAGCTGCCGGAGAGTCGCCACTTTGCGCTCGTGCATCAGGCGGAGGTCAAGGGTGAGCCGGTGGTGAGTCATGGCCGTGTGGCCGAACTGTTCACACCCCAGTTCCGGCGCACGTCGATCTTCTGCTGCCTGATGTTCCTGGCCTACGGTTGTGCGTATGCGGGCACGGCCTTCTTCTTCCCGACCTATTTCAACCAGGCGCGGGGCTATACGCCGTCCGACGCCGCCTGGCTGGTAGGGCTGTCTAACGGAGTTGCGGCCTTTGGCTACCTGGCCGCGGCCTATGTGGGCGAATACAAGATGACGCGCCGGAATACCACGGCGCTGTGGTTGGCAATTGGCGCGATCACGCTGGTTGGACTGTTGTGGTTGCCGCATGCACCATGGCAGGACAAGCTGATGTTCGCGATCACCACCAGTTTTTTCTATGGCGTCAATGGTGTCATTGCGACATTGCTGACCGAGCTGTATCCAACCCGAATTCGGACCACGGCATATGCGGTGTGCGGTTCCGCGCCGCTCAGCATCGGTTTTGCCGTTTACCCGATGGTGGTACCGATCGCCGTCGGGGCGTTAGGCTGGCAATGGGCCCTGACGATCGCGATCGCGCCGCTGCTGCTGATCGCGGCCGCGCTGGCGCTGATGCTGCCCAATCTGCGCTCCGGGACCGAGGTCGCCGATTGATCTCGACTTATACGCCGCTGGAAGAGCGGCTGCACGTCGCCATTCATGGCGCAGGCCTGTTAGCGGGTGTCATCGCCACGTTCTGGCTGCTGTCGCAAGCCACCGTCGCGGCAAGCGGCTGGAGGGTATTGGGAGTGGCCGTCTTTGGTCTCAGCGCGATACTGGTGTTCACAACATCGACGATTTATCACTCCAGCGTTGACCCGGTCGCCAGGCTGCGCTGGCGCCAGCTGGATCATTCGGCGATTTTCCTGCTGATCGCCGGCACCTACACACCGTTCGCGGTCGGCGTGTTAGGCGGCATGTGGGGCTGGAGTCTGTTCGGTGTGCTGTGGGCTATCGCAGCACTCGGCATCGCCGCCAAGGTGCTGGTGGGTTTTCGCTATCCCAGATTGTCCACGGCGGCGTATCTCGCCATGGGCTGGGCCGGGCTGGCGGCCATCAAGCCACTGATGGCGGCACTCAGCGCCGAGACGCTCAGCTGGATCGTCGCGGGCGGACTCTTTTACACGCTGGGCGTGCCATTCTACGTGTGGAAAAGCCGGCGTTTCACCCATGCGATTTGGCACGTCATGGTGCTGGCCGGGGTCGGCTGCCACTTCGTGGCGGTTTACGGCACTCTGCAGGCGGCTGCCTAGCTAACTTTTCAGCCGGTACCCGGTCCTGAAGATCACGCTAACCACGACCAGGCACAGCGTGAAAAATCCCAGCGTTGCCAGCAGGCTCACGCCGATCGACACATCGCCCTGGCCATAGAAGCTCCAGCGAAAGCCGCTGATCAGGTAGACGATGGGATTGAACAGCGTCAGCGTTCGCCACAGCGGCGGCAGCATGTCGATCGAATAGAACGCGCCGCCGAGGAAGGTCAGCGGCATGATGACCAGCATCGGCACGACCTGCAGCTGCTCCCAGTTTTTCGCCCAGACGCCGAGGATGAAACCAAACAGGCAGAACGTCGCCGCGATCATCATCAGGAACGCGACCATCCACACCGGATGCAGGATGTGGATGTCGACGAATACATTGGCGGTCAGGAAAATCACCGTGCCGAGAATCAGCGATTTCGTGGCGGCGGCGCCGACATAGGCTAACACCGTCTCGAGTGCCGAGACCGGCGCCGACAGCAGCTCGTAAATCGTGCCGGACCACTTCGGCATGAAGATGCCGAACGAGGCGTTGAAGATGCTCTCGGTAAACAGCGACAACATCATCAGGCCGGGCACGATGAAAGCCGCGTACGGCACGCCGCCGACGTTAGACATGCGCGAGCCGATTGCGGAACCGAAGACGACGAAGTACAACGACGTCGTGATGACCGGCGTGGCGAGGCTCGAGAGCGCGGTGCGCAGGAAACGGGCGAGCTCGAATTGATAGATCGCGACGACCGCGTGATAGTTGAATGTCATGTCAGGCGCCTTTGCGTTCGCTCACCAGGCCGACGAAAATATCCTCGAGCGAGCTTTCATCGGTGTGCAGGTCCTTGACCACGATGCCGAGCTCATCGAGGCGCCGCATCAATGCGGGTATGCCGGTGTGGTCCGCCTTGGCGTCGAACTCGTAACGGATTTCAAAGCCCTCGGACCTCAGCGTCAGCGGCCAGTCTGTTAGCTCGGCGAGCAGGCTGTTGAGCGGCTTGGAGAGGCGCAAGGTCAGCGTTTTGCGCCCCAGCTTGGTCATCAGCGTGGTCTTGTCTTCGACCAGGATCAGCTCGCCGCGGTGAATCACGCCGACGCGATCAGCCATTTCCTCGGCTTCCTCAATGTAATGCGTGGTCAGGATGATGGTGACGCCCTGGTCGCGCAGCCGCCGCACCAGGCCCCAGAGGTCGCGGCGCAATTCCACATCGACGCCAGCCGTGGGCTCATCCAGAAACAAAATATCCGGTTCGTGCGCCAGCGCCTTGGCGATCATGACGCGGCGTTTCATGCCGCCCGAGAGCTCCTGCATCTTGGTGTCGCGCTTGTCCCACAGCGACAGGTCCTGCAGGACCTTGTCGATGTAGGCGGCATTCTTCGCCTTGCCGAACAGGCCGCGGCTGAAGCTGACGGTGGCGCGCACGGTCTCGAACTGGTCGGTGTGCAGTTCCTGCGGGACGAGGCCGATCCTGGTGCGCGCCACGCGATAGTCCCGGCGGTTGTCCGCGCCATCGACCAGCACCTGGCCGCTCGACGCCGTGACGATGCCGCAGATGATGTTGATCAGCGTGGTCTTGCCGGCGCCGTTGGGCCCCAGCAGCGCGAAGATCTCGCCCTTGCGGATATCCAGGTTAATGGGCTGCAGCGCGCGATGACCGGACGCGTAGGTCTTGGTGATACCGGCGATGGATATGGCGTTGTGCATGGTGTCAGGGCCTGCGGGCGAAGAGCATACCCGATGCCTGCAAGGCAATTCATTTGTCTTCGATCTCGTCCGGTCGCTACACTCACGTATGCTTGCCAACAAGGCTGTCATCGACCTGCGCCCGACGATCACGGTCATCGAGCTGGACTCGATCGTTGGCCCGCTGCTGCTCGGCGTTGACGGCGACGCCATTTGTTTTCTGGAATTCCTGGATGCAGAGCGGCGCGAGCAGCAACTTGCCAGGTTGTCGCAAACGTTTGATGCGGATTTCCGGCCCGGGGATAATCCGGTGCTGACGATGGCGCGCCAGCAATTGACCGAATATTTCGCTGGCACGCGCCGCCAGTTTGACCTGCCACTGCGGCAACCGGGCACGCCGTTTCAGTCCCGGGTCTGGCAGGCGCTGACAGAAATCCCCTACGGCGCCACCTGCTCCTACGGGGATATCGCGCGCAACATTGGCCAACCGCAGGCGATGCGCGCGGTCGGCATGGCCAACGGCCGCAATCACATTCCGATCATCGTTCCCTGTCACCGGGTCGTGAATTCCGACGGCAGCCTGGGCGGTTTCAGCTCGGGTCTGTGGCGCAAACAAAAGCTGCTCGAACTGGAAGCGCGGACAAACGCGTGGATTTGACGCGGGCGCGCCCCGGGCCGCGGTAAAGTGCTGCCATGTCCACGCCCCTGCGCCAGGATCCACCGCCGATAGTCAGTGACGACCCCGCGCGTCAACGCGTCGAATTCACGACCTGTTACATGTGCGCCTGCCGCTGCGGCATCAAGGTCACGCTGCAAGGCGATCAGGTCCGGTTTATCCAGGGAAATCCGGACCACCCGGTGAACCGCGGCGTGCTCTGCGCCAAGGGCAGCGCGGCGATCATGAAGCAGAATTCGCCGGCCAAGCTGCGCAATCCGCTGCTGCGCCGCCCTGGCACGGCGCGCGGCGCCGGCATCTTCGATGCGATCAGCTGGGAGCAGGCGCTCGACTTGCTAACAGAGCGGCTGCAGCGCATCCGTTCGTCCGACCCACGCAAGCTGGCCTTTTTTACCGGCCGCGACCAGATGCAGGCGCTGTCGAGCCTGTGGTCGCAGCAATTCGGCACGCCGAACTGGGCGGCGCATGGCGGGTTCTGCTCGGTCAACATGGCGGCTGCGGGTCTCTACACCATCGGCTATTCGTTCTGGGAATTCGGCGCACCGGACTGGGATCGCGCCAAATACTTCATGCTATGGGGCGTGGCCGAGGATCACTCCAGCAATCCGATCAAGATCGGTCTCGACAAACTCAAGTCGCGCGGCGCCAAGTTCGTGTCGATCAATCCGGTGCGCACCGGCTATTCGGCCATTGCCGATGAGTGGGTGCCGATCCGGCCCGGCACCGATGGTTTGTTAGCTCTGGCGATGGTGCATGTACTGTTGCGCCGCGAGCTGTTCGACAACGAATTCCTGGTGCAGCAGACCAACGCGCCTTGCCTGGTGATCGATCAACCCGGTACCGCGGAGCACGGCCTGTTGCTGCGTAACGCGGCAGGGCACCTGCTGGTGATGGACCAGACCGATGGGGTCGCGAAGCCGGTGGCCGCCCGCGTGCAGCCGGCACTCTTCGGTGACTATGAAATTTCTGGCAAGCGTTGTCGCACCGTGATGTCGCTGCTTGCTGATCGTTACAGTGCCGATGAGTATTCGCCGGCAGCGGTGGCGGAGCGTTGTGGCGTCTCCGCCGCCAATATCGAGCGTCTGGCGCTGGAGCTGGCGACGGTGGCCTTCGAGCAGGTCATCGAACTGCCGATCGCCTGGACCGATATCCACGGGCGCCGTCACGACAAGGTGCGCGGCCGGCCGGTCGCGATGTTCGCGATGCGCGGCATCTCGGCCCACTCCAACGGTTTCCAGACCTGCCGGGCGCTGCACCTGCTGCAGATTTTGTTAGGTGCTCTGGAAGGTCCCGGCAACTTCCGCGCCAAGGCGCCGTTTCCGCGGCAGATCCCCTACCCGGTGCTGCCGGCCAACGATGCCGCGGGCTTTGGCAAGCCGGATACGCCACTGACGCGGGCGCCACTCGGTTATCCCGCGCGCCCGGAAGACCTGGCCGTGGACGCCGCCGGGCAACCGCTGCGCATCGATCACGCGTACTCGTGGTCCGCGCCACTGGCGGCGCACGGCGCGATGCACAGCGTGATCCACAACGCGGTGCGCGGCGATCCGTACCCGATCGACACGCTGCTGCTGTTCATGGCTAACATGGCGTGGAACTCGTCGATGAACACGGCGCAGACGCAGGACATGCTGCGCGCGCAACACGCGGATGGCAGCTACAAGATCCCGTTCATCGTCGTGGTCGATGCCTTCGATTCCGAGACCGTGCGCTTTGCCGACCTGGTGCTGCCGGATACGACTTTCCTGGAACGTTTCGATGCGATCTCGCTGCTGGACCGGCCGATCTCCGAGCCCGATATGGCGGCCGATGCGATCCGGCATCCGATCCTGAAGCCGGATCGGGACGTGCGCCCGTGGCAGGACGTGCTGGTCGAGCTGGCGGGGCGCCTCAAGTTGCCGGCTTTCACGGACGACAGTGGCCGTGCGAAGTTTCGCGGCTACGAGGATTTCATCGCGCGCTATGAACGATCGCCGGGCGTCGGCTTTCTCGCCGGCTGGCGCGGCGTATCCGGCGAGAAGTCGCTGATCGGCGAGCCTAACAAGAATCAGTGGCAGGCCTACATCGATAACCAGGGGTTCTTCCAGCATCACTGGACAGAGTCGCAGCGCTATCACCGGCACATCAATCGCGATTACCTGGAAGCCGCGAAAGCGGCCGGATTTATCCGTGCGGTAGAACCGATCACCATCCAGATCTATTCGGAAACGCTGCAGAAGTTCCGCCTTGCCGGCGAGGGCACATACGCCGGACCGCAGCCGAGCACCGAGGATGAGCGGCAGCGCCTGCGTGATTACTTCGATCCCTTGCCGATCTGGTATCCGCCGCTGGAAGAAGGGCTGACAAAGTCTGCTGACTATCCGTTCCATGCGATCACGCAACGGCCGATGATGATGTACCACTCCTGGGACTCGCAGAACGCGTGGTTGCGGCAGATCGTCGCGCAGAACTATCTGTACATGAACGCGGACCGCGCCCGCGAGCTTGACTTGCAGGACGATGACTGGGTCTGGGTCGAGTCGCACAACGGACGCATTCGTTGCCAGATGCGGACCATGACCGGTTGCGAGCGCAACACCGTCTGGACCTGGAATGCGGTCGGCAAGATGGCCGGTGCCTGGGGACTCGACCCCAAGTCGCTGGAAGCGACACACGGGTTCCTGCTGAATCACCTGATCAGCCAGAGCCTGCCGGCCGCAGCTAACAAATTCGGCAACTCGGACCCGATCACGGGACAGGCTGCCTGGTACGACCTCAAGGTTAAGATCACCAGGGCCGCGCCCGGCGAGACGGGGATCTGGCCCAAACTGGAGTTTTCCGCTTGAAGCTGGGCCTGGCGATCGATCTCGATACCTGCGTGGGCTGTCATGCCTGCGCGGTTGCCTGCAAGGAGTGGAACGGCGCGTCGCTGATGGCGGGCGGCGCACCGGATTACGATCCGCAGGGCGCCGCACCCTCCGGTGTCTGGTTCAATCGCATCCGCCATTACGAAGTGGTGGATGACGGCGCTCGTGGCGGCTGCGAATCAGCAACGCGCACGGTCAATGTGCCGATGTCCTGCATGCATTGCGAGGACGCGGATTGCGTCAAGGTGTGTCCGACCGGAGCGTCCTACAAGCGGGCATCGGATGGCATCGTACTGGTCGATCCCGATCGCTGCATCGGTTGCAATTACTGCTCCTGGGCCTGTCCCTACGGCGCGCGCGAGCTGGACGAAGTGGCGGGCGTGATGCGCAAATGCACGCTGTGTATCGATCGCATCTACGATCAGAACCTGCCCGAGGCCGAGCGCGAACCGGCTTGCGTGTTAGCCTGTCCGACGCACGCGCGCCACTTTGGCGATTTCGATGACCCGAACTCGAAGGTGTCGCGACTCAGTGCCGAGCGCGGCAGCGTCAGCCTGATGGACTCGCTCGGTTACAAGCCGGTGAACCAGTACCTGCCGCTGCGTGCAGCACCGCAGGTGGATGTTGCCGCAACCGCGGCCAAACCGGTGCGCGATCGGCTGCGCAGCTGGGTCAACAAACTGATCCCGATCTGATGAAACCGGCGTTCTCGGTCATTTTTTTCA
>JAYUGT010000040.1:0-5929 GCA_043738315.1 Gammaproteobacteria bacterium
TCTGCGCCTCGGTGCCCGACTGCTATGCGGCGTTAGGTGTCGTGCACGCCCTGTATGCGTTCATACCGGGCGAATTCGACGACTACATCGCGACGCCCAAGGACAACCATTACCGGTCGATACACACGGCGGTCATCGGCCCGCAGGACCGGGCAGTTGAAATCCAGATTCGCACCCAGGAGATGCACGCGCAGGCGGAACTGGGCCTGGCCGCGCATTGGCGCTACAAGGAAGGCGGCAGCCGCGACAAGCGCAACGAACAGCGTATCGAGTGGCTGCGTAGCGTGTTAGGCACCGAGGACAGAGGTGCCACGCCGGAGACCGACTACCTCGACCAGGTACGCCGCGACCTGTTCGCCGACCGTGTTTACGCGCTGACACCCAAGGGCGAGGTCGCGGACCTGCCGCAGGGCTCGACGCCGCTGGATTTTGCCTACCAGGTGCATACCGGCCTCGGACACCGCTGCCGCGGTGCGAAGGTCAATGGCCGGATCGTGCCTTTGGCGACGCCTCTGGTCAGCGGCCAGGTGGTCGAGATCATCACCGGCAAGGAGGAATCGCCGAGCCGCGACTGGTTGGTTGAAGACGAAGGTTATCTGGCGTCGCCGCGCAGCCGCGCGAAAGTGCGCGCCTGGTTTCGCAAGCTCGACGCCAGCGACAACATTGCCGCCGGCAGGAGCATTGCCGAGCGCGAATTACAGCCGCTCGGCGTCGGGCCGGAATTACTGTCGGCACTGGTCGGCGACCTCAAGTGCGACAACGCCGAACAGATGTACCGGTTGTTAGGCGAAGGCGAACTCTCGGTGCGGCAATTGTCGCAGGCGGCGGCGCGCCGCCTGGGGACCGCTGCCGCGCCACGCGCAAGCGTTCGCCCGGCGGCTGCCAGGCGCAGCGGCTCCGGCAAGGCAGCCGGCAACAACCCGATCGAAGTCGAAGGCGTCGGCGACCTGCCTGTCACGCTGGCCCGCTGTTGTGCGCCGATGCGCCCTGAACCGATTGTCGGCTACGTGACGCTCGGTCGCGGTCTCACCGTGCACGCCGCCCGTTGCCGCAGCTTCGCGCGCATGCGGACCGGCCGTCCGGAACGCAGCGTGCTGGTGAACTGGCGTGTCAGCGCCAATAGCTTGTTGCCGGTGGAGCTGACTGTCACCAGTTACGATCGGCGTGGCCTGGTTCGCGACCTGTCGGAGGTCATCGCCGCCGAAAACATCAGCATCGACACGATGAACACCAGCACCGACCACAGCGCCGGCACGGCGCATACGGTTTTACGTTTCGGGGTTCAGGACCAGACGCAATTGGCACGGCTGCAGCGGGCCCTGCAGCGCGTGCCTAACGTGGTGAACGTCCGCCGCAGCAATTGACTCAGGCTAGTGCCATGCGCCGAGAATGGCGCCCATGACAGTAAAATTCAGGGTCTGATAGCCGGCATTGACCAGCCACAACTTCAGTGAGCGGTGCTCGAACAGGTAAGTCACGCCCAGCGCCATCGACACGAAAGTGAAGCCCGACATGAAGCCCGCAAACAGGCCGAAGTTGAGATCACCCTTGCCGATGAACATGGCCAGGCTGAATGACGCAACCAGGTTCAGCAGCAAGGTGGTGCCGTAAGTCTTTGCCAGATTGCCCGATTTCACCTTTTCTTCGGTCATGCCGGATTCCCGCATCCAGACCTTGCCGAACAAGGGTCCGTACCAGACGCTACCGATCGCAAAACCGGCCAGCGCCGCAACGATGACCGCCAGCCAATTGAGAGTCGCCATTGGATCGCCATCCATAAGTCCCCCGGTTGTTGTTAGATGAAGGGCGGCCCAAGACTAGCGATGTTCGCAGTTCCAGGCAACAGCGATGGGGCGAACCGCGCTGTTAGCGGTTCGGAAAGTCGATGGCGCGCCTGTCGGCCGCCAAAGCCGCTTCATGCAGGGCTTCCGACAGCGTTGGGTGCGCGTGGATGGTGCGCTGCAGGTCTTCACTGCTGGCACGGTACTCCATCGCCAGCACCGCCTCGGCGATCAACTCACCGGCCATGGGCCCGATGATATGGACGCCCAGGATTTCGTCGTTGTCGGTTGCGGCGACCACCTTGGCGAAGCCGCTGGCGGCTTCCATGGCCCGGGCGCGCCCGCTCGCCAGAAACGGAAAGCTGCCGGTTTTGTAGGCGCGGCCGCTGGCCTTGACCTGCTCTTCCGTCTGGCCAACCCAGGCAATCTCGGGAGCGGTGTAGATGACCGACGGGATCACCTGGTAGTTGACCTCGCCGTAACGACCGGCAATGCGGTCCGCGACTGCCATGCCCTCTTCCTTGCCTTTGTGAGCCAGCATCGGTCCGCGTACGCAATCGCCAACCGCCCAGACGCTCTCGGCGCCGGTGCCGCACTCGTGATTGACCTTGATGAAGCCGCGCGCGTCGAGCTCCACGCCGGTGCCGTCGCCTAACAAATCCCGGGTGTAGGGGCGCCGGCCGATCGCAACCACGAGCTTGTCGACCGTGACTGTGGCGGCGTTGCCGGCGGCGTCGGTGTAACTGACATCGACTGCGCCGTTAGCCAGCGTGGCGCCAGTCACTTTGGCGCCGAGCCGGATATCCAAACCCTGCTTCTTGAAGTGCCTGGCTGCTTCTTTTGCAACCGCCTGGTCGGCCATCGGCAGGAATTGCTCCAGCGCTTCCAGCACGACCACGTCGGCACCGAGCCGCCGCCAGACGCTGCCCAGTTCCAGGCCGATGACGCCGGCGCCGATGACGCCCAGCCGTTTCGGCACCGCCGTAAAGTCCAGCGCGCCCCAGGAATCGACAATGCTGGCGCCATCAAAGGGCGCAGTCTTCAACTCCATGGGCGCCGAGCCACTGGCCAGCACCACATGCTTTGCGGCTAACAGCCGCTTGCTGCCATCGGCCGCGGTGACTTCGACCTTGCGGCCGGCCAGCAGTTTGCCGTGGCCGTTGATCGGCGTGACGCCCGCTGCCTTGAGCAGGCCCAGTATGCCGCCGGTCATGCCTTTGACGATGGTCGCCTTGCGCTTTTGCATCGCAGTGACATCCATCCCGACTGCGCCCACCGTGATGCCGTGCGCGGCAAATTCGCTCTGCGCGCGGTGGAACAATTCCGTCGATTCCAGCAGCGCCTTGGACGGAATGCAGCCCGCATTGAGGCAGGTGCCGCCAAAGGCGTACGAGCCGTCGCGGTTGCGCCATTCGTCGATGCACGCCACCTTCAGCTTGTTTTGCCCGGCGCGGATGGCGGCCGGATAGCCCGCTGGTCCACCGCCGATCACGACGACATCGAATTCCGCAGCGCTGTCCGTGCCCATGGCCTTGCCGCCTACATGCCTAACAGCATGCGGCCGGGATCCTCGAGGCAATCCTTGATGGCCACCAGGAACTGCACCGCTTCGCGCCCGTCGATGATGCGATGGTCATAGGTCACGGCGAGGTACATCATCGGCCGGATCACCACCGCGCCATTGACTGCCATCGGCCGATCCTGCGTCTTGTGCATGCCGAGAATTGCCGATTGCGGCGCATTGAGGATGGGCGTCGACAACAGCGAGCCGAAAACCCCGCCGTTGGTGATGGTGAATGTCCCACCGGTGAGTTCATCGATGCCCAGAGTGCCGGCGCGCGCGCGGGTGGCAAAATCGACGATGGACTTCTCGATGTCGCCAAAAGACTTGTTAGTCGCGTCGCGCAGTACCGGGACCACGAGCCCGCGGTCCGTGGAGACGGCGACGCCGATATCGTAGTACTCGTGGTAAATAACGTCCGTGCCGTCCACCGAGGCATTCAGCACAGGATATTTTTTCAGCGCCTCCACGGTGGCCTTGACGAAAAAGGACATGAAACCGAGCTTGACGCCCTGCTCCTTTTCAAACCGTTCCTTGTGGCGGCTGCGCAAGTCCATGACTGCCGTCAGATCCACCTCGTTGAAGGTGGTCAGCATCGCGGCGTTTTGTTGCGCCTGCAGCAGCCGCTCACCGATGCGCTGGCGCAGCCGTGTCATGGGGACGCGCTGCTCGCCGCGGCTACCCGCCGCAGGCGCAGGGCTTGTCCTGGGCACGGCAGGCGGTGCCACCGGTTGCTTCGCAGCCGGCGTGGGCACCTTGGCCAGATGATCGACTACATCAGACTTGGTAACCCGGCCGTCACGGCCGGAACCCGCAATGTCAGCCGGATTCAGCGCATTCTCATGCACCAGACGCCGTGCCGCCGGGCCGAGCTTGTCAGCGTCCGCAGCCGCGGCTGCTGGCCTGGCGGCAACTGCCACCGCCGGCGCCGCCGCTGGCGCGGCGCTCACAGCGGCGCCTGCCAGCACGATTGCTAACAAATCATCCGAATGGACGACGCTGCCAGCCGGCATCCTGATTTCCTGCAGCACCCCGTTAGCCGGTGACGGAACTTCCAGCACCACCTTGTCGGTTTCGAGATCCGCCAGGTTTTCGTCGCGACTCACGGTGTCGCCCGGCTTCTTGCGCCAGGCCACCAGCGTTGCATCGGCAACGGATTCCGGCAATTTCGGTACTCGAATCTCCATACTCATGAAAGCTTCCTTTGTTGTTCCACGCGGGCGCGTGCCGGCGCGGTCAATGCCGCCTCGATCAGGCGCGCCTGCTCGGCGTCGTGAACCTTGCCGATACCGGTTGCGGGTGCGGCCGCGTGGGCACGGCCGGCATACAGCAGGTCAAGCCCCAGCTCGACCAGCGGTCGCTCGAGGCGATGACGGATCTGATACCAGGCACCCTGATTCTGCGGCTCTTCCTGGCACCAGACGACTTCCCTGGCGCTGGGATAGCGCCGCAGTACGTCTTCGTATTCTGCCGCCGCGAACGGATAGAGCTGCTCAACCCGCACCAGCACGACCGATGTGTTAGCCGTCGCGCGCCGCGCCTTGAGCAGCTCGAAATACACCTTGCCGCTGCACAGCACGATGCGGGTCACGCCCGCCGGGTCCAGCACATCGGCTTCATCAATGATGTTGGCGAACGAACCGTAGGTCAGGTCCTGCAGCGGGCTCACCGACAGTTCGTGGCGCAGCAGGCTCTTGGGAGTCATGACGATCAACGGCTTGCGGAACGGCCGCAGCATCTGCCGTCGCAGCATGTGGAACATCTGCGCCGGTGTCGACGGCACGCAGACCTGCATGTTGCTCTCGGCGCAGAGCTGTAGAAAACGTTCGAGGCGCGCGGAAGAATGTTCCGGGCCCTGGCCTTCATAGCCATGAGGCAGGAACAGCGTCAGACCGCAGTAGCGCGCCCATTTCGCTTCGCCCGAGGCAATGAACTGGTCGATGATGACCTGGGCGCCGTTCGCGAAATCGCCGAACTGGCCTTCCCAGATGACCAGCGTGCCCGGGTCGGTGGTGGCATAACCATATTCGAAGCCCATTACCGCTTCTTCAGACAGCACCGAATCGATGACCTGGAAGCGCGGCTGGCGCTCCGCAACGTGCTGCAGTGGAATGTAAGGCGCAGCGCCATTCTGGTCGTGCCAAACGACATGCCGATGGAAGAAGGTACCGCGCGCGACGTCCTGGCCGGACAGGCGCACGGCATAGCCATCCTCTAACAAGGCGGCGTAGGCCAGTGTTTCGGCGCAGCCCCAGTCGAGCGGCTGCTCGCCGGCTAACATCTTGATGCGGTTGTTAACGACCTGCTGCACGCGCGGGTGCAGCTTGATCCCGGCGGGCACGGTCGTGAGCGTCTTGCCCAGGGCTACGAGCCGCTCGCGCGACACTCCGCCATCGACATTGGTGGTCCAGTCGACGGTGAGGTACTTCGACCAGTCGATGGTGTACTTGTTGCCGACCATGCCTAACGACGCATGCGCCTGCGGTGCACCCGCATCGAGGCCGGTGCGGTATTTCTCGACGTAGCCTTCAACCTCGGCCTGCGTCATCACGCCGTCACCAACCAGCCGGTCGGCGTACAGCTTGCG
>JAYUGT010000041.1:0-5905 GCA_043738315.1 Gammaproteobacteria bacterium
ATCCGCAAGGCCATCTCGGAACTGGTCAGCGAAAGCTGGCTGGTCAGGCACCAGGGAAAGGGCACGTTTGTCAGCCTGGGTGCTGCGGAACCGGCCGCCACGCTGGACTTGAGCGAGGCGCGGCATCGGGTCGCCGACATTGCGGCGTCGACCCAGGTTCGTGACCTGGTGGTGGCCGAGGTCTTGCCGGATGAAGAGACCCAGGCCACGCTGGACCTCGCCCCGGGTGAGCGGGTCCAGCGCGCCAGTCACGTGCGGGTGCATCGCGGCGTGCCGCTTGGTCTCATTACCACCTATGTGCCGCTCGACATCGCCCGCCGCATTGGCCGCCGCGACATGACACGCCAGCCGATGTTCGAGTTGTTAGGTCGCGCCGGCGTGCAGGTTGACTCGGCGGAGCAATGGATTGGCGCAACGCTGGCGGGCGTGGAAGCTGCCGGTGCGCTGACTATCGACGTCGGCGCGCCGCTGTTGCGCCTGACGCGCGTGGTCCGCGATGTCCGCGGCCAGCCGGTCGAGCGGGTCGTGGCCCTTTACCGCGCCGATGCCTATCAGTACCAGATGCGGCTGCGCGCAGCGCGGGGGCGCAAATGAGAAAGCCCTGGTGGTCGCAGAAGCGCTGGATGATCGGCATTCTGCTGTTGTTAGTCACCGCGGTTGGCAGCATCGACCGGCAGGCGATGTCGGTGACGGCCAAGATTTTGATGGACGAGTTTGGCCTGACCAAGACCGAGTACGGCGCCCTGGGATTCGCCTTCCTGTTCGCCTACGCGATCGGACAGCTGTTAGCCGGCGTGTTCGTCGACAAGCTGGGAACGCGGCGCTCGCTGTCGCTGGCGGTGATCTGGTGGAGCATTGCGGCGGTTGCCCACGTGTTCGCAGCCAGTTTCGGCGGGTTTTTCCTGGCGCGCGCGTTCCTCGGCATTACCGAAGGCGCGAACCTGCCCGGCGCGATGAAAGCGATCGCCGAGTGGTTTCCGCGGGCCGAGCGCAGCATGGCGACCGGACTGGTCACCGCGGGTACCAGCCTGGGACTCATCCTGGCGCCGCCGGTTGCCGGCACGCTGGCTTATCATTTCGGCTGGCAGGCGGCGTTCATCGTACCTGGCGTCGCCGGTTTGATCTGGGTCTGGTTCTGGAATCGCAGTTACTTCCTGCCCGAAGAGCACCCGACGGTTACGGATGAAGAGCGCACGCTGGCCATGTCCGATCGTGTCGCGGTAAACGGGGCGCCGTTAGGTTTTGCGGAGCGGGTCAGGTTGTGGGGTTATTACCTCAGATTCCGCGAGACCTGGGGCCTGGTGCTGGCGCGCTTCATCGGCGACGGCTGCTTCTATTTCTTCGCGATCTGGCTGCCGCTCTACCTGCAGAGCGAGCGCGGCATGTCTATTCTCAAGACCGCATTTATCGCGGCGATTCCTTTTGTGTTTGCCGACTTCGGGGCGCTCGGCGGCGGTTGGGCCGGCCAGAAGCTCATCAGGAATGGCTGGTCCGTGGATCGTTCGCGCAAGACCCTGATCTGGATCGGCTGCACGGGATCGCTGGTGGCCTGGCCGGTCGCGACCGTCGACTCCGCGTGGCTGGCTGTCTTGTTAGCTTCGCTGGCGGTGTTTTTCATCCAGGTCAAGACCGCGTCACTGTTTCCGCTGGCCACAGACCTGTTTCCGGCACGCGACGTCGCGACGGTCTGGGGCATGTCGGGCGCCGCGGGGTCTTTTGGCGGCGCCTTGTTCCAGCTTGGCATAGGCGCGCTGATCCAGAGCAAGGGCTATGAAATCGCGTTCATCCTGGCTTCCCTGCTGTGCATAGGGCAGGCGATGATGATCTCGTTGTTTATCCGCAAGGTCGAGCCACTGCGCTTCAAAGCAGCCGTATGAGTAAGCACGCAGGCCTCGCCGGATTGCTGGTTTGCGCCACGCTGATGGCGATGCGCAGCGATCTGGCGAATGCCGCCAACCTGCAGATACTGGTCGACTGCGGCGATTGCAGCCCGGTCGTGATCGTGCCGCCGGGGCGTTTCCTGATGGGTTCGGAAGATGGCGAGAAAAACCGCCCGGAAGGCCCGATCCACGAAGTCCACATCGCGAAGCCTTTCGCGCTGGGCAGGTTCGAAGTCACGCTGGCGGAGTTCCGGCGTTTTGTCGCTGCCACTGGTCATGTTGTTAGTCCGGGCTGCCGTGTGCAGGCCCGCGAACTGTCCGCCGAGAGCGGGCGCGTCGAATGGCTCAACGACAAGTCGGCGGGCTGGCTGGCGCCGGCATTCAGGAACGCGCAACCCGAAGACTCGCCGGTGGTCTGCGTGGGGCGGGTCGATGCGCTGGCATACGTGGCCTGGCTGGCGCAGAAGACCGGTAAACCGTACCGCCTGCCGTCGGAGTCCGAGTGGGAATACGCGGCGGCAGCCGGGGCGCGCAGCGCCTTCAGCTGGGGCAACAACCAGGACCTGGCCTGCGAATACGGCAATCTGTACGACCGCGCCGGCCGCAAGGCCAACGATTTCGGCTGGGGCTATGTGGATTGCGATGACCGGTTTGCGGAAATTGCGCCAGTCGGCAAATTCAAGCCTAACAGCTTCGGCCTGCACGACATGATCGGCAATGTCTGGGAGTGGACCGCCGATTGTTATCGCGCCACATACGACAAGACGCCCACCGACGGCAGCCCGGAACCCGCGGCGGCTGACTGCGACAACTGGTCGGTACGCGGCGGTGGCTGGATGACCCGGCCGAGCCGCCAGCGCCTGAGTTTTCGCGGCCGCGATCCGAACGACGCGCATTACAGCTATTTCGGCTTCCGGGTCGCGCGCGACCTGTCGGCGACCGAAATAAAATCCTGGCGCCGCCGCAAGTAACCGGGGATCTCGTGAAGATCGCTGCGCCAGCGTGGGCCCGGGTTTGTCTGCAGAAGTTGCTGGCGCTGGAATCCGCCATCTTGTTGACTGCGTTCGCGATTCTTATTCTGGTGACATTTGCCGATGTTGCGCTGCGCACGATTACCGGCAGCGGCCTCTTGTGGTCGCGCGATGTCGGCATCTACGCCAATATCTGGTTGTCGATGTTAGGTATCGGCATAGCATCCAGCCAGGGCTCGCATCTGCGGCCGCGATTCATGGACTCCTGGGTACGGGCGGACTGGCAGGCATGGCTGCCGCGAGTACAGGAACTGCTGGCCGCAGCCGGATTTCTGGTGCTGGCGGTAATCGCGGCGCAGGTGGTCGCCGACACGCGTGAACTGGGTGACAGCAACAGTGTGCTGCGCTGGCCGATCTGGATCTGCCAGCTGTGCATGCCGATCGCGCTGGGATTCGCGGCGTTCAAGCACAGCCTGTTTGCTCTATATCCGGCGCTGCGACCGGAGGAGCGCGACGAGGCCAGCGAGGCGCCGCGCGCATGATGGCCCTGGGCCTTATCGCGCTGGTGTTTCTGCTGCTGTGGTTGCGACAGTACCTGGTCATCGTGCTGGCTGCGGCCGCGATCTACCTGTACCTCACGGTCGGTGGCGGCCAGGTCAGCAACGTCATCCTGGACGGCTGGGACGAGCTGCAGAAGGACGTGCTGATCGCGATACCGCTGTACATGCTCGCCGGGCAATTGATGGCGGAGGGCGCCATGGCGCGCCGCCTGGTGCGAATCATGCGCGCACTGACAGCACCGGTGCCCGCGGGCCTCGCGGTGGCGACCTGCCTGTCCTGCGGCGTGTTTGCCGCGATCGTCGGCTCCAGTTCGGTCACGTTGTTGGCGGTCGGCACCATCATGTACCCGGCGCTGCTGGCGAGCGGCTATAGCAAGTCATTCTCGTAAGGTCTGCTGTGTGCGGGCGCAACGCTCGGGATCATCATCCCGCCATCGATACCGCTGATCCTGTATGGCGTGATGACCGGGACTTCGATTGCGGACCTGTTCCTGGCGGGTGTCGGTCCGGGGCTGCTGCTGCTCGGACTGCTGACGGCGTATTCGCTCGCGACCCAGTGGCATCTGCGCGGCAAGCGCTGGGACGGCGCCGAGATCCTTGTCGCGCTGCGCGAAGGGGTCTGGGCGCTGCTGATGCCGGTCATCATCCTGGGCGGCATCTACTCCGGGAAATTCACGGCCACGGAGTCGGCGGCGGTCGCATCGGTGTACGCGCTGTTTGTCGAATTGCTTGTCTATCGTCACTTGAACTGGCGCGGCCTCAAGAGCGTCGTCCTGGACACCTCGCGGCTGATGGGCGGTTTGTTTCCCGTGCTGATGATGGCGCTGTCGATCAACAAGCTGCTGGTCTACCAGCAAGTGCCGCAGATGGTCGTTGGCCAGCTCGAGTCATTCATTGCCGGGCCGGTGGGGTTCGTGCTGGTCAGCAACGCGTTGCTGCTGGTGGTCGGGTGCCTGATGGACATCGGCTCCGCGATCCTGTTGCTGGCGCCCATTCTGCAGCCAGTGGCCGAGTCGCAGGGCCTGCATCCGGTGCATTTCGGCATAATGATGACGGTCAATCTCGAGATCGGTTATCTGACGCCGCCGATGGGTCTCAACCTGATCGTCGCGATGACCGCATTTCGCGAGAGTTTCGGTTTTATTTGTCGCGCGGTCTTGCCCTTCATTCTGTTGATGATGGTTGGGCTGATTGTCGTGGCA
This sequence comes from Gammaproteobacteria bacterium, assembly GCA_043738315.1. Classification (GTDB taxonomy): domain Bacteria; phylum Pseudomonadota; class Gammaproteobacteria; order Steroidobacterales; family Steroidobacteraceae; genus UBA964. Next base: position 4,614 of record JAYUGT010000041.1, read on the forward strand.
TCCTGGCCAGGATTGTCTCTATTCATGATTGGATAAATTTATGGGCGACACCAAGAAATACGACCTCCTGATCAAGAATGTGAAGATCGTGAGACCGCGCAAGTCGACTACACCGAAAGTAGACATCGCGATCGTCGGCGGCAAGATCAAGAAAATTGCTGCTGGTCTCAAGGCAGCCGATGCCCGCGAAGTCGTGGACGGCAAGGGCCGGCTCGCGTTCCCTGGCCTGGTCGATCCACACATGCATTGCGGTATCTATGCGCCGTTAGCTGAGGACGCGGTGACCGAGAGCCTGGCGGCGGCGCAGGGCGGTGTGACCTCCAGCCTCAATTACATGCGCACCGGCGGCTACTACATGCAGAAGGGCGGGCCCTACGCCGACGTCTATCCGGAAGTGCTCGAGATCTCGCGCGGCAAGTTTCACGTCGATTACGCCTATCATCTCGCGCCGCTCGATCGCCGCCATATTGGCGAAATCGACATGCTGATCAACAAGTACGGCGTCACGTCGTTCAAGATCTTCATGTTCTATGGCGGCTACGGCCTGCACGGCGCTTCGAGCTCGCAGCACGAATTCCTGATGATCGACAAGAACGAGAAATACGATATCGCGCATTTCGAGTTTGTGATGCGCGGCGTGCAGCGCGCGATGGCGATGAATCCCAAGATCAGGGACTCGATCTCGTTGTCGCTGCACTGCGAACTTGCGGAAATCCTCAGCGCCTACACCAAGATGGTCGAGGGCGGGGCGAAGGTCACCGATCTCGACACCTACCTCTATGGCGAGACCATGGACCCGAGTTGTGTCGACTGCGCGCCACTGACCGGACTGCGCGCCTACAGTGCCGCGCGGCCGCCGCACTCCGAGGGTCTGGCGATTTCGATTGCCAGTTATCTCGCCAACGAAACCAACTGCCCGAACATCAACCTGCTGCACCTGACATCGCGCAAGGCGGTCGAAGCTGCCAAGGCGATGAAAAAGGCATTCCCGCATGTGAACTTCCGGCGCGAAGTCACGATCGGACACCTGTGCCTCGACTACACCAGCAAGATCGGCAACCAGGCCAAGGTCAACCCGCCGATCCGGTCGCGTGCCGATGTCGAATACCTGTGGGAGTCGCTGTTAGCGGGCGAACTCGACTGGGTCTGTTCAGACCATGCCTGCTGCAAGGAAGAATCCAAGCACGGCCTGCAGGACAACGTATTCATGGCGAAATCCGGCTTCGGTGGCACGGAGTTCATGCTCCCGGCCCTGATCACAGAAGGCAAGCCGCGGGGCCTGAGCTATAACC
>JAYUGT010000042.1:0-2355 GCA_043738315.1 Gammaproteobacteria bacterium
AGATTCTTGGCGATGCGATTGCCGAACATCCGTGAGCCGGCGGAGTCCCGCAGGCTGTGGTCGGACTCATCGCGCTGCTGCGGCCGCAGGTCCCGCACCGCCTTGGGCGTGAGATCAAAGCGCAGCAGGCGGCATTCGATCGCGCCGTTCCACAACGTGTGGGTGCGATGCGCACGCAGGCCGAGCTCCAATCCCATTTCGCTCGCGGCGGTGATGACTGTCGCCTGCCAGCCCATGAAGCGCTGTTGCAGCACCTCGCCTAACAGGCGGTGGGTGGCGCGCGCCGCCTCGCGCTCCTCGAGACGTTCGCCATACGGGGGATTGGTGCACACCAGGCCACGCGCCGCGCCCACGGGCGGCGCCGCATCCGCCAGTTCGCCCTGGGTGAATCGCGTCAGCTCGGCGACTCCGGCGCGTTCGGCGTTGGCACGCGCGGAACGCAACATGCCGCCATCGCGGTCGCTGCCGCACAGCGCCAGCGCCGGATCGGCGGCGACGCGTTTCGCCCAGCCGGCAACACCCGCATCGCCACGCGCCCGCGCCGCCGCGCGCACCGACTGCCACAGCAGTTCTTCGTGGCCGCGCCAGCCCAGGAAGCCGAAATACGTCCGCCAGATGTTAGGCGCCAGGTCGGCCGCGATCATCGCGGCCTCGATCACCAGCGTGCCGGAGCCGCACATCGGGTCCAGGAAGCGCGCGTCTTCGCGCGCCAGCTGCGGCCAGCCGGCGCGCAGCAGGATGCCCGCCGCCAGATTTTCCCGCAGCGGCGCCGGGCCGCCTAACAACCGGTAGCCGCGGCGGTGCAGGCCATCGCCCGACAGATCGATGGAGACCTCGACCCGCGCGCCGTTGGCATGCGCGTGCAGGCGCACCGATGGCTGGTCCGGTTTGATGTCCGGGCGCCAGCGCGTTGCCTCGCGCAGCTGATCGCAGACCGCATCCTTCATTTTCAGCGCGCCGAACTGGGTGTTGATGATGGTCGGATGCTGACCACTGAATTCGCAGGCCAGCGTGCTGCCCTGGGCGATTGCCGCTGTCCAGTCGTGCGCCAGCAGCTGCGCGTAGAACTGCTCGGTGGTCGGAGCCTCCAGCGTCAGGAGCGGCAGATAGACCCGGCTGGCAACCCGCGATTCCAGGCAGGCGCGATACGCGACCTCCAGCGTGCCGCTGAAACTGACGCCGCCCCGGCCCTCGCGCAGATCCAGCGCACCTAACGCCTGCAGTTCGCCCGCCAGCAGATCAGCCAGCCCGCGCGCTGTGCTGGCAAAAAAACGTCGCAGGGTCATTCGGGCATTGTGCCCGAATCCAGCGGCAAATAGCCGCCAGTGCGCGGATGTTCGCGGAAATGACGGGCCAGGATCCGGTAGGTATCGGCATTGAACCCGCCGCCACGGCTGGCAGCCGAAGCTAACAACGCACGGCAGCGTCGACGCAGGCCATCCTCGTCGATCGCTGCGTCATCGGCCGCGCACTCCAGGCTGCCCAGGTGCATCCACCGATCGAGCACATGCAGCGCCACCCTGCCTACCGCACCGCGCTCGATGGCAGCCACCGGGCCGCGAAACGGCCAATCCGCGAGCTTCCAGCCCAGCATCGCCAGGCGCGCCCGAACTGCATGCAGGGCCGGTGGCTCGGCGCCGACGCAGGCGCCGCGGCAGCGTTTCAACTGATAAGCGAAGCAGGAGCCGTCGCCGCTCTCGAGGCCGAGCGACTTGAGACAAAGCCGCTGCTCCTCGGCGAGTGTTCGCAGCGCCTTGCGTGCGGCAGTCTCGCCCTTGAACAGGCCAAAGACCGGCGCGCCTGCGGCCAACGCCTCATCCGGTTCGACCAGTTGCGGCGCAATCGCGTCGTCGGGCCACTGCCAGCTGAGCAATTTTCCGCCGCGCAGTTTGCGGTTGTAGACCGGTTTTTCTTCGCGCACCTGGCGCGCTTCGAGCAGCAGCGCACCCAGTTCTCCCGCGGTCACGCTCCATTCGACGCGCCGCGTCAGTTCACGGAGCCGCTGCGACTTGGTATCGCGATGCGCGCCGGCAAAATGGCTGAGCACGCGCTCGCGCAGGTTGTTAGCCTTGCCGACGTAGATGAGGCTGTCCGCGCCCTGCGTGCTCGCGCCAAAGAACCGGTAGACGCCGGGCGCCTCGGGCAGATCATCCGCAAGATCCGCGGGCAGGTGCGGTGGCAACGCTGACACCTGCGACACCTGCGCCAGGGTTTCATCCAGCAATTCCAGCGATTGCTCGCGGCGCAGCTTCTGCCAGAACTGCCAGAGTGCGGCGGCGTCGGGCATGGCGCGATGCCGCACCGGACAGGAAATGCCGTGCACCGCAATCACGGTATCGAGGTTGTGACGGGCCT
>JAYUGT010000043.1:0-14924 GCA_043738315.1 Gammaproteobacteria bacterium
TGGTGGGCGTTGTGCCTGCTGAGCAGCGCACTGGTGCTGGCACTGGAACTCGCCAACACGGCGCTGGAGAAGGCACTGGATCGACTGCACCCCGAGCAGCACGAGAGCGTGCGGGTGGCCAAGGACTGTGCGGCCGCCGCGGTACTGTGCGCGAGCATAGCCGCGGCGCTGGTCGGTGCTCTGACCGTGCTGGTGGGTCTCGGCTGGTTGTAGCGGCCGTCAGTCCATGTTGACGTTGAACGACACCAGCGCGCCGTGATCCAGCGGCGTGACCCAGTACGACAGCCGCGAATGCTCATCACTGGCGCGGCCGGACACGAAACGGCCGGTCGCGATACCTAACGCGGCACCGGCCGCTGCGTCTGAAAACCAGTGCATGTTGCTGTCGAGGCGCGCATACGCGGTCGCGCCCGCAAGCCCGTAAGCTAACACGCGCCAGCCCCACTGCTCGCGGGGCATGCGATCGGCGAAAACCTGCGCCGCGGCAAAGGCAGCTGCCGTATGGAACGACGGGAACCCGTCGCCTCCCGATCGAAAATCGCTGCGCGAGCCCGTTTCAAAAGGTCGCCGGCGCGCTGCAACCAGCTTCAGCGCTTCCGAGCTGACTGCCGCCAAAACTACCGATTCGCCCATGTCCATGCCGAGGTGCGAGAGCGACTGGTCACTGCCGAGCTTCTCGAGCGCAAAACCGCCCAACAGCAACACGCCGAGCGGCGCCGCATCCCGCGCGCTGTGCGGCTCGGAGGGAGTACGCACGCCCGCGACCGCAAAATGGTCACGAACCTGATTGTCCAGCGCGTACGCCGCGGTCACACCCACAGCCGCGGCACCGGCCCAGCCCCAGTCCCTGGCGTCCCAGTGAAGCGGAGACAGCACATAGTCCTTGAGGTCAACGGCGTAGTCTTCGGGGGACTTGGCGCTGGCGACTGTGCTTCCGAGTACAAAAACGGAACACATGACCGCCCAACAACGGGGTTTTGGCTTCATGTTGGGTCCTGGGGTATTTGTACGCATCATACGATGTTCCAGGGTCGGGTAGCGCACGGATATTGCGCAGCTACAACGGCGCAGCGTCCCGTGGTGTTAGGTCCGCCCGCGGCTGCGCGGGCGCCAGGAAAGACCGTACCACCATTTAAAATCGCACCGATCCCTGACAATATGCGTTGCCATGAGCAGCAGCATTTACCAGCGCCTGCAATCGACCCAGGGGATGACCATGGATGTGACGTCGCCACCAAAGCCGCTGTTGATCGCCAATGTCAGCCGGCGGAAGTTTCTTAAGGACGCGTCGCTCCTTGGCGGACTGGTGCTGGCGGTTGGATATCCGGACGCACTGCGCGCCGACACGCTGCCCACCTACGGCGCGGAGACCATGCCGCATGGCTGGGTCGACAATCCGCTGGCGTTTGTCGCCATCGGCGAGGACGGCGTTGTTAGCATCGTGTGCCACCGCTCCGAGATGGGCCAGGGGGTGCGCACCAGCCTGCCGATGGTGGTCGCCGACGAACTCGAAGCGGACTGGGCGCGCGTGCGCGTCATCCAGGCGCCCGGCGACGAACCGCGCTACGGCAACCAGGACACTGACGGCTCGCGCAGCCTGCGCCACTTCTTCATGCCGATGCGCCGCTGCGGCGCGGCCGCGCGCCAGATGCTCGAAGCCGCGGCCGCGGCGCGCTGGCAGGTCGCGGTTGGCGAAGTGAATGCCAGGAACGGCGAGATCGTGCACGCCGCCACCGGCCGGCGACTCAGCTACGGCGCGCTCGCGAAGGCGGCCGCGCGACTGCCGGTGCCCGCAGCGGCGGCGCTACGCCTCAAGGATCCGGCGAAGTTTCGCTATATCGGCAAGGGTAAGACCCGGCTCGTCGATGGCCGGGACATCGTCGCGGGCAAAACCCAGTACGGCATCGATACCCGCCTGCCCGGCATGGTGTACGCGGTGGTCGCGCGACCGCAGGTGCTGGGCGGCAAGATTGTTAGCTTTGACGCCAGCGCGGCGCTCAGGGTCCCGGGCGTGGTGCGCGTCGTAACCATCGATGCGACACCCGGACCGCCGATGTTCAATCCGCTCGGCGGCGTTGCCGTGATCGCCCGCAATACCTGGGCCGCCATGCAGGGCCGCAACGCGCTCAGGATTGTCTGGGATGACGGCGCACATGCCAGCTATGACTCGGTGGCCTATAAGGCCACCCTGGAAGCCGCGGCGCGCCAGCCCGGCAAGGTCGTGCGCAATGACGGCGACTATGCCGCTGCCGCGGCCAGCGCCACAAAGACAATCACGGCCGAGTACTACCTGCCGCATCTGGCGCATGCGCCGATGGAGCCGCCGACCGCGACCGCGCGCATTACGAACGGCCAATGCGAGGTCTGGGGTGGTTTTCAGTCGCCGCAGGGCACGCGCGACATGATCGCGAAGCGCCTCGGCATGCCGGCCGACAAGGTCACCGTCCACGTCACTTTGTTAGGCGGAGCATTCGGCCGCAGGTCCAAGTGCGACTTTGGCATCGAAGCGGCGCTGTTGTCGCAGGCGATGGGCGGCCAGGCGGTCAAGGTCCTGTGGACGCGAGACGACGACCTGCACAACGACTATTTTCACACCGTATCGGTTGAACGCCTGGAAGCCGCGCTGGACGCCCGGGGCATGCCGGTGGGCTGGCTGCATCGCACCGTGGCGCCGACGATCGATTCGACCTTTGCCGACGATCCGAAGCAGAAGGCGGGTTACGAGCTGGGCATGGGCGTCATCGACGTGCCGTTCGTCATTGCTAACATCCGCATCGAGAATCCGGAAGCCACCGCGCACACACGCATCGGCTGGTTCCGTTCGGTGTCCAACATTCCGCATGCGTTCGCGATCCAGTCGTTCGTCGCCGAGCTCGCGGCCACGGCCGGACGCGATCCCAAGGACTTCCTGCTCGAGCTAATTGGTCCCGCACGCATCGTCACGCTGAAGATGCCGGGCGATACGTACAACGACGGCCTGGCGCCCGAGCGGTATCCGGTAGACGCGGGACGGCTGCGCGCGGTCACTGAGCTCGCCGCGCAACATGCGGGCTGGGGCCGGCCCCTGCCGAAGGGCCGAGGGCTTGGCATCGCGGCGCACTACAGTTTTGACAGTTATGTCGCCGCCGTCGTGGAAGTTGCGGTGGACGCAAAAGGTGAATTGAAAATACCGCGTATCGATATGGCGATCGACTGCGGGGCGGCGATCAACCCGGAGCGCGTGCGCTCGCAACTGGAAGGCGCCTGCGTCATGGGCGTGAGCGCGGTGCTGTCGGGCGCGATCACCTTCAAGGCGGGTCGCGCGCAGCAGGATAATTTTCACCAGTACGAATTGCTGCGCATGCCGGCGGCGCCGCGCCAGGTTCACGTGCATATCGTGCCGGGCGACTACAATAAAGCGCTGGGCGGCGTCGGCGAACCGGGCCTGCCGCCGGTGCTGCCGGCGCTTTGCAATGCGATCTTTGCCGCCAGCGGCAAACGCATACGGCAGTTACCGATCAGCGATCAATTGAGGTCATGATGCACAACTTCATTTTCCGTCTTGCCGTCGCCAGCTTGACCCTGGCCCTGTCCGCTGCCGTGAGCGGCGCGCAGGCGCCAGCACCGCAGCCTAACGCCAAGCCCTCAGGCAGCTACTCCGGGCTCGGCGCTGAAAGCGTCACACCGGAGATCATCGCCCGGTTTGCGCCGCCGGCGCTCGAGCCGAAGGTCAGCCGCCGCATCCAGAGCATGCTCGACGTTCGCGGCGCCGGTGGCGGCCTGATCACCCGCAACGGCGAGCGACTGGTCTTCACCTGGAGAGTCACCGGCAACTCGCAGGTCTGGCGCATGGACGGGCCGATGCGCTACCCGATCCAGCTAACAGGTGGCGAAGACAATACCTTTGTCGCTGCCATCGCGCCGGACGATCGATGGATCGTCGTCGATCGCGACGTGGGTGGCCAGGAAAACCCGGGCCTCTACTGGATGGACATCGAGGGCGGCCCGTTGGTCGAGATCCAGCGCAAGGAGAAAGTACAGACGGGACTCGCGTTCATTTCCGACGACAGTCGCTGGATCTATTTCACGGCGAACGACATCGATCCGGCGTCCTACGCAATCTATCGCTACGAGAAGGCGACGAAGAAACGCGAGCTGCTGTTCAGCCAGCCGGGCATCTGGCAGGTTGCGGATCACCGCGGCGACGAGCTGCTGCTGGCAAAATTGCTCGGCAGCGATCAGGTCGAGTATTACAGCTACGACATGCCGTCCAAGAAGCTCACGCCGCTGTTAGGCCAGGGCGAGAAAGTCCGCTACTCGGCGAGTTTTGGCCGCAAGCCCGGCACGCTGATCGTGCAGCACGACAAGCGCGGCGACTTCTACCGCTTGTACGAGTGGCAGGCAGGCCGGGAAACACCGATTTCGCCGCAGGTCGCGCACGAGGTCGACGGTTTCAGCATCGACGACGCGCGAACCCGCATTGCATACACGATGAACGAGGATGGCAATACCCGGCTGCACGTGCTCGATGCAAACACCTACAAGGAGCTGCCGCTGCCGGCATTACCCGACGCGGAAAACGTGTTTGCGGCCGGCATGTCGCGCGACGGGCGCTTCCTGGGTATCGGGATCGATGGCGCGACGCTGCCGCCCACCGTGGCGTTCTACGACTGGAATACGCAACAACTGGTGCGCTGGCGCGCGGCGTCGACACCCGAGATCGACACCAACACGTTTGCCAGGGCGAGCCTCGAGACCTATCCGGCGCGCGACGGCACGAAAATCCCGATGTTCGTATGGCGTCCGAAGGCCTGCAAGGATTCCTTGTGCCCGGTCGTCGTCGAATTCCACGGCGGCCCCGAAGGACAATCGCAGCCCGGTTTCTCGCCGTATGTGCAGATGTTTGTCGACGCCGGCTTCATCTTCATCCAGCCTAACGTCCGCGGCAGTTCGGGTTACGGCAAGACCTGGCTCGATGCCGACAACGGCCCGAAGCGCCTGAATGTCATCACCGACATCGAGGACTGCGGCATCTACGTCAGAAAGGCGTTCGCGAAGGACGGCAAGGTGCCGAAGGTCGGCGTCACCGGTGGCAGCTATGGTGGCTACGCAACGCTGATGGCGATGACTTACTTTGCCGGCACCTACGACGCCGGTGTCAGCGAAGTCGGCATCGCGAACCTGGTCACGTTCCTCGAGAACACCGCACCGTACCGCAGGGCATTGCGCGCCAGCGAGTACGGCGACCCGGTGAAAGACCGTGAAGCGATGGTAAAGCTGTCGGCAACCACCTATGTGGACCGCGTCAAGGCGCCGCTGCTCATTATCCAGGGCGTGAATGATCCGCGGGTGCCGGTCGGCGAGGCCGTGCAGATCCATCAGGCGCTGACGGATCGGGGCATTCCCAGCGGCCTGATCCTGTTCGCCGACGAGGGCCACGGCGCGAGCAAGCGCAGCAACCAGGTGCTGTCGATCGGTCACACCATCGCCTTCTTCGAGAAACATCTCAGGTGAAAGAACGTAAAAACGAAGCAGCCTTGTTCAAGGCCGCCCTGCTCGCCGGCGTTCAATATGCCGAGAAGCGCAAGGCCGCGGTGTTCGAGCCCACCGACTCGGCGAGCGAGAAGGCGTTGTTCGTCTATCGCCTGCTGGTGCACGACAAGCTGATCGCGCCGATGCCCGAGGAACAGGTCAGCGAGAAGACCATCCGGCATCGCCTCGCGACCTGGTATGCACATCAACTGCCCGCCGGGCATGCACTGCTGGAGTAGCGATGATGGCATCAGGACTGTCGCCCAGGCTCGCCGCTAACATGCGCCCTCGCATCGGACTCGTGCTGCTGCTTGCCGGCCTGGCAACCGCCGTGGCGGCGTCACCGCCCATGGACAATTCGCCCGGCTACTTTGCCGGCGAATGGGCCGGCACCGGCGCCCAGGGCATGTATTGTTATCTGAACCTGGGCACGGACGGTTCCGGCTGGGTGCTGGTCGATGGAGGTTCGGGGGATTGGCAGGGTGCCCGCATCCAGTGGCAGAACCAGCGACAGTCACTGCAGATCGACAAGACCACGCCGTTAGCTTTTTCAGCCCAGTTGCGCGTAATGCCGCTCGAGCAGTTTGCAATTGGCGGCGGATTCAACCAATCCCTGCAACTGACGTTGAACGGGCAGCCCGGCGGGTGCCATTTGCAAAAAGTAACTACGACCGCCAATCACCTGCTGCGTGCGCGCCAGGCCATCGAAGGCCTGCGCCCACCTGCTAACAAACGATGAAGCTGGAGCCTGTCGTCCAATGGGCGGTGCGCATTTCATGGTCGCTGCTGGCAGGGCTGTGGGGCGGCTGGCTCGGCGCCGCGGCGGCGCTGCGGCTGCCGCCTAACGCCGACAGTTTCGGGACCTTGCTGGCGCAGGGGTTCTTCAGCCTGCTGGCGCTGACCGGTTTTGTGGCCGGCCTCGTGTTCGGTGCGCTGGTTGGCGGACTCGCTGAGAAAATACTGCGACGGGCCGGCATGGGGATAACCGGCGCTCTCGTGGTAGCAACATCGGTGAATGCGTTGGCCTGCTGGCAGCTGGCCGGGGCGATCCAGGCGAATTATCCGGGCCTGGGACCTGCGGCTGCCCGACCGCCAGCGTCTTTGTCCGGCCAGCCTGCAACCGTCCAGCCTTCCGCTGACAACGTCTGCGCACATCCGCCCGCGGAAAATTCGCCGCAGCGTCCGCTCTGGGAAGCCGAGTGCCGCTGAGTCACGAGCGATAACGCTCAGGCGATACGCGTTCCGGCCGACGTCGACTCGCCCGGCCCGGCAAATTGCGCAACCAGTCGCGCGGCGCTTGATCGCGCGACGTTGATGCAAGTTCACACAGCGCTTTCTTCAGAAAAAAACGCGATAATTCTATGTGCAACAATTGCTGCGAGTTCGGCAATTCTTAGAGCCGACAGGTCACACGGTGCTGCGTCACTAACCCGTATTGCGCAAGCCCGCGGCGACGCCGTTGATCGAGATATGAATGCCGAGTTGCACCCGTTCATCGGCGACCGCGGACGGTGGGTGCGCGCGGAACCGTCGCAGCAGTTCTACCTGCAGATGATTGATCGGATCGATATACGGAAAGCGATGCTCGATCGAGCGGGCCAGCGCCGGGTTCGAGGCCAGGCGTTGTGACTCGCCGGTGAGCAGATTGAGCGCCTCCTGGGTTCGGTGCCACTCCGCGGTAATGGTCGCGAAAATGGCTTTCCCGAGCGCGCGGTCCTCCACCAGGTCGACATAGCGGCGCGCGATCGCCAGGTCGCTTTTCGCCAGCACCATGTCGACGTTCGACAGCAGCGTGTGAAAAAATGGCCATTCCCGGTACATGCGCTGCAACAGCCTGAGCTGGTGCGTCCGGCCCGTGGCCGTGCTGCCTAACACCGCCGTAATCGCGGAGCCGAACCCGAACCAGCCCGGCAGCCCGACGCGGCACTGGCCCCAGGAGAAGCTCCAGGGAATGGCGCGCAGGTCGGCAATGGCCCGGCCCGCCTTGCGCGAGGCCGGCCGCGAGCCGATATTCAGTTCGGCGATCTCGCGGATCGGCGTCGCCGCGTAGAAATAGTCCGTGAATCCGGGTGTTTCATACACCAGCTGCCGGTAGGCGGCGAAGCTGGCGCGTGACAGCGCCTCGGCGGTCGCGGCGAACAACGGCGGCGCGACGTGCGTCGTGGCTAACAAAGACGCCTCGAGCGTGGCCGCCACCAGGGTCTCGAGATTGCGGCGCCCGATTTCCGGGTTTGAATATTTCGAAGCGATGACCTCGCCCTGCTCGGTCACGCGCAGCTGGCCGCGGACCGTGCCCGGGGGCTGCGCCAGGATTGCTTCGTAGCTCGGCCCGCCGCCGCGTCCCACGGTGCCGCCGCGGCCGTGAAACAGGCGCACCGCGATGCCGCCGGCCGCGCCTCGCGCATCGAACAGGTTCACCAGCTCGACTTCGGTGCGATACAGCTCCCAGTTGCTGGTGAGAAATCCGCCGTCCTTGTTGCTGTCGCTGTAGCCCAGCATGATGTCCTGCACGCCGCCGCTGCGCTTCAGCAACGCGCGGACACCGCGCAGCTTGTAGTAGTCGCGCATGATCCCGGCGGCATGACGCAAATCGGCGATCGTTTCAAAGAGCGGCACCACGATCAGCGCGGCTCGCCCGTCGCCCTGCAGGCCGCCGGTCAGGAGACCGCACTCTTTCTGCAGCAGCAGCACCTCTAACAGATCCGAGACGCTTTCGGTATGCGAGATGATGTAATGGCGGATCGCCGCGGATCCCAAGCGGCCGAGCCAGCTGTGCGCCGCCTCAAAGACCGCCAGCTCCGATTGTGTCTGCGAGCTGTAGGCGACACCGCGCACGTGCAGCGGCCGCACATCATCGAGCAGCCGCAGCAGCAGCTGGCAGCGCGCCGCCTCCGGGAGCTGCGCGTAGTCGGGTTCCAGCCGCGCCCGCTGCAGAAGCTCGCCGACCACCGCCGCATGCACATCGCTGTTCTGGCGCAGATCGAGCGTCGCCAGGTGAAAACCGAATACCTGCACGGCGCGCAACAGGGGTTGGAGCCTGAGCAGGCACAACCCCTCGCCATGGTGCTCGCGCAGCGAGGTCTCGACAATGCGCAGATCGGCGAGGAACTTGTCGGCGCTGGCATACGCAGGCAGCACCGTGACCGCCCGATGCAGTGACGCCGCGCCGGTCAGCTCCTGCAGCGTCGCGGCGAGCCGCGAATAGATGCCGATCAGCGCGCGCCGATACGGCTCGTCGGCGCGATGCTCGTTAGTATCGGCGGACCGGTCCGCCAATGCCTGCAGTGCCGGCGTCACCGGCACTAACGATGTCGACATCGATAACTCAGCGCCCAGCGCATTGACTTCATCGAGGTAGTAGCGCAGCGCGGTCTCCGCCTGGCGCGACAGCGCCCGGTTCAGCGTGACCGCGGTGACATTCGGATTGCCATCGCGGTCACCGCCGATCCAGTGACCGATGCGCAGGAACGGCGCGACCTCGCGGCCGTCCAGTCCGTGCTCGATGTCGGCATAGAGGCGCGGCACCTCGCTGAAGAACGTGGCCTGATAATAGGACAAGGCGTTTTCAATCTCGTCCGCGACGCTGAGGCTCGCGGTGCGCAGCATGCGCGTCTGCCACAGTTGCGTGACGCGTGCGCGCAGGGCCCGCTCGTTGTCCTGACGCTCGCGCTGGGTACGCAATTGATCGCGGACGCCGATCAGCTCGGCGATGCCGCGCTCGGCATCGAGAATGCTCTTGCGCTGCACTTCGGTCGGATGCGCGGTCAGCACCGGCGAGAGGTAGGCGTTTTTCAGCAATTTCGCGGTCACGTCGCTGCTGATGCCGGCGTGCTGCAGGCGCTTGAACGCGTGCGCCAGCGAGCCGGCCTGCGTGTGCCCGAGCTGTTCGTGGTGGAGGCGGCGGCGGACGTAGTGGCGGTCCTCGGCGATGTTCGCGAGGTGCGAAAAATAACTGAAGGCGCGGATCACGCTGACCGTCTGCTCATTGCTGAGGTTGCGCAGCAGATGATCGAGCGTACGGCCCGCGGTGGTCTTGCGCTTGAGGCGATACTGGACCGACAGGATCCGGATGCGCTCGATCAGCGCGAACGCCGCGGCGCCGTCGTGCTCGCGAATCACGTCGCCCAGGATCCGGCCTAACAACCGGATGTCCTCGACCAGCGGGCGGTTCTTGGCGGCGGCGTCCGTGGTCACCGCACATTCTCGATCTTCACCACGCTGCCCAGCGCCTGCGGATCGTCGGGGTCCTTCACCACGGTCACGTACAGGTCGCGCTCATCGGGCCCGAAGGCGACGTTGGTGGTGCCCTCGCCCGCGGCGATCGGAAACACATGCAGCAGCTTGCCCTCAGCTGAGATCTTCAGGATTTTTCCGCCGAACCATTGGGCAACATAGATGTTGCCCTTGCGGTCGACTTTCATGCTGTCCGGCCCCAGCCACCAGGATGTGGTTTTGTTAGGCGTCAGCACATTGAGCAGCGCGAAATTTGACCTGGCAGCCAGCGAGCCATCGGCCTTGATGGTGAACTTGAGGATGCAATTGCCAACCGTCTCGCTGACGTAGAGCGTCTTCTGGTCCGAAGACACCCCGATACCGTTCGCGTAGTTGAGATCGTTCGCTACCTCGAGCCACTTTTGGCTGCCGGGTGCGCGATAGAGGATCTTGCCCGCCACCGCGGCCGGCAGGCTCTGGTAAGGACCGAAGACCGTCGCGTAGGCGCCGCCGTTTGCGGTGACCACGATGTCGTTAATGCCGCCGGTGAACTTGACGCCCTTGTCGTCTGCGTCCCAGCGCCGCAGTTGTTTGCCGGTCATGTCGAGTTCGAGGATTGCGCCGTGTTCATCGGTGCAGGCAACCAGAAAAGTTCTTTGCTTCGTGAGTGCGAGCCCGTTGTGAGCACAACCGGCCAGCTTGTTGAGAACCGTGATCGCCTTGCCGTCCCATTTGGACAACGTGCTGGAGATCCAGCCAACCCAGTACAGGTTTGCGTCGACATACAGAGGCCCCTCGGGCCCGAGGACGCCGGTCACTATGGTCACTTCGCCAGCCGCGGCTGCACACGAGGCGAGCGCGATGGCGCAGCCGATCGTAAACTTCTTCATGTTAGATCCCTTGATGGGCCTTGGTTTCCGGCGCGGTCATCAAGCCAGCCTGCCTGACAAGCGCCACGTACGAGGATCCGACCGGCACCTCGAGCGCGTTGCGCATGGTCAGTGAAACCTTGCGATCGTGCGCCGTCGCACCGGTCACCGCTCGGCGCGCGACCCAGTACGAGCGGTGTACCTGCAAGCCATTCCAGTCCTGCAGATCGTGTACCGCATCGCCAAACCGGTAGTAAATCAGTTCGCTGCCATGATCGCTGTGGACCTTGAGGTAGTGCTCCTCCGCTTCAAGGGCAATGAGCGTGTCTGGCGTCGGCCTGGGCAACTTGCTCAGTCGCAGAAAGACGGTCGGCACTGAAGGGTTTGCCGGAGCATCGGATGTCACCGCCCGCATCGGCTCAGCGCCCGCAGCGCCGCGCGTATTCCGCGATCTTGCAATACCTAACGATTGAAACCGCAAGCCATTGAGATACGTGTCGAGAAACAAATTGGTAACCAGCCACAGCAGGATTCCGCCCGACCCGCTCGCCAGCAGCTGCAATAACACGCCGGACTGAAAAATGCGGCCGAAGTCTTCGGCTTCGGAGACACGCGCACCGGCGGGCATGTAGTCCACGAACAGGATGCTGTAAACGTGCAGGTACAAAGGCGAAAATACGGTCGCCAGCACCGCGCCCAGCAGCACCAGCATGAACGGCCGCAAGTGCCAGGGCCGAAGAACCCGGCCGGCCGCCCGGGTCATGGCCTCGCTGACCCACCAGAACAGCAGCCAATTCCCCGACCACAGCAGGATTGAAAGTGTGCGCGGGAAGTAGCGACCCAATCCCGCCTGCAGCCACCCCTGATTGAATCCGACGACCAGCGGAACGAGGGCGAAAAAAACGATTGCGAGCGTCCAAGGCAAGCCCCCGATCGTGGGCCGCGATGATCGCGGCTCGACAACAGGCCCGTTCGCATGCATGCAGCTATGGTGACGTCGTGCCCGGAACGCGTCAATAGTGCCCTGACCGTGCGTTTTCACGCTGCATGAGCCCGTTTCAAGACGAAATTCCGGGTTTCTCGCTGATTTCATGAATGCCGAACACAACTTATGAAATCGTGATTGCCCTGTGAGTGGGCAATGGCACAGTCCGACCCGATCTGCATAGCGCACATGCAGAACGTACATGCAGAACGCACACACGGAGCAGCCCATGAGCAAGCGAATTTCGCGACAGAACGCTCGAGTTACTTTTCCATCTTGGCGGTCGAAGGGGCTTTGCCTGGCGACAGCGCTGCTGGTGTCTTTGGGGCCCATCGCCGGCGCCGCCGAGCCCGGCACGCTTGAAGAAATCGTCGTGACGGCTCGGAAAATCTCCGAGCCGCTGCAGGAAGTGCCCCTGACCATCACGGCGTTTTCTGCCAAGCAGCTGGAAGAGCGCGGCGTGCGCAGTGTGAAGGACCTGGCAACACAAACGCCGGGCCTGATGTTTACCAGTTCGACGGATCGGTCTGCCGGTGCGTTTCAGATTCGCGGCATGAGCCAGATATCTGGCACCGGCGACACCAGCCGCGACATCGCGTCGGTCTTTATTGACGGCGTCTACTACGCGGGCGCAGCACCGGGCCTGACGTTCTCGGATCTGGAGCGGGTTGAAGTCGTCAAAGGCCCGCAGAGCGCGTTTTTCGGCCGCGCAACTTTCGGCGGGGCCATAAATTTCGTGACCGCGACGCCCGGCAATACGGTGAAAGGCAATTTCACCGGCCGCTTTGGCCAGAACGATGATCGGGCACTGGGCTTCAGCGCGGAAGGGCCGTTGGTGGCCGATAAACTGGCTGTGCGGCTCACCGGAAATTACTCCGACTACGGCGGCCAATACATCAATGCGCAGGGCGGCGGCCATCTGGGCGCGCAGCGCGAGAGTTTCGGCGCCTTGTCGCTGGCATTTACGCCGACCGAAAACATACGCAGTCGCCTGCGTGTGTCGTATACCAAGCAGGCTGATGGCGCTCCGGCGGTCCAGCTGCTCAATCGCGTGCCGCAGCACAATTGCGGCCCGTTCGGCGGAACCAATCGCGGTGGCGTGGCGACGCTGTTCTGCGGCGAAGTCACCTTCAGTGGCCAGCCCTCGCTCAATCCTGCGATGCCGTCCGGCGGACGCGGCAAATGGGGTTTTGACAACGCGGGCCTGGATAGAACCTACAAGACCACGACCTTGAATGTCGACTGGACGTTGCCAGCCAACTACACCTTGTCGCTGTTAGCCGGGTACCAGAAGGAAGATGCAGAAACCGTCGCCGATTTCGAACGCGCTCCGCAGGATGTCTGGTGGTCGGATTCACTCCGCCATCAAAAAGCCACCAGCGCAGAACTGCGCCTGAGCTCGCCGCAGGATGCGCGCCTGCGCTGGCTCGCAGGCCTCTACAACCTCAAACAGGACTACCTGACAGCCGGCAATTTCATGATCGGTTCGCAGAATATTTTCTCGGTGATCCTCCCGGCGGCCTTCCCGCCCGGCGCGGTCATTGCAGGACCCCCGACCAGTCGCGTGCTGAAGAACAAGGCCGCATTTGGCTCTGTTAGCTACGACGTCAGCGACACACTGAAGTTATCGCTCGAAGGCCGCTGGCAAAAAGACACCGTCTCCAGCGCGCAAGCGACCGGCGGGCCGCTGGTATTTGATACCACGAAATTCCTGCCGCGGTTGATCGCCGATTGGCGCTTCAACGATCATGTCAAATACTATTTTAACTGGGCGAAAGGCGATCAACCGACGCAAGGCAACGCCCAGGTCGCGCAGTTGTCGGCGGCCAACCAGGCGCGCGCCGCAGGACTGGGACTGTTCCTGGTCGTGCCTGAAGCGACCGTCACCAATTTCGAACTCGGCACGAAAACCTCATGGCGTGACGGCCGCGTCATTGCCAACGCTGCGCTCTATTTTCTCAAGTGGCAGGGCAAACAGGGTGTGCGCGGTTTCCAGATCGATACCAACAACAACGGCGTCATCGACCTGGCGGCATCCGGCGCCAACCAGGAAAATTTCAACGCCCAGGCCTACGTGGCCGGCGACGAGGACATCTACGGGCTGGAATTCGAAACTCGCGCGACCGTCACCGATCGCACGCAGGTAGGTTTTGCGTTCGCGACCTCGCACCTCAATATCAAGAAACTGGAGGACGACCTGTACCGGCGCTACTTCGGCACCCTGGATGCCAGCGGCCAGCAGGAGGGCCTGGTCCCGCGCGTCAGCGGCACGCTCTATGGCAGCTACACCCTGCCAATAACGAATGGCAACTCATGGTTTGCGCGCGCTGACCTGACCTACATCGGCAAGCGCTATGACTCCATACTCAACAAGGCATTTACCGCCGCGACTACCAAGGTGAATCTGAAATTCGGCATCGACTTCAAGAACCTGAATGTCACGGCCTATGTCGACAATCTATTCAACGATGACCATGTCGAATCGGCGGTTTACCAGAGTGATTCGGCAACCGATCCGTTCACTTTCTTACCAGGTTCCGATGAAGTCGTGTTGCCGCGCAAGCGCCAGTCCGGCATTACCGTGTCCTACCATTTCTGACGAATGCGATGCGCACACTCAAGCTGCTGGCGCTCGGCCTGGGTGTCGCTGTTGCCTTTGGATTGACGCTGGTTGCCACGGATATGGCGTTCTGGCAGCGTCTCGTGACGCTGCCGATGAAACACATCGTCACCGCAACCGAGTGGTACACGCCCAGAACGATCGTCGCCGGCGCCGACTCTCCGCCGGCGTTCGCGGTGGCGGCCGCCAGCGAACCGGGGATTTCTGCAGCTGCTCTGCAGGCCGCGTTGCGCTACGCGCAAGCGCGGCCAACCGTCGCGCTGCTCGTGTATCACGCGGGCCGCATCGAACTCGAGTACTACGGGGCGGGATTTTCGCCAACCAGCCGCACCGACTCGCAGTCGATGCACAAGTCCGTGCTCGCACTGCTGGTGGGGATAGCCGTACACGATGGTTTTATTCATTCGATCGAGGATCCCATCGGGCGCTACATTCCCGAATGGGTGGGCGACCCGCGCGGCGCGATTCCGGTGCGCAGTCTGCTGCAGATGACGAGCGGGCTCGAGCAGGTACCCACGTCGCTGAATCCCTTTTCGCCGGGACTGCAACTGTTTCTCGCATCCCACCGCCGGCCCAAGCTGCTGCAGGTCCGCTCGATCCGCCGACCGGATCAGGAATTCGACTACAACCCGATAAATTCGGAGTTGTTAGGTACGATCCTCGAACACGCCACCGGCCGCCCCTATGGCGATTATCTGTCCGAGCGCCTGTGGCAGCCGCTGGGCGC
>JAYUGT010000044.1:0-5859 GCA_043738315.1 Gammaproteobacteria bacterium
TGGGCTCGCTTGCCGGCCTGGATCCGGATACTCCGGGAGTTGCCATGTCGAAACCTAACATTTCGATTGTCATGTGCGATCACATGAGCGCTGTGCTCCCGGATGACAACCCGATTGCGCGCTGCGCATAGCCTAAATTGTGACCTGTCGGGGTATATCCGCTGTCGTGGCGGCGTTGGCCCGGAAAATGGCTGGGCGCTGTCCAAGACCGCCGCGACTTGCCTGCGGCGGCGGGAGAGGAGCACAATCCTGACGCTAATCAGAATCCCTTGGGAGGATCCGCTGCAATGTACACACTAAACGTCAATGGCAAGACCCTGGAAGTGGACGTCGAGGCCGACACGCCGCTGCTGTGGGTGCTGCGCGATACCCTGGGGATGACGGGGACCAAGTACGGTTGTGGCATGGCGCTGTGTGGCGCGTGCACCGTGCACCTCGACGGTGAGCCGATTCGCTCCTGTGTGACGCCGGTCAGTGCGTTGACCGCGGGGCAGAAAATTACCACCATCGAAGGCCTGTCGGCCGATCGCAGTCACCCGGTGCAGAAAGCCTGGATCGAGCTCGACGTGCCGCAATGCGGCTACTGTCAGTCGGGCCAGATCATGTCGGCGGTTGCGCTGCTCGCGAAGACACCGAAGCCGACGGACGCGGACATCGATGCCGCGATGGCCGGGAACTTGTGCCGCTGCGGCACCTACCAGCGAATTCGCGCGGCGATTCATCGCGCGGCGGAAATCAAGGGCTCCTGATCTTATTGCTTCACGCTGCGCCACGAGGCGCGAGGTGTCTCATGAATAGTGCAGTCAGTCGGCGCGGTTTCCTGCAAAAGGGCGCCATCTTGTCGGGTGGCTTGGTGCTCGCAATCAGCATCCCGGGCTGCGGGCGCAAGTCCGGCAGCAAGCCGGGGGGCGCGCTGGTGCAGTCGGATTTCAGCGCCTGGTTGCGAATCGGCAGCGACGAGTCGATTCGTTTTTATTGCGACAAGTCTGAAATGGGTCAGGGCGTCTACACCGCGCTGCCGATGCTGCTGGCGGAAGAGCTGGGCGTCGCGGTCGACCGGCTCAAGGTCGAGATTGCGCCCGCAGGCGCGCCGTTTGTGAATACCTTTTTGGGAACGCAGATCACCGGTGGCAGCACCAGCGTTCGCGAGGGCTGGCCAAAATTGCGGCTGGCGGGTGCGCAGGCGCGCGAGATGCTGATCGCGGCAGCCTGCAATGAATGGGGCATTGCCACGACTGGGTGTCGCGTCGAGGACGGCCACGTGGTCTCGCCGCGCGGACAACGCCTAAGTTTTGGCGCGGTGGCCGAGGCGGCCGGCAAGCTGCCGGTTCCCAAAGACGTGCCGCTGCGCAAGGCGCAGGATTTTCGGGTCATCGGCAAGCCGCATGCGCGCCTTGATACACCGGCCAAGGTCGATGGCAGCGCGCAATTCGGCATCGACGTGCGGCTCGACGGCATGCTCTATGGCGCACTGGCCCAATCACCGGTGTTAGGCGGCAAGGCGAAGGGTTTCGATGCCACCAAGGCCAAGGCCATGCCGGGCGTCAAGGAAGTGATCCAGACCTCGACCGGAGTTGTCGTGCTGGCGGACAGCTGGTGGCGCGCCCGTCGCGCCCGCGACACGCTCAGCATCGAGTGGGACGGCGGTGCTAACAAAGGCCTGGACACGGCCAAGATGTGGCAGGGCCTGCGCGCCGCAGCGGCGGGCGCCGGCCAGGAAGCTCGCAACGATGGCGATGCGCTCAAGGCCCTGGCCGATGGCGCCAAGTCAGGCGCGAAAGTGCTGCGCGCGGACTATGAGTTACCGTTGCTCGCGCATGCGACTCTCGAGCCGCAGAACTGCACGGCGAGCGTCACCGCCGATGGCTGTGATCTTTACGTACCCACGCAGATCCAGCAGGTTGCCCAGGCCACGGCGGCGAGCGCCGCCGGGCTGAAACCCGAACAGGTGCGCGTGCACACCACTTTTTTGGGTGGCGGGTTTGGCCGGCGCCTGGAGGTGGATTTCATACCGGCGGCGGTTGAAGCCAGCAAGGCGGCGGGCAAGCCGGTCAAGATTCTCTGGACACGCGAAGACGACATGACCCATGACGCCTACCGGCCGCCGGCGTTTGATCAGGTCGCGGCTGCGTTAGGCAAGGATGGCAAGCCCACGGCCTGGCATATTCACCTCACGAGTCCGTCGATCACGGCGCGCATGTTTCCTGGCGTGGTCGAAAAGGCGGTCGATCCGTTTGCGATCGAGGCTGCGGTCAATTATCCCTATGACGTTCCTAACGTGCGGGTCAGCTATCAGCGCCATGAAATCGGCATCAATGTCGGGTACTGGCGATCGGTCAGCCACGCGCTCAATTGTTTTGTCGCTGAGTCTTTCATGGACGAACTCGCGTTGGCCGCGGGTGCCGATCCGGTTGCGTATCGCCTGTCACTGCTTTCCAAGCAGCCGCGATTTGCCGCGGTGCTGAAGACGGCGACCGACGAAGCGCACTACGCGACCCCGGCCAAGGGCCGACGATTCGGCGTGGCGCTGATGGAAGGCTATGGCACTTACATGGCGCAGGTCGCCGAGGTCTCGACTCTCGACGGCAAGTTAAAAGTGCATCACGTTCACTGCGCGCTAGATTGCGGACAGGTCATCAACCCGAAGATTGTCGAATCGCAGGTTGAAAGTGCCTTGTTGTTCGGCCTGAGCGCGGCGCTGTGGGGTGAGATCAATCTCACGGGTGGGCGCGTGCAGCAGACCAACTTCGATCGCTATCGCCTGCTGCGCATGCCGGAAATCCCGAAGATTTCAACCTATGTCCTCGACAGCAACGCCGATCCTGGCGGCATCGGCGAACCAGCGACCGCGCTGATCGCGCCGGCCATCTGCAACGGCATATACGCGTTGACGCAACAGCGAGTGCGGTCGCTGCCGTTGGCCAAGCACGGCCTTGCCTGAGTCGATCAGCCCTGGGTGATGGCCTCGGCGAATGCCATCCACGTCGGGCTGCCGTACGCCCAGTAGACGCTGAGCTGAACTGTCAGCATGACGATGGCGCTGAACCAGTAGGCGGGGTGAACGCGTTTGTTAGTGCGGTAGTCATAGACCATGGCCGCGACCAGCAACAACTCCGCCACAGTCAAGGCAATCGTGGTCGCATGTTCGCCATAGCCCGCGGGAATTGTGAGACGGCCAACGGCCGGACTCGTGAAAGTAAACAGCGATGCCAGCATCAGTCTCTTGTGCCAGTCGCTGCGGCGCCGGTTCCAGACCGCTAGGCTGAAGATCACCAGGGTCCCTGTTATGCCGATCAGCGGCAGCGCCATGAATGCCAGCGGCGGCGGCGAGCCCGGCGGGGCATGGCCAAGATGTCCGGCATTGATGCCGGTCGCGTAGCCCAGCGTCAGCACCACGCCAAACAGGATGACCCCCAGGATGCCGAGCTGGCGATGCGGTACTGGCTTCCTGTACGCGATAAGTGCCGCCTGCGTGAGGAACAGCAAAGTCCACGCCGTGAATACCACGCCATGTGTGATAGACATGGGCGACAAGGGTGGCGGGGCGTGAATGACCGATTTGAGGTAGAACGACGGGGAAAAACCAAGAAAGATGATGCCGGCGGAGATCGCACTCATCACCAGGAAGAACTTCGCTCCCGACTCCCATGTTTCCTTCTGCACTGTGGTGGCCGGGCTCTGTGTCGCGACATCCATCATGAGTACCCCTTTCGCCGACGCCTTGAACGGCGCCACACGCCACTATCGCTCCCTCGATTGATCCCGGTCAATGCGGATCGGTCGGATCTGGCCTAGCTTGATGTTTCAGAGGTGGAAACATGGGCGAGGCGGACTTCCGGCGCGCGATTCTGGCCAGTAATCAGGACCCGATTCCCCGCGACATCGTGTTACAGGTGTGCCTGGCGGAGCAGGGCGTCAAGACGGTTCTGCAGCGCCTGTATCGGGAAATTGAAATTCTCGCGCCCTTGCTGGCGCGCGACCGCGCGGTTGTGCGGTTGGTTTTTGAAGGCGACGGACTGACGCGGCTGGATGCGTCGGAGCGCGCTGACCTGCTGCGGTCCCTGGCACAGCATTTCTCGCTGGTTCCTAACGCGCTGGCACCCGACGCCGGCGACTTCGAAGGTTGCGATGTACTCGGCCTGGGGCCTGGCGCGGCGAGTCGATTCGGGGACCGCCTGGCGCAGAATGCGACGGACCCCGTTGCCTATTGCAGAACGCTTGACCAGGGGCGCCTGCCGATTGTCGAGATGCTAACGACCTCGAATCAACGCGCATAAACCCGTATTATCGCCGCTTGCGCACCACAGCGACAGCCAGTGCAGCCTTCGCCGATGACGGCAGCGACATCAAGTTCTGCTCGACCTGTGCATTCGGCGCGGTGTGCATGCCGAACGGCTACGACAAGCCCACGCTGCAGGCGCTGCATTGCCTGGTCGAGCATGTCGGGCCGTTCCGGGAAGGCGAGTACCTGTTTCGTGCTAACGACCCGTTCTTCGCGATCTTCGCGGTGCGCGGCGGCACGGTCAAGACCAGCGTGGTTGATACCCTTGGGCGCGAGCAGGTGCTCGGGTTTTACCTGCCGGGCGAGATGGTTGGCCTGAACGCCATCCATCCGGACCACTATCCCTGCGATGCTATCGCGCTGGACTCCGTGTATCTCTGCCGTTTTTCGTTTCCGGCGCTCGCAACCCTGGCGGCGCGGATACCGGGAATTCAGCAACAGCTGTTTCGGCTGCTGAGCAAGGACATTGGCACGGCATCCCTCCTGGCCGGTGATTTTACCGCCGAAGAACGCATGGCCGCCTTCCTGGTGGCGCTGGCAGATCGCTACGCGGCGCGCGGTTTCTCCGCCACGGCCTTTCGGCTGTCGATGCCACGCGCGGATATCGCCAACTATCTGCGACTGGCGGCCGAGACTGTTAGCCGCGTACTGCGGCGCTTCCAGGATCAGCAACTGATCCGGGTCGAGGGACGCGACATCGAGTTTGTCGATGCGACAGCGCTGCGCAGCCTTGCCCGCAACGTCCTGCATTCGTAGTTTCCGCATACCCGCACGGCGCTTGATCCAGATCAGGGCGACTGGCCGGGCCGCTGCCTAGGATGCCTGCCAGCGGATACCCGTGGGAGAAAGTGATGACGGAAACCAAACGTCTTTGGATAGGGCTCGGCCTGCTGCTGGGCGTCACCTTTTCGGTGCTGCTGTGGATGGGAGGCGAGGTGTATCGTGCGGCGCCGCCGATGCCGGAGCGCGTTGCCAGCGCAAGCGGCCAGGTTCTTTACACCCGCGACGACATTGAGACGGGCCGCCAGGTCTGGCAGTCGTTCGGCGGGCAGCAGCTTGGCTCGATCTGGGGCCATGGCGCACTGGTCGCGCCCGACTGGAGTGCGGACTGGCTGCACCGCGAGGCCGACGCATTACTCAACGTCTGGGCCCAGCGCGAATTTGGCGGTGCATTCGCCACGTTACGCCCGGCCGATCAGGAAGTACTCAAGCTGCGCTTGCGCGAGGCCCTCCGTCCTAACAGATATGACGCGAGCACCCGGACAATTACCGTTGCGGACGATCGCGCGCAGGCGATCAGTGCAGTGGTTGCCCACTACGAGAGCCTGTTCAGCAATGATCCGGCGACATCGAGCCTGCGCGAAACCTATGCAATGCGCGACAATACGGTCGACACGCTCGAGCACCGGCGGGCGCTGACAGGATTTTTCTTCTGGACCTCCTGGGCGGCGGTCACCGATCGGCCCGGCTCCAAAGCCAGCTACACCAGCAACTGGCCCTACGATCCGATCGTTGGCAACACACCGACCGCCGGCACCTTCCTGTGGACGGTGTTCAGCATCATTTTCATGATCGCG
>JAYUGT010000045.1:0-2340 GCA_043738315.1 Gammaproteobacteria bacterium
CAGGAAGGCCTTGAGCGCCAGCGCCGTGATACCGACCGATTTTGACAGTGAGCCGTTCTCGGCCTCTTGTTCGCGCAGGTATTGCAGTCCGCGGTCGACCGCGCGCCGCGCCTGCTCGCGCAATTTGGGATCCATGGTGTCGCCGGCCGCCAGGCTGGTGCCAACCAGGCAGCAACCTAACAAAAACGCCAAAACTGGTTTCATTCGCATGATCTCAACTCCTTGCAAACTGCAATTCCAAAGCCCTGACGCTCGGTCGGCGCGCCGCCAATTGACAACAAACCGCAAGCAATAATGTCGCTGCCGCATATGACAGAACGATTGCGCTGTAGCGAGGATACTCGAACCGCAGGCCACCAATCGGTGTGTGCGCGTAGAACCACGTTGTGCGCAGTAGGTCGCAATCGATCGCGCTGGCCAGATGCGCGGCCGGCGACAGCGCGACGATGCGCGACGGCCAGCCAGATTGGCTCCCCAGAAGTTCTGCGGCATGGCCGAGCCAAAGAGGTGCGGCGCTGAGTGCCGCGAATACCGCTGTGATTGCAACACGTGCGACCGTGGGATCGGCTGCCCGCGCGATGCCGCACACGCAGGCCACGAGCAATTGCAACGCCAGGCTGATAAGCCATACGAGGACGGCCAGTAAGGCGGCAGGCAGCGGCGCGGCAATCCCGGCTGCGACCGGCACCACGAGCGCCAGCACCGCCGCGAGTGACGACCAGGCCAGCGCCTTGGGTAGCGTTGTGCCAGCGCTGCTTGGCAGCGGCGCAAACAGAGCGGTGAGACACGTTATTGAGAAACCAAAACCCCAGACAACGCTGCTCGCGTCCACGGCCTGCAGGTCGCTGACACAGGCAAGCATCGATGCCGCGACCGCCAGCACCATCAAGCCAAAGCGAACTAGAAATTCGGTCACTGAAGCGCTTCTTGTTTTTGAGGGTATTCGGCTTCGACCGCGCTACTCACCCAGGTGAATACCGCGATCGAGCCGAGCTACCGCCGTTCAGCCGACTCAGGAGGAGGGTCCCGTCGGTGCCTGACACTGCCCATAAATCGGGGGGAGGCAGCTCAGACAGCACATTCGAAATGCGCCATTCTGGTTGTGGCAATGCAAGCGCTGTGCCACGGCAGCTGGCCAGCCGAGTATGCCGCTGGTTCGTTGAAAATCAGTGAGTTGAGTACAGTCGCCAGCCGCGCCCAACGTACGCAACGATCAATTTTTGCCATCCGGTGAGCAAAAACCGATCACATCGAACAAGATTTACGCCGACGGTTCGTCGTCGGGCAACTTGTTGCGCAGCGTCGCGCGATTGATTCCTAGCAACTTGGCGGCGGCGGCGCGATTGCCCTGCGTGACGCCTAGCGCTGCCTCGATCAGCGCGGTTTCCAGCGTGCCGACCGCATCCGCGAACACAGTGGCTTCGCCTTCTGGCGGCGCGCCCCGCGCGACCCAGCGATCGGCGATCTGGCGCAGATTTCTGCGCAGTTCGTCCTCAGGCGCGCCGGCCGTCGCGTCGGGTGCACTTTCCAGCTGGATATCGTGCACCGTCAGCGTGTCGCCTTTTGCCAGCAGCACGGCGCGCTTGATGGTGTGCTCCAGTTCGCGCACGTTGCCGCTCCAGCTATGTTGCTGCAGCATCTCGATGACGGCAGTTTCCACGGCGCGCACCTGCTTGCCGGCTTCCGCGTTTGCGCGTGCTAACAATGCCTGCACGAGCGCGGCTATGTCCTGCAGGCGTTCGCGCAGCGGCGGCACCCGAATCGACACGAGGTTCAGGCGATGGAACAGGTCATCGCGGAACTTTCCGTCTGCAACCGCCGCGGCCAGGTCGCGGTTCGAGGCGGCAATGACCCGCGCCGCGAGCGGCATCGCGGTCACGCTGCCCACGCGCTCGAAGCTGCGTTCCTGCAATACCCGCAGCAACTTTCCCTGCAAATGCAGCGGTAATTCGGAAATCTCATCGAGAAATATCGTGCCGCGTCCCGCGGCTTCAAAGAGCCCGGCGCGAGTTTCGCGCGCATCGGTAAACGCGCCGCGTTCATGGCCGAAGAGCACCGACTCGATCAGCGTTTCCGGGATCGCCGCGCAATTGACCGCGACGAACGGCTGCTTGCGTCTCGATCCCTGCTCGTGCACCGCACGCGCCACCAGTTCCTTGCCGACCCCGCTCTCGCCCTGCACCAGCACGGTCAGCTCGTTGTTAGCCAGCAGCACGATGAGCTTGAAGATCTCCTGCATCGCCGCACTGTTGCCGACCAGTTGAATCGGCGCGCGAGCCGCGGCGTCAGCGTCGATGGCCACGGAGCTGTCCGAGGGCCGGTGCAGCGCGCGCCGCAGTA
>JAYUGT010000046.1:0-2339 GCA_043738315.1 Gammaproteobacteria bacterium
GCGCTAACGCGCACACCGTCTGCCGTGGCCTCAATGGCTAACGGCAACTCTGCGGGTTCGTCGACCAGCATGCCGTAGTCGTGCGCGCGTTGTTCGCTGCGCAGGCGCAGGCCGCAATCGTGCAGTGTCAGGCACAGGGATCCTGCGGAGGTCGCCAGATGCAGCTGCGTGCCCGCCACCGCGGGCGTGCCCAGCAATTTCACCGCGGGAATCTTTCCCCAGTTCGGCGCAATCGGATCCCAGGCGCTCATTGACGTGCCGCTACCTAACAGAGCTCGATGACAGGCAGCTGCCAGCGCGCGGCCAGCGCGCGCAGCGCCGGCCGGTGCTCGCCGTAGGCCAGCGCGAAATGATGTTCAAGCGCTTCGTCGAGAATGCGCTCGCTGACCTCGGCCGCGGGCGCATCGAAACGCACCGTGCCCGAGCAGCCGGTGAAGGCCATGGGCGCGCGAATCACTTCGGCGCCGGCGACCACGAGTTTCGGCACGTTGCGGGCGCGGGAAATACGCGCCAGCGTAATTCGTCCGGGCTTCAGCGTGAACTGATGCAGCAAGGGCATGCGGCGGTTGGTGTGGATGGTCGCGGTCGGCTGCACGGCCGGATCGCACATCGACAGCGGCGCGAGGCCGCAATGCCAGAACACCGCCGTATTGTTAGCCGGGGTCACATCGACCAGGTCCGCCATCCACGCCGGTTCGCCGGCGAGCTCCTGCATGATGAGCTGCGTCAGCGATCCATTCACGTCGGCCTCGCATGCCGATGGCACGCGCTGCTCGTTCATCATCGCCATCGGCCCGCAGGCGGCGCAGCCATACTCGGTGAACATCTCCGGCCAGCACCGGACTGCGAGGCCACTGGCGCCGGTGTCCCGCCTGACATCCTGCAGCGCGCAAAAGACCCGCAGCGACTTGTCGAGCTGCCCGGCATCCACCTCATCAAGTCCGGCGACGCGCGCGGCGGCGTCGGCGCGGACCCTGGCAACGCGGGTCGCGTCAGCGGCCCGTGCGCGATCGAAAAGTTCCGGCAATCCCACCGCGTTGATGCGCAGGCCCGCCAGCCTGGCCAGCAAATCCGGATCGAACTCGCAGGTATCGAATCCATCGGGATGCTGGCCGACAACCGTGATGCTGGAATTGGCCAGCCGGCCGAGCACATCGGCCGCTATCTGCTGGTCACTCGCGAGCGGCGCCTGCGGCGCAGCCGCGCGCGATAGCACTGGATGTGCCGCGTTAGCTAACGCACGCAGGCGTTCGGCCAGCCCCGCTTCGCCAGGATCGGCATACAACGAGCGATGCTGCGCCCCCGCCCTACCCAGCGCATGCGCGGCGAGATTCAAGCCACAGTAGGCATTCAGGCGCAGACGACCGCCGATGCGCGGCTCGGGCAGTGCCCACACGGCCAACGGCACGGCCGATTCACGCGCCAGCTTCACGGTCATCGTGGCGTCGGTAAATGTCACCTGCAGGATCAGCAGCAGGTCGATCTTTCCCTGCGCAGCGATTTCCGCGATCGCGGTTTCCGCCGCGGCGCGATCGAACAACAACGTGCGCGGGCCGACCACGCGGATGCCGGCCGCCTGCAGCGCCTGGAACGCGCGTTCCTTCATCTCTTCGGCGAACGGCACGTCAAACGTCGGACGCGCCAGCGCCGCCACGCCATAGGTCATCATGTCGATGGGCTCCCAAAACCCGGGTAAATATGGCGCAGGCTGGCGTCCGCGGGCGCGATCCGCGCGCCTCCCGGACCGTAGACCGGATGCTGGTGCCAGGGCCTGGCCTCTGAATCTGTCAGCGCATTGAGGCCGCGCATGTAACTGACGCCACCGCTGCGCAGTTCATTGCGGATCTTCTGCCAGTCCGGAAAGTGCGCGAAGGCTTCCAGCCAGATCGCGCGGCCGGCGAGATAACCCGAGGCGCCCGCGCGATAGGCATGCGTGAGCACGCGGCGAAATTCTTCCTTGCCGGCGCCGGCCGACAGCATGACCCAGGGACGGCCGGCTGCCGCGCCTAACGCGTCGAACAATTTCTGTGTTTCTTCCCAGCCAGGCGCGCCAACGCCCGGCACCGCGGATGCCTGCAGCGGGCTTTCCAGCTTGAACAGGTCGACACCGAATTTCGGATCGGCAAAGGTGCGCACGCTTTCAATGACCAGCTCGGGATGCTTGCTGCGCATCTCCACATAGTCTTTGGTCTGCTCGGCATCGCTCGACAGCGGATAGACCAGCAGCTCAAACACGAACGGAATGTCGTAACGCGCACAGGCGTCGCCAATGCGCGCCGTAAAATCCTGCTGTGCGCGGCACACGGCGCGATCCGCATCCGGGCGGTACCAGGTGAGAA
>JAYUGT010000047.1:0-2319 GCA_043738315.1 Gammaproteobacteria bacterium
AAGCGACTGCACGGTGCGCGCATGGTGCTCGATACCGTGACCGTGACCGGCACCGAGAACCTGATGATGGCCGCCGCGCTGGCCGATGGCGAGACCATCATTGAAAATGCCGCGCGCGAACCCGAGGTGGTCGATCTCGCGCAGTTCCTGAATGCGATGGGCGCGAACATCACGGGCGCCGGCACCGACAAGATTGTCGTGCACGGCGTCGAGAAACTGCACGGCTGCGATTATTCCGTGATGCCGGACCGGATCGAGACCGGGACTTATCTGTGCGCCGGCGCGATCACCGGCGGCAGGGTGCGCGCGAAGAACACGCGCCCCGACCATCTCGACGCGGTGCTCAACAAGTTCCAGGAAGCGGGCGTGACCGTGACCAGCGGCGAGGACTGGATCGAAGTCGATGCGCGCGGCAAGCGGCTGAAGTCCGTGGATGTCAGGACCGCGCCTTACCCCGCGTTTCCGACCGACATGCAGGCGCAGTTCGCGGCGCTCAACACCGTCGCCGACGGCGTCGGCACCATCATCGAAACCATCTTTGAAAATCGCTTCATGCACATGCTCGAGATGCGGCGCATGGGCGCCGAGATCCGCCTCGAAGGCAACACCGCGATCATCAAGGGCGTGCCGAAGCTGCAGGCCGCGCCGGTGATGGCGACCGATCTGCGCGCCTCGGCGTCGCTGGTGTTAGCTGCGCTGGTCGCCGAAGGGCGCACCGACATAGAGCGCATTTACCACATCGATCGCGGCTACGAGACGATCGAGGAAAAGCTGCTGCAGCTGGGCGCGCAGATCAGGCGCGTGCCGAACTAGATCGGGTTCCGGTTCAGCGCACCGGCCGCTCGCTGATCTTCAGCTGCAATTCCGCTCTTTGTGTACCGCGCATCACGGTCAGCCTGAGGGTCGCGCCCGGTTTGCTCGAGGCAACGCGCGCATTCGCATCCTGCGCGCTGACCAGGGCCTTGCCATCGATCGCCTCGATCAGGTCCCCGGGCTGCAGCCCGAGCTGCAGCGCCGGGCTGCCGTTATACAGGTTGGTGATGACCACGCCGCCCTTGGCGAGGCCGACGTCGGCCGCCTGCTGGTCGCTCACGTCATCTAACACGAAGCCGGCCCAGCCGCGCACCACCTTGCCCTTGGCAATGATTTCGTCAATCACGCCGCGCACCAGATTGACGGGTATGGCAAAACCTATGCCTTCGACGCCCATGCTTTTCGCGACCACGGCGGTGTTGATGCCGATCAGCTCGCCGCGCGCGTTTACCAGCGCACCGCCCGAGTTGCCGGAGTTGATCGGCGCATCGGTCTGGATGAAATTCTCGAAGGTCGCGATGCCGAGCTGGCCGCGCCCGGTGGCGCTGACGATGCCGTGAGTTACGGTCTGCTGCAGGCCGATGGGATTGCCGATGGCTAACACGGTGTCGCCGACCTGCAGGAGGTCGGAGCGCCCCAGCGGCATCACCGGCAGCCTGGGCAGGTCAATTTTCAGCACCGCAAGGTCGGTATCCGGGTCGCGCCCGACGATGCGCGCTTCGGCAACCCGGCCGTCGGCGAGCTGCACGCGCACTTCATCGGCGTCCGCGACCACATGATGGTTGGTCACGATGCGTCCGCTCGCATCGACAATGACGCCCGAACCTAACGCGCGCTCGACGCGCTGGCGGTAGCGTGGGCCCAGGTCGCCGAAGAAATCCTCGAGCGGCGAGCGGGCGCGGCGCTCGGTGACGACGCGGGCGGTATAGATGTTGACGACCGCCGGCGACGCGCGGCGCACGGCGGCGGCGTAGCTGCCGGTTTCGCTGGCTGCGCTGGTGTTCGTGGCTGGCGCTGGAACCGGCTCCGCCGCTGTCACGGTGGCCGGCGCCACGCTCGGGTACCCGGACGCGGGCGGCGACTCGGCCGCGGCGGCGGGTGATTTACGCTGCAGTAAATCCGGCCGCATGGCCACGATGACAAACGCCAGGGCGAGGCCGCCGATCGCGGCGCCGGCGAGGAAAGTCAGTGTCTTGGCGGTTTGCTGCATAGCCAGAGGAACCTTGTCTGCGTGTATAATCCGGCGCTTTCCAGGGAACGACAAAAATCCGCAGCGCCCGTTCAGCTGCCGGGTTAATTGTGGTCAATCCTGGGTGTGGACGACGACGTACTTGGGGGAGAGTGTAACGATGGATGAGGCAATGGGTGCGGATGAGGTCGATGTCAGCCGGCGCAAGTTCCTGACTGGCGCGACCGCCGCGACAGGGGCCGTTGGCGCCGTTTTTGCGCTGGTGCCATTTGTGCAGTCCTGGTCACCCTCCGAGCGCGCTCGCGCTGCGGGTGCTC
>JAYUGT010000048.1:0-5785 GCA_043738315.1 Gammaproteobacteria bacterium
ATGCCGTGCTCACGGAGCTAACAGCGAAGCCGCGCAAGCGGTGACCGGCGGCGCAACGGCACCGCGGATCGCGCTCGAGCGGCATCCGGACAGTCTCGCGCATGGCGCGGCGGCCGCCGCCGCGTCCCTGCGGCGCGTGACGCCGAGCCGCCTGCGCGTGCGCTATTGGCTGAGCGCAGACCCCGCATCGGTGATCTGGCCCGAAGTCGCGTCAACCGTGCTGCGGCTCGATAACCTGTGGCGCGCGACCTGTTGCGAGTTGTTCGTGCGTGCGGCCGGCGCGGCGCCCTATCGCGAATGGAATTTCTCGCCCGCGGGACACTGGCAGGCCTATGACTTCAGCGCGCCGCGCGCCGGCCGGCGTAGCGCCGAGGTCACGCTGCCGGCGATTGATCTCGGCCTGCCGCATCCGCGGGCGGCAATCGCTGATGCGCCGCCGCTAACAGAGTGGATGCTGACGGCAGAAATCGACGTGCCGCCCGTGGCGCTCGAGGTCGGCGCCACCCTGGTCGTTGCCGACCGGCACGGCCGTCTCGACTACTGGGCACTGGCACACGCGAGCGGCGCGCCGGATTTCCACAACCCGGACAGCTGGCTCGGCCGCGTGTAAATTAGCGGCATGGCGCGCGACAACATCTTCGGTATTGATCGATTGCTGGCGGATACGGCGTTGCTCGGTGAGCTCCGTGGCCGGCGCTGCGCGCTGGTCGCCCATCCGGCCTCGGTGACGCGCAACCTGGAGCACAGTCTCGATGTCCTGGCCGCGCACCCGGAAATCAGACTGACCTCGGCGTTAGG
Source organism: Gammaproteobacteria bacterium (assembly GCA_043738315.1). Lineage (GTDB taxonomy): Bacteria > Pseudomonadota > Gammaproteobacteria > Steroidobacterales > Steroidobacteraceae > UBA964. Next base: position 799 of record JAYUGT010000048.1, read on the forward strand.
TCCGCAGCACGGCATTCGCGGCGACAAGCAATACAACATGGTCGAGTCGCAGGATTTTGTCGACTCGCGGCTCGGGATCCCGGTTTTCAGCTTGTATGGCGAAGTACGCCGACCGACTGCCGCGATGCTCGCCGACTGCGATGTGATCCTGGTCGATCTGCAGGATGTCGGCTGCCGCGTATTCACCTACTTGACGACACTTCGTTATGTGCTCGAGGCCGCCGCACAGCACGGCAAGTCGGTATGGGTGCTCGACCGGCCCAACCCTGCGGGACGCCCGGTCGAAGGACTGTCCCTGCGCCCCGGCGGCGAGAGTTTTGTCGGCGCGGCGCCCATTCCGATGCGCCACGGACTGACGCTCGGCGAACTGGCGCGCTATTTCGTGGCGATGCTGAAGCTCAGCGTCGAGTGCCGCGTTGTTAGCATGCCCGGCTACCAGCCGAACGCAGCGCCGGGATTCGGCTGGCCGACGGGGCGCAGCTGGGTCAATCCCAGCCCCAACGCCGCCTCGCTCAACATGACCCGGGTCTATCCGGGATCGGTCATGGTGGAAGGTACGACGCTGTCCGAGGGCCGCGGCACCACCCGGCCGCTGGAACTGTTCGGCGCGCCGGATATGGATGCCTGGGCTTTGTTAGCTGAGATGCAGCGCCTGGCGCCACAGTGGCTTGAGGGCTGCCGCATCCGTCCCTGCTGGTTTGAGCCGACGTTCTACAAGCACCAAGGCGCGCTGTGCCAGGGCCTGCAGGTGCATGCCGATGGCGAGGGCTATGACCACGCCAGCTTCCAGCCCTGGCGTCTGCAGGCGCTGGCGTTCAAGGCCCTGCGCGCGCTCAGGCCGGACTACCAGTTGTGGCGCGACTTCGCCTACGAATATGAGACCACGCGGCTCGCGATCGATGTCATCAATGGCAGTGCGCTGCTGCGCGAATGGGTCGACGATCCGGCGGCAGCCTGCGGCGACCTGGACAGCCTGGCACGGCGCGACGAAACCGCCTGGCGCGCCGAACGCAAGGCCTGCCTTTTGTATCCGGACCAGGGCTGACTCAGCGCCTCGCCAGCAGGTTCTTGGTCACGCCGATACCTAACACCAACGCGGCGACGAAGACCAGGGTGCGACTATCGCCGAGCGCCAGCGCGGGCACCGAGCCGCCAGGGCAGAAACCGGCGATACCCCATCCAATGCCGAACAGCGCCGCCCCGGCAATCAGGCGTCGATCGATCACCCCCGGGGCCGTTACGTGAAACACGCGGTCGAGCCAGGGACGGCCGTGCCGAAATATAAACTGGTAGCCGAGTGCCGTGGTTGCGAGCGCGCCGCCCATCACGAACATCAGGCTCGGATCCCAATGACCCGCCAGGTCGAAGAAATTCAGGACCTTGGCCGGGTTAATCATGCCGGACAGTGCGATGCCGGCACCGAACAACAAGCCTGCGGCCAGGCCTAACAGGGCTTTCATGTCAGGCCCCGAGCACGTGCCGCAGCACGAAGACAGTGATCGCAGCCGTAACCATGAAGGTCAATGTCGCCGCCACGGAGCGCAGCGAGCCGCGCGCGTTGCCGCAGACCCCGTGCCCGCTGGTGCAGCCTGAACCGAGCGTCGCGCCCACGCCGACGATGACCCCGCCGATTGCCAGCGACAGTACCGACACTGGTATCGAAAACGGGATGGGGACGCCGGCCCGAGCTAACAACCAGGGCGCCAGCACCATACCGGCAAGAAACGCGAGGCGCCAGTCAAAATCCTGGACCACACGCGGTAGCACACCTGCCAGGATTCCGGTGATTCCGGCTACGCGGCCCAAACCGGCCATCAACAGCAATGCAGACAGGCCGATCAGCACTCCGCCTGCTAATGACATCCAAGGGGTGAATTCCGTCATTGCTACACTCCCGGCAAATACTGGCGTATTTTCGACCATTCACGGGCTTTTTGCCGCAACGTCCGGCCCGCATGGGCGGGACTGGTGGAAGGCATGACCCATTGTGGCAATAATTCATATCGGGAAGCCAGCGTCGGCGCGACCCAACGTCTGAAAAGTTTCGCCGCGGCGGCGCCGTTGAGGAACACGGCCCGGATCCGGGGCTGCCGCTCCAGCAGTCCGGCAATATCGTTGGCCACCAAACCCTGCGCCTGGATTGCCGTGTCCAGGCTGCCGTCGCGCTGTGCGCTGTGGCAGACGTCCCACAGCGCGACGCCGTTACGCCGCAGATGGCCCACCCGCTCCGCATACGGTAGCGCAGCATCGAAGCCTAACAAACTTCCCATGATGGGCCAGAAAGCGTTGCGCGGATGCCCGTAGTATTCCTGCCGCGCGATCGACGCCACGCTGGGCAGCGTGCCAAGCACAAGGACATAGGCCTGCGCCGGCAGCACCGGCGCGAACCCAAGCACGGGCGGAATCAGTTTTTGGCCGCGACTTTCCATACGAGCAGTCTTGGCTGCCGCGGCGACGGCAATTCTATGACCTGGTCGGGCGTTGCGCCCGGGACTTCGAATGCGCAGCTGACAAACAGCGTCCCAGATCGCATTTCCCGCTGAACTTTCGCAAACAGCTCGGCCATGGGCACGGGCGACAGAAATGCGAACACGACATCAAAATCGCCAAGATCTCGCGACCAGAAACTGCCCCAGCGGATCCGTACATTACGCCGGCCTGCCAGCGCGACGCGGATCTGGCTGAGCCAGGCGGGCAGCGGCGCGAGTTCCAGTCCCTCGAACTCGAGGTCGGGCCGGGCCGCAGCCAGGTGGCATAACAAACCTCCGAGACCACTGCCGAGATCGGCAAACCGGACGCTGCGGCCTGCCTGCGGCGCGGGCAACAGCGCCGCAACCGCCCGCCAGGTCCCGGCATTGGAGAGGTAGAGGGGCACGCGCGTGCGCAGCGTCGACCAGTACGTCAGCGCCAGTGCCAGGAACAGCGCGAGATAGACCCACGCCGGCCAATCTAACAACAATACCGCAAGCAGCAGTGGTGGGAAAAGCAGTTGGATGAGGATCCACCAGGTTTCCAGGCCGGCGAGCCTGGTGAGCAACGCAGCTAACACGCCGGCGCCGATGACGACCGGCCACAGGGAGGCCAGACGGCCGGATGACACCAGCACTGCAAACGTCGACAGCCCGACGATCCCCTGAATCGCGATGACGGTCGCAATGGGCGGAACGCGTCTGCGCGCCACCAGATACCTGTCGATCACGGCTGTAAGCGATAAATCATGGCAATGGGCGAATAGTCTGGCAGATTCCCGCTGACCCGTTGGCAGCGATCTAGTACGCTGGGAATCACAATGCTGCACCCGCAAACCCGCGCACTGCTCGATCTGATCGCACAAAGCGGCATACCGCCGACTCACCTGTTGAGCGTCGCGGACGGCCGTGCGTTCTACCGCGACCGGCGCAGGGTCACACAACCCGAGCCACCCGAGGTCGCGAGCGTGCAGGATCTCACGGCCAGCGGGCCGCACGGTGCGATCCCGTTGCGCCTGTTCCGTCCGCTCGGCTCACCCTCCACGGCACTGCTCCCCGTACTGGTCTACTACCACGGCGGCGGCTGGGTCATTGGTGACCTGGACACCCACGATACCTTGTGCCGTGAATTCGCAAACCAGAGCGCTTGCGCAGTGGTCTCGGTCGATTACCGGCTGGCGCCCGAGCACCGCTTTCCGGCGGCGGTCGATGATTGCATGGCCGCGACCCGCTGGGTTCGCGGCCATGCCAACGAGCTGCGGCTCGACGCATCGCGCCTGGCCGTCGGCGGCGACAGCGCCGGCGGCAACCTCGCGGCCGTGGTCGCGATCGATGCGCGCGAACGTGGCGACCTACCGATCGCATTCCAGTTGCTGATCTACCCGGCAACTGACATGCGCCGGACCTTTCTTTCGCACATCGAAAACGCGCAGGGCTATAACCTGACCAAAGAATCGATGGACTACTTTGTTAGCCAATACATCGCGGACCCGGCGCAATACAAGGACTGGCGGGCATCGCCGCTGCTGCATCCCGACCTGTCGAACCTGCCGCCGGCGCTGGTGCTGACCGCCGGCTTCGACCCATTGCGCGATGAAGGCGCCGCATATGCGGAGCGGCTCACCGCGGCCGGCAGCGCCGCAAGCTACGTGCTCTTCGCGCGTCAGATCCACGGCTTCGTGCCCATGGGCAAGGTACTGGATGAGGCCCGCACGGCGGTCGCGTTATGCGCGGCGGAATTGCGCCGCGCGTTACAGCCCGGAATCTGAGTTTGCCAGCCCGGGATTATTCGTTGACCAGCGCGCCGTCGAACTCACGCGCCACGTAAAGGGCTGCCGCACTTCTACTCTTGCCTGGTACTTAAGCAATACTTCTTAACGCCAAGAAACATTGTTATCGGGCCCAGATTGGCACCATGGGTCTCCTTCGTGTACGTCAAGCCACCGTACACCGGCGCAAGGATAACCAGCCGCGCTCGGCACGCGCGGTCGCCTCGATCGCGTCCGTAGCTCTTACTGTTGTCGTTCCCAGATTGTTACAGGCGTCGGCCCTGGATGACTTGGAGGATTATGACGACGACAGCAATTACCAGCAGCACGTGAATGAACCCGCCAAGGGTATACGAGCTGACGAGCCCCAGCAGCCAGAGCGCAATCAACACTAACGCGATAGTCCATAGCATTTCGTTTCTCCTGTTTACATTACTTGGTTCTGCCATCACCCGGCGAACCGCAGATCCGGATTCCATCTGATGTTCAGCGTTCTGATGTTCAGCGCGGAGCGGTGCGTTCGGTCAGGAATGGCCGACCTTCCGGCTGAAATGTACCCGCTTCAATGGGACCTTCTCCGTACGGTAGCGCACCGAGACACTGAGCGGATGCGCGGATCGGGCCAGGCCAGCAGGGCCGAAGTTACCCGCGCCCCTAGTGTCCTGTCCCATATGAAACTAACACACATGATAGGTGTCCAAGAGTTATCTTTGGCAACTCTTGGGGAATCGATATGGGCATCGGTCGACC
>JAYUGT010000049.1:0-5783 GCA_043738315.1 Gammaproteobacteria bacterium
CGGAATCAGATCCGTGTTGTCGAATGGTTGCATGTACATGCCGACACGCGCGGTCTGCGGCAGCAGCAAGCTCATCGCGGCGGCTCGGTCAATCCATGCTGCGGGCATCGAGCGGGCCGTCAGGTATTTCGCCATGGCATGCGCCGCGGTCCATTTCCGATCGAGATCCGCGCTCGCCAGGTCGTCGCGAAGACGCACGAATTTGGGGTCCGGTGGTGGTGGCGGCTGGCGCGTGTCCGGCTTGGTCAGGCCGCCGTAGGCCCCCGTCAGAACGATACCGCCGATGCCCTGTGTCCCGTGCACGCGCACGTAGTCGAGGACCACCAGCGTGCCGTATGACCAGCCGACTAACAAAGGTTCGCGCAGGCCGAGGGCGCGGATAACACTGTCCAGATCGGCGGCCCAGATGGCGCGGTCGGAATACGCGTCCGAATTCCAGGGCTTGCCCGAATTCCCATGACCCCGCAGGTCAAAAGACACCAGGAACAGGCTGCGCCGCAGCGACGACTGCAATTGATTCTCGAACGCGACATAGCTCTGCCCGATGCCGTGAACGAAAACCACGGGGCGACCCGCCCGGTCGCCGGTTGTCACGACATTGAGCGGCACACCCTGGGCGCCCACCACGGTTCTGAACTCCAATGCGGGCCCGACGGCCCAGGCAGCGCGCGGCGCCACGACAGCCAGGGACATCCATGCCGCGGCAGCCAGCATGCACACCCGGAATTTTTTGTTAGCCATCGTGGCGCCCTATTCCCTGAAATCCGCTGCGAGGCGGCGCAACGGCGCCATGCCGCCGTAAATGAGTGCGGCGCCGGACGACAACAACAGCAAAGATGCCGCCACCAGCGAGTACCTGACCAGTTCGTTAGCACCGAAGAGATAGTCGGTAAACAGGGCGACCACCGCCGGACCGCCGGCCTGGCCAATCAGATTGGCGGCCAGCAGGTAGCCGGCAATCACCACGGCCCGCATCCGCGGCGGACATAGCACCGGTAGCAGGCTGGGGCCGGCGCCAAAGGCCAGCGTGCCAAAAAAAACCGCCGCGGCCAGGCATGCCACCGATGCGGCTGCGTTGTCGATCACCGAAAAGGTCGCGGCGAATGGCAAGGAACCCAGCGCCGAAATCATCGCCACGCGCAAATGCGCATCGAGCCAGCCGGCACGCTGCAGCCGTCCGACCAGCCAGCCACCCGCGGTCACGCCACCGGTGCCGCAAAAAAGGAATATCAGGCCGTAGGTATAGCCGACATCGCTCGGCGTCCAGCCGTGGTTACGAATGAAATGCGCCGGCACCCAGGCGCCGAGCGCGAACTGGTTCGCAGCTAACAATGAGACGCCGCCAAAAAGGGCCCACATGATCCTGCGATGCTGTGTGCAGAATGCCAGCACCTCGCGCAGACTGGGCCGATCCGGATCCTGCGCCGAGGCGCGCCGGCGTCGCAGCGGTTCGCGAACGGTCGCCAGCAACACCAGCGCCATGATGGCCCCAGGCAGCGAGGCGAGGACAAATGCTGCCTGCCAGGTGCTGAGCCGGCCGATGAATGGCAAGGCGCTATGCACGGTCGTCCCCAGCCAGGCGATCACCGCGCCGCCGGCGAGCAGCGCCAGGCCCGAACCGACGAAACTCGCACTGGTAACAATGCTCAGCGGCAGCGCGAGTCGCGACGGACGAAACATATCCGCGACCATCGAAAATCCGGCCGGCGTCAGCACCGCCTCGCCGATCCCGACACCGATGCGTGCCACGAAAAACTGCGTAAAGCTGCGCGCCAGGCCACAGGCGGCGGTCGCGAAGGTCGCGAGCATCATGCCGGCCGCAATCAGGATTTTGCGCGGGCCCGAGTCGGCAAGCCGCCCCAGCGGTATCGCGGCGGCCGCGTAGAACAGCGCAAACGCCAATCCCTGCAGCAGGCTGATCTGCGTATCGGAAATCTGCAAATCCCGTTTGATGTCCTCGACCAGCAGATTGATGATTTGCCGATCGACGAATGCCGCCATGCTGCACAGACACAGCAGCAGCACGACATACCAGCCCTGGCGCCCGGACGGCCACGGCTGTTCCGGTACGGTCGTCGCTGAGCTGGCGTCCGGGGTGATCACGTCAGCTGCGTGCCGCGGAGAGCAACAGGTCCGAGGCTTTCTCGGCAATCATGATGGTCGCGGCATTGGTGTTAGCGGCAATGAGGCGCGGCATGACGGACGCGTCGACGACCCGCAGATGTTGCACGCCATGTACCTCCAGCTCGGGACTCACCACCGCACCCGGATCCACGCCCATGCGACAGGTCCCGACCGGATGATAGCCGAGAGACGTGGTGCGCCTCAGGTATTCGAGCCACTCCGCGTCGGTTTGAATGCCCGGACCCGGCAGACACTCGTTCTTTACCCACGGCTTGAAGGCCGCGCTGGCTAACAAACGGCGCGCGAGCCTGGCCCCGGTGAGCTGCCGGCGCAGGTCCTCGGCATCCGCTAACAAATGATGCTCGATGCGCGGCGCCGCGTCGCTGGCTGGTGATCGCAAACTGACACGGCCCCGCGCGCGTGGGCGGCAGGCGTTCACCACCACGGTCACGGCGGGCTTGTCATACGGGATCACGCCTTTTTCATCGAAGCCAAAGGCGAACGGTCCGAACAGCATCTGCAGATCAGGTACGGGTTCCGCGGCGGACGAACGCACGAAACCCACGGCGTGCGGGTATGGACTGGCCACCGGTCCGCGCCGGGTCAGGAGCCAGCGCAGCAGGTGCAGCCCGGCGCGCCAGCCCGAGTTCTCGACGTTATAGGTGGACACATTCACATCGGCGCTCACCAGGGAGTTGGCGTGTTCCTGCAGATTGGCGCCGACTTCGGCACGATCGGCGACGACCGGAATACCCAGGGCTGTCAGGTCCGCGCCCGGACCGATTCCCGAGCGCAGCAGCAGCGCCGGCGAGCCCAGCGTGCCCGCCGAGATGATCACCGTCGCGGCCGAAAATTCCACCGGCGTACCGTCACTGCGCCTGCCGCGCACACCGCGACAACGTCGCCCATCGAACAGCAGCGACTCGACCGAAACCTGGGTCTCGATGCGCAAATTCGGGCGCGCTCGGACGGGATCCAGGTAGCCACGAGCCGTGCTCCAGCGGCGACCCCGGTGCTGGGTCAGCTGCGGTACCCCCACTCCCGCCTGCTCGAGTCCGTTGTAATCGGCATTGGCTTGAATGCCGCATTCCGCGGCAGCCGCCATGAACACCGCAGCCAGCGGATGCGTGGTGCGCAGTGGCGAGACGTGCATCGGCCCGCTGCGACCGCGGACGGCCGGGTCGCCAAACTGGGTTTGCTCGGCGCGCTGGAAATAACGCGCGACGTCCGCATAACTCCAGCCGCGATTGCCAAGTGCCGCCCAGCCGTCGAAATCCTCGCGCGCGCCCCGCACCCACAGCATGCCGTTGATGGAACTGGACCCGCCGAGCGTCTTGCCCGCCGGCCACAGATCGACTTTGCCGTGCCGGCTGGGGTCAGGTTCCGCGAGATGACACCAGTCAAAACGCGGATTGCCGATCGCACGGGTAATACCGGCTGGAATCTGCACCAGCGGCGAGCGGTCCGATCCCCCGGCCTCGAGCAGCAGCACGTTAGCTTTGCCGTCCGCGGACAGGCGGTTGGCCAGCACGCAGCCCGCCGACCCTGCGCCGACAACCAGATAGTCCCAGACGGTCACGGCGCGATCCCGCCACGGGCGTGACCGTGGCCGCCAAGCCATGCATAATCCGCATGGCACTTATGGAACTGCGGCAACTTCGGCATTTTGTGGCGGCGGTCGACCTGGGCAACCTGTCCAAGGCCGCGGATCGCGTCGCGATCAGCCAGCCTGCCCTGACCCGCAGTATCAAGAACCTGGAAGACACACTGCGCGTGCAGTTGCTGGAGCGCATGCCGCGCGGCGTGGTGCCGACCGAAGCGGGTCTCGCGCTCTATCACCACGCGTCGGTGGTGCTCAATGCCTGCCAGCAGATGACGCGCGAGGTGCGGGACCTCGAGCGCGGCATTACCGGCTCGGTCCGGCTCGGCATCGCCTCGATGTTCACGGACTATATCGTCGACGACGTGGTTGTTAGCCTGGCGGTCGCGCACCCGCGACTCGCGCTGGTGATCAATTCCGGCTTTTACGAAGACTTGGTCCATAACATGAGCGACGGCCGCCTTGACTTGATATTCTGCAATTTCCCGCACGTCGCCGTCGCCTCCACATTGCGGCACGAACCGCTGTTGCTGGTCCGATCGCCGACGGTGGTCGGCGATCAACACTCACTCGCGCGTCGCAAACAGGTCAGCCGCAGCGACCTGGTCGATCAGCGCTGGGTCACCATCGACCAGCCCCATGCGCTGGATACCTTGCAGTCGGCGTTCGCGGCCGAAGGGCTGCCCGGCCCCGCCAGTGTACTGCGCACCAATTCTCTCAATTTGATGATCGCCCTGGTCGAATCAGGCGGTTTTGTCAGCCAGATTCCCGAGCACCTCATCGCCCCGCAATTGACCCGCGGCCGCCTGCGTACGCTGCCCATTACCAACGGCGCGGTCGAGCGCCGCGCGGGACTCATCTATCGCGAGTCCTCGCTGATCCGGCCTGGCGTTGCCTACGTGGTCGACAGCATCCGCCGGGCCTGCGCCAAATTCAGGCCGGACCTGTTGCCGCACGGCGCGAAGCCTCCAGCTCGCGATTGAACAGCGCGTATTCATTCACCTGCGCCTGGCGGTTGCGATCCCAGCGGGTCGCGAACTCGCGCGGATACATCGCGTCGCAATCGTCCCGCCGGCCGTCCTGCGACCACACCAGCGGGCACAGCGGACCCTGCGGCCGCTCGCCGCCAACCATTTCGTCGAAGCTAACACCGGCAAGATTGACGCAATCGGGACGCGGATCCCAGCGAATGTCGTCGCCAAAGATCCGGATCGACACCGCAATGCGCCAGTCCGGGGCCGGATTGCCGGCCGAATAATGCAGCGTCCACGGATGCACAACCAGCAGGTCGCCGGGCTGCATGTCCCAGGTCAGGAAGCGGACGTTAGGGTCTTTGCGCATGGCCTCGCCATCCGGGTGCGGGGTCCGGTCGTCGGGCTTGATCATCTTGCGAGCATTCGGTGAAAACAGCCAATAACGCACATCCTGCGTGTGGGAACCGGCAATGCACTCGAGCGAGTTCGCGCGGGTAACCGGCGTCAGCGGCATCCACAGACTCGGCACCATCTTGCCGCTGACGGGCCAACCCATGCGATCGGTGTGCCAGATGGTTTTTTCCGAGGAATTTGGCGCCTTGACAAACATTTCATCGAAAAAGAAATGTGCCTCTTTGGACCGCATGACCTGGCACGCCGCCTCGGCCAGCGGCGACTGAAACGCCAGCTGGCGGAATTCCGGGTTGACCCGCGCCATGTAGCGCCCCGGATAGTTGGGCAGCAGTCCGATGTCGTCCTTGTCGACCGCGATGCGCTTCGCCACGGGCAGCAGCATGTCGATCCACTCCGGGTTGCAGACGTTGCGCAGCACCACCGCGCCATCGCGCTCATAGTCGTCGATATCCTGCTGGCTGACGGCACGAAGCGGCGAACGATTGAGGGCCATGTGCTGAATCCTTGTGTACTGCCGACGCGGGTCCGGGCGCCGAATGTCATTCAAACAAGCCCAGCCCAAGCGGGCCAATCAAAACGACATTCGCTCCCATAGACAATCTGCATGGCACGCGGGCAACAACGCATTGGCACTACGGCGTCCGGCCCGCGACACTGCCAGCGATGGACCA
>JAYUGT010000050.1:0-5774 GCA_043738315.1 Gammaproteobacteria bacterium
CGTGCCTGCGGCTTCAGGAATCGCGACAACTTCAAGATCGCCATCTACTTCCATTGCGGTGGTCTCAACTTATTTCCGGCCAGGCCGACCCACGGAATATCCGGATGAACCCTAAATTTCAAGTGCCTGGCGTTACCGTCACGAGTTCAGCGGCGTGCTGCGCCCAGCCGGCAGTGTCGCCAGGCGGTCGTTCACCAGCCGAACAGCCCGGTGCGCAGCAACGCCACGCATACCGCCCAACCGGCCAGCACCAGCAGCGTGTAGTACACCCGACCCATTCGACTGCGCGCGCCAAAGCGCCAGAGCCGCGTCATCGCCACGGTCATCAGCAGCAGTGCCAGCGTATACGGCAGCAGGAACCAGGTGAGCGTCTTGACCGCCGATGGTACGGCGCCAACCAAGAGCAACACTTGATCGCGCTGAATCTGCGCGCCGATCTGGGTTGCCGCGATGAACAGGAAGCCAAACAGCATCAGCGCCGAAAACGCCGGAATCCACGGTGCGGCCGCGATCAGCCGGCCATTCCAGCCGCCCGGTGGCGACCATCTGGGCGCGCGGAATACGCGCGCGATCTCGGTGACGCTGTACACCGGCACGGCACTGAACAGTAGCGCCAGCGCGATCGCGACCATCAGCGCCGGACCGGCCAGAGCCTGCACATGGTCCTGCATCGTTGCGCTGCCGCCGCGTGAACGCGCCGGCACGCTGAGCAGTTGCTCCGGGGTGTAGAACAATGGCGCGGCTTCTGCGGCGCAGGTGGTGTCGGGCCGCCGCTCGGGCGCGTCCAGAAACGCGGCGATGGTCGCGTTCGCGCATGGCAACAAAAAAGCCTGGCCGTGCGTGCCGCGCGGAAAGGTTACCGCCAGTGCGCGGCTCAGGCGAGCCGCCACCCGCTCGGCCTGCACGGGTGGTGTGATCGGATCGAACCGGCCCGACAGCAGTAGCGTCGGGATGTCCGATTTCACCGGCACCAGCAACGCCTTGTCAATCTGGCGGATCTTCCAGTCGCGGCATACCTGCAATATCTGACGGCCATCCTCGGCGGCGCTGTCGGCCAGTTGCCGCAGAACGCCGTTAAATTGCAGCGCACCTACCGGCGTGTCGCCGTACTCCGCGCACAATACAGACATGTACATGCCATCGGCCATGTCACTTTGCGCGGCCTGCGCCAGCTGCACGAAATTCAGCACGAAGCTGTAGTCGCCCAGTTCGGCCCGATGGATGATGTACGGCACCAGCGACACGGCCTCGCGCATATAGATCAGTTGATACAGCGCGCCGTCCAGATCGTTGCCGCTCAGCCGCTGCGGTGGCTCCAGTTCACCACCCTTGCCGCGGCGAGGCGTGGTCAGCGCCACCGGATCCTTGTTCAGCCGTTCGATCAGCGCGAAGTAGTGCGCCGCCAAGTCGGGATAGGCCGCGTTGCACGACGGTGCTTCCGCGCAGGCCTTGGCGTACTGTTCGATCACCTGCTGCTTGATCGCCGGCACGTCGGTAACCAAGCTGAACCCCAGCGGCACCACCGCGTCGAGCACCACGCTGCGCAGATATTGCGGTCGCTCGCGCATCAGGAATTGTCCCAGTTCGGTGCCGTACGATACGCCGTAAAAGTTGAACTGTTGATAGCCGAGCGCCGCGCGCACCGCGTCAGCGTCGCGCGCGTTCTCGAGCGAGTTGAACGCAGACAAATCGCCGGCTTCGGCGGCCAGCCGCTCGCCGCAGCGTTTATAGGCGTCGCGCTGCGCCTCTGGTGAGGCGTCGGCGTTCAGTTTTGTCAGTTCGCGGCACTTCAGGCGGGGCTGCGAGAAATAGGTGCCGCGCTGGTCCCACAACACCAAGTCGCGATTCAGGGTCGGGCGCTTGCCCGAGTCCTCGATCAGCAACCTCGCGAAGCCGCCGATGGTTGAGCCGCCCGGTCCGCCTTGGGCCAGAAACAGCGGATCTGGTTTGCGGTTGACCGCATCCATCGCACGAATGACGACCGTTGCCAGCTTGATCCGCGGCGAGTCAGCCATGCCGTGGCGCAAGGGGACCGAAACGTAGCCGCACTGGACCGTGTCGACGCCTTCGGGTAGCTTGAAAAAGCCGCAGTCCTCCGGCGCAAAGTCAACCGTCGGCGTCGGTTCCGGCGCGCGGCCGGCCGGCGCAGGGAGCACCGTTTGGCTCGATTTCTGGGCTAGGGTCTGGGCCGCATTTTGGGCGATGACAAGGCTGACGAAAAAGAATTGAAACGAGAGCAGGCTCAGCAGCATAGGCAGACGCATCCGCCAGCCATGCGACTGCCTGCGATCGGGCTGGGTAGAGACGTCGACGCGGACGAATTGTGGGTGCATCGACCGGATCTCGCGAAGAACGTCGGCGCGGCGAAGTCGTCCGCAGGTTAATCTCATCATAACCTGCCTGTGCCTGTGCCTGTGCCAGACCGCTGAATCAAATGATCGCGTGAATGCATGCACTACATCTGCCGAAATCGCGGCGCGTTGGCGCGTGAAACGACCAATTCGATATACCCAGGCGTTACCTGAACCTGCAATCGTCCGGCGTCGTCGCGCCGGTATGCACGACGGTGTAGCGATCGTCGCTGCGAAAGTAGAGCACGTCATGGACGGGTACATGGTAGGTCGTGTTGCCGCGACTGGCGCGAATCCAGCGCAGCAGCGTCGAGTCTCCGGAACCATCCGACGGCGTGCGTGAGCGGGCCAGCGCATCGAGCAGACGCGCGAGCTCAGGCGGTGGCTGCGCCTCGCCAACCGCGCGCTTCAGGCGTTCGATTGTGCGAGTCAAGCGCTGCACATCGACCGGCTTGACCAGATAGTCGATCGCCTCGTTCTCGAACGTGTCGAGCGCATATTGGTCGTAGGCCGTGACGAACACGACCCGCGTATCGATCTCGATGCCCTGGGCGACCTCGAGTCCGCTCAAGCCGGGCATCTTGATGTCGAGGAAAGCGACAGTCGGCTCGTGTTCGGCAATCGCCGCTGCCGCCTGAATGCCATTGTGCGCACGAGCGACGATCCGCAGCTCATGCCACAGTTCGGCCAACCTTCGACACAGATGGTCGAGCAACTCGGCTTCATCATCGGCAACAACGGCAGTCGGCGTCATCATCATCATCATCGGCGTATTGAGAAAGTCACGTACTCAGCGGCAGTTCGACCAGCACATCGGTGCCCTTTTCAAGTTCGCGTATCACCAGTCGCGCCGAACCATCGTACAACACGGCGAGCCGTTCACGCAGATTCTGCAATCCGGCGCCGGCATTAGCGCCCGGGCGAAACCCCATGCCGTCATCGGTGATGGGCGCCAGCAGTCGATCGCCCATTCGAATTTTCAACAGCTCGAGATAATTGCGTAATAACTCGGCCTCCTGTCCGACCGTGCCCTCAGTCGAGCGACTGGCTGCCAACGACGAACGCAAATACGCGATGAAGTGCTCGAGCATCGTGCTCGCCTTGGTGGGTGCGGTCTCGATCAGACTGACTGCATTGGCCAAGGTGTTGAACAGGAAATGCGGTTCGATCTGTGCCTGCAGCAGGCGCAGTTGGGCCTGTGCGAGTTGCTCCTCGGTCGACAAGACACGGATTTTCTCGCGCGCCAGAATTTCGGCGATCTTGCGCTCTTCCCATTCATGGCCGAGCCACAGCGGTCCGATCCAGACGGCCAGACCGTGTACCAGCAGGTCGATCGCCCAGGCGGCCAGCGGACCGAGGATCCGGCTATGCGGCGTCGGCGCCAACAGCTTGATCAGAAAAAGGCCTGAGCTTCGGTCCGCGCGCTGGCCAGAAAGTACTGACCTTGCGGGGCTTAAATCCCAAGGCGGTGGACTTCAAGCAACCTCTGTGCGCCAATCTGGAAGGCTTTAGCCTGCACGCGGCCGTGCGCTGCGCATCACACGAGCGCAAGCCGCTGGAACGACTATGCCGTTACATCACCCGCCCGGCGCTGGCCAACGAACGGGTGCGGTGCAACGCCGTCGGCCAAGGGGTGCTGACGCTAAAGACACCGTGGCGCGAAGGCACGACGCATTGGGTGATGTCGCCACTGGAGTTCATGCAGCGCCTGGCCGCGTTGGTGCCTGAAGCGCGACTGCATTTGATCCGGTTTCATGGAGTGCTGGCAGTTAGTCTTCGCTGAAACTTGCGTTTTGATCTCGACCTTGCGCACTGCCCGAACTGCGGCGGCGAGCTGAAGAACATCGCGGCGATTCTGCAGACACCAGTCATTGAGAAGATCCTCAGGCACCTGGGCCTGGAGGCGCGCGCACCGCCGCGCGCCGGTGCCTGCGGCGGCGCGCGGGCAAATGCCGCTTTGCTCGGCCCGAGGTCAAGCGGATTCGATGCCCTGAGAAGTTTCAGCGGCTCAGAGACCGGCTGCGTCCCAGTGTGCATCGGCACGTCCAGCTCGCAAGGGGACTGACGCTTTGAGCCGAAAACCGTTGCTAGGCGGCGTTTTATCACGACTGCGGCTCAATCAAGTCGATGAAATTGACCTTCCTCTGGCCAATCGGCGCGGACGTCTCCGTGATGGTGCTGGAGGCCAGTGGGATATCGCAATTCCAAGGGCTGAAATGCGTGACGCTTGCGACGTAGCTCGCCCCACTGCGCGTCGCGGCGCCTTCCTGCACCCAGACGCCGCTATCGGTATCGAGTGACCACAGCGGGATCGACGAAGACCCGGGATCGTTGGACGGAATCGGGAAACTAAGGGTCGCACGCGCGTCGGGTGCGAGCTTGAGCTTGTTGCCTTGCGCGTCCTTCAAATCGACGTTGACGACGCCGTAGCTGACCAGCGGTTGCAGGTTGCTTGTCGAGCCCGGCGTAGACCCGCCGAGGAACCGCCCGGGGAACATGGCCGTGAAGCCGGCGTCATTCGGTTGCAGGGTCGAGATCTCGTGAGGACGAGTGTTTTTCCATATGCTACGAACTGTCAGAAAGTTTGCGGCGCAACGGCAGTTCCGCCTGAGCCACACCATGGAACCCCCCTGGCCGATGACCGGAATCGGCGTCTGGCCGCGCCCAACAACTTGGGGGCGGCCTCAGGGAACACTGAATTCATCGGTCGCCAGGCCCATGTCGTTGCGGGGCGTCACGGTCGGATTGGCGAGCGAGCCGGTCAATTCGAATACCGTCCACAGCGTGCCTCGTTGGTTCGGCACGTAAAAGGTCATCGGGCCAAGCGCCGACGGCAAATAGAGTTCGACCTTGGCCTGCGAGCTTCCGAGCGCGGTGCTGGTCGCGGAGTTGCGATTGGTGTAGTCATGCACCGAATACCGGTAGACGCCCGAATTCATTTGCTTGATGGTGATGGTCTCGGGTCCTAACCTATCGGTTTTGTCGGTATCGAGTCGCGCGAACGGGTTCGCGGCCTCGCTGCCGCGATACGCAGTCCGCCAAAAGACGTGAAAGCGGTTGGCGTCGCTGGCGTTGGGACCGGTCAGATGGGCGTCGAGGTCCTCCGGCGTTTGGCCCCAAGTCAAAACGATCCGAATCCCGGAGTCGTTACCGCCGACCGGCGAGCAGAACAGGTTCTGCGTGGTGGTCTGATTGCTATCCAGCGAAATTGTGGTGCGAGAACAGTCCTTAAAGCCATTGGGTACAGCCGAAACCGTGTAGACGCCGGACTCCAGACCCGCGAAGCTGTAGCCGCCACTTGAGTCGGTGGTCCGTTCGGCGACGCCCGAACCGTCAGCACCGCCGCCCTGTCCGCGCCTCAGCAAGACGAGTGTGTTCGCGATTCCCTCATTGTTTCGGGCGTTGCGCACGGCGCCTGTAATC
>JAYUGT010000051.1:0-14646 GCA_043738315.1 Gammaproteobacteria bacterium
ACCGAGGATACCGCCAAGGCCTGCGCCTTCCTGTGTTCCTCGCAGGCCGTGTACATCACCGGCGAGGCGATGAACGTCAGCGGCGGCGAAGAGAATCACTGAGGTGGCCGCGGCCGCACCGGCGCTCGCCGGACCGACCTGGCCGTCGCCGCGCTACGCCTGGTACGTGGTCGCGATGCTGCTACTGTGCTACGCGCTGGGCGTCGTCGATCGCAACGTGATCGGTTTGTTAGTGCCGTATCTGAAGGCGGACCTCGATCTCACCGATACCGAAGCGGCGATGGTCATGGGACCGGCGTTCGCGATATTTTTCGCGGTGGCGGCGCTGCCGATCGGTTTCCTCGTCGATCGCTGGCGGCGTGTTCCGGTCCTCTGGGGCGGACTGCTGATCTGGAGCCTGGCCACCATTTCCTGCGGTTTCGCCGGGTCTTTTGCCGGCTTATTTCTGGCGCGGCTGCTGGTCGGCGCCGGCGAAGCGAGCACCACGCCCGCGTCCGCATCGACGATCGCCGACACTTTTCCGCCGGTCCAACGCCCCAAGGCCTTCGGAGTTTTTCAGGCCGGCGGTTCCGTCGGCATCGGCATCGGCTACCTGTTGAGCGCTGTCGCCCTCGGCATGACCGGCTGGCTGCAGGCACTCTGGCCCGGCGTGTTAGGTCAGATGCGCAACTGGCAGGTGGTGTTTTTCATCGTCGGCCTGCCGGGACTGCTGCTGACCGTGCTGATGATTGTCACGTTTCGCGAGCCGGGCCGTTTTGGCGCCGCGCAGCAGTTGCCTGCCATTTCGCTCAAACCGTTGCTGGCGGAACTGCGCGCGAACTCCTGGGCGCTGGCGGCGGTCATGATCGCCACCGTCATGAATGTCATGATCGTCAACGCCAAGCTGTCGTGGTTTCCCAGCCTGTTCATGCGCGTACACCATTGGGAGCCGAAACAGGTCGCCTATGTGCTGGCGGCCGTCGGCGTCCCGTTAGGTCTGTTCAGCGCGTTGACCGCCGGCTGGGCGCTTTCCTGGCTCGAGAAGCAGGGCCGGCGCGACGGGCCGATGCTGATCATGATGCTGCAATGCCTGGTGTGGAGCATTTTCGGGCCGCTGCAGTGCCTCGCGGCCACGCCGCAGGCGACGTTAGCCTGGCACGCCTGCAGTTCGCTGTTCGCAACCTGGTGCGTGACGGCGGCGTTCACCGCCCTGAACCGCATCACGCCCAACCGCCTGCGGGGACAGGTGATGGCCGTCTACTCGCTGGTGTTCGCGTTTTTCGGCGTTTCCCTCGGCTCGCTGTCGGTGGGGGTCCTGAACGACCGGGTGTTTACGGCACCGGGCGGAATCGCCTACAGCCTCGCGCTGGTGTGCGGCGGCATTGGACTTATTGGCGTGCTGGTTTCCTGGTTCGGTCGCAGGGCTTACACTAACGCCGTCATACGCGCAGAGAGCATGGAATAACGCATGTTACAGAAATGGGTTTTAGCTCCGGACGATATCCAGCGCATTGCAAGCGCCTGCCGCGCGCACGCCCTGCGTGAAGGCTGGGCGGTCAGCATCGCGATCGTCGATGAGTCCGGCGGCCTGTTATATTTCGAACGCCTGGGGGCCAGGGTGTCCACCGTCGCCGTTGCCACCGCCAAGGCCCGCACCGCCGCGTTCACACGCGCGCCCTCAGCCGCCTTTGCGCAGCGCGCCAAGGACAACACCAATTTCCTGGCGCTCGACGACTACATGCCTTTGCAGGGGGGCATGCCGCTGATGTACAAGGGCGAATGTATCGGCGGGGTCGGCGTATCCGGCGTACTGTCCGAGCAGGACGAGCAAGTTGCGAAGTCCGGCTGCGACACACTTACAGGTTAGTTTTTGGAGTAGCAACATGGCCATCAATCCCGCCTACGTGACCGACATCGAAACGCAGGTTCAGCCGACGCACGACGAACGTGCGCGCCAGAGTTTTGTCAGCACGGTGCGCAAGCACGCGATCATCGACATGCGCAGCAAGGTGCAGGAAGACTGGACCCAGCGCGTGGCTCCCGCGCTGGCGGCGCGCGGCACCGAAGTGCGCAACTGGAAAGACATCCAGCAGGCAATGGAACACGAACCCTCGTACCGCTTCTACAGCTCAACCCGCTACAACGCGCAGGAGATGTGCTACCTCTCGGTGCAGCCGGCGATCGAGCGTGCGCTGCCGAAGATGATTGCGCTCGCCAAGGATGCCAACAAGGCCGCCAGGGCCGGCGGCTCGCTGCGGCTCAATCCGAACATGGAAATGCCACGCTACCTCAAGGCGCTGGATGTGCACCTGGCGCCCGGCTGGACCCACAGCGAATTCATCGCCGACGACGTCGCGCAGGGCGCGGTGGTCAGTTTCGGCGGCAAGGTGTTCACCGGCCAGCATCCCTATCGCAAGCATCCGGGCGTGATCGCGCAGACCACGGCCGAGTGGCTCAAGCGCAAGTTCCCGGATTTCAAGCCGCAACGGGTGCTGGATCTCGGCACCACCAGCGGCAAGAACCTGCTGCCCTACGTCGAGATATTCCCCGGCATCG
The DNA here is from genome assembly GCA_043738315.1 of Gammaproteobacteria bacterium. Taxonomy (GTDB): domain Bacteria; phylum Pseudomonadota; class Gammaproteobacteria; order Steroidobacterales; family Steroidobacteraceae; genus UBA964. The sequence continues at coordinate 2,536 of JAYUGT010000051.1, forward strand.
AGGCGCACGGCATCGATGTCGGCGCGCCGGTGCTGCGCTTTGGCCATGCGGTCGCGGAAAATGCCGGCATTCCAGTGCATTACAGCCAGCAGAATGCCGAGTACCTGGATTTTCCGGACGGTCATTTCGACCTGATCGTGTCCAGCTTCTTTTTCCATGAAGTGCCGGTCAAGGCGACCCGGCAGATCCTGCGCGAATGCCGGCGTCTGCTGCGGCCCGGCGGCCACATGGTGCACCTCGAGCTGCCGAACGAAGCGGCGGTCGACAACTATGCCAATTTCTTCTGGAACTGGGACACGGCTAACAACAATGAGCCGTTCTATACCAGCTTTCGCGAGCAGGACCCGATCGCGCTGTGCAGCGAAGCGGGATTCAAGCGCGAGTCCTGTTTCGCGCAACTGGTGCCGGACTTTGCATCCTCAGGCGAAGAAAAGTTCGAGCGCTTCGTGCGCGGCGAGATCGAGGCGCCGCAGCACGGCAACGGCGGCTGGTTTTTCTTCGGAGCGCTGAACGTCTGATACGCGGGCGTCCAGCCGCGGAGCGTTTTATCGGGCGCTCTGCAGAAACGCGATGATATCGGCGCGATCGAGCGGATCGTTCGCCAACTGCACCACCATCTTGTTGCCCGGCACAAACGTGTTGGGATTGCTGAGCCAGCGGTTGAGTTTCGCGGGATCCCAGACGAACTTCTTCTGCTGCAACGCCGCTGAGTAGCTGAAGCCGGGAACGCTGGCCACGCGGCGGCCTACGACACCACGATGCCGGGGGCCGGCGCCACTACTGTCGAGCGAATGGCACGCACCGCAGCGCGCGAGATACAACTGCTCGCCGCGCTGCGCATCGCCGGCCAGAACCGGCGATGCGAGCGTTGCGGACAGGATCGCGGCGATCATGCGGGGGAACATGACAGCGATCCGATTCGATCAGGCGCCGTAGCTCAACGCAGCGGCGGGCAGCATGCCACCCAGCGCCTGCGTGAGCGCGGTGTAGTGCATGGTTTCGTCGGCGGCCAGCCGGCCGGCAATCTTGGCGAGCTCGCGATCGCCGAAGGCCGGAATGACGCCGAGGTAGGCGTTCACGGCACCCAGTTCGAGACGCTGCGCAAGTTGCAGCACGCCGCCCTGATCCTTGATCGCGCCCACGTTGAGCTTCGCGCTCTTCAGGTACTCATCCATTGACATCGCGGCGATCGCGCTGCCGCCCAGTTTGACGACGGTGCCGGCGAGGGCGTCGCGATGCGCCTTGTGATGCGACTGAAAGCTGACAGCCACGGCCAGCACACCGCTCTGCAGCAGGCCGCTTTCGGCGCCGATCTGGTAGGCCGCAATTGCTTCGTGCTCAAGAGTCAGGGCGACATTGAGGATGGCGACGTCCGAGGACTTGGCGCCTTTGCTGGCCGCCAGGGCTTCGTTACCGGACAGCAGGGCAATCGCACCGGCCGACAGGGCAACTTTGCCGGCACCGGAGAGCAGCGCGCGGCGGGAAACGAATGTGTTCATGAAGAGACTCCAGGTGGTGTTGGGTAAGACCGCACTACGCAGCGGATGCACGCCTGGATGCACCCCAGGAATTTATTTTTTCGCGTGCATCTGCGGATGGACGGCATGCGTATAGGCCACGAACCAGGCGATAACGCCGCAACCCCATCCAGGAGAATTCAATGTCTATCCAGCATCGTCTCGCAGTCGGCGCGCTCTGTGCAGCGCTGCCTGTGCTATCCATGGCCTCGAGTCATCGCGAAGCGCCGAATATCACCCGTCTGCCGACGGTCGACTCGACCGATTTCTATCTATTCAATTCCTATGAACCGGGCCGTGGCGACTACGTCACCCTGATCGCGAACTACATTCCATTGCAGGCCGCCTATGGCGGCCCGAACTATTTTGCGATGGATCCGGCCGCGTTGTACGAAATCCACATCGACAATGACGGTGATGCGAATGAAGACCTGACCTTCCAGTTCCGTTTCACTAACAAACTGGCGAACAACAACAAGGGGCTCTCCCTGCCGATCGGTACCGGTGGCCAGCAGCAGAACGTTGCCGTGCCGCTGAAAAATATTGGCCCGATCTCTGCGACCGACAGCTCGGCGCTGAATTTCAACGAGAGCTACTCCCTGACTCTGGTGCGCGGCGATCGCCGCCGCGGCCAGGCCAGCGAAGTGACCAACGCCAGCACCGGACGCGGCGAATTCGGCAAGCCTTACGATTTCGTGGGCACCAAGACATTCGGCAGCATCGCAGGCTACGAAAGCTACGCCAGCAAGTTTGTCTACGACATCAACGTACCTAACTGCGGCGCCCCGGGTCGTGTGTTCGTCGGCCAGCGTGCTGAAGGCTTCGCCGTCAATCTCGGCCGCGTTTTCGATCTCGTGAATCTGGTGCCCGTGGATGGCGATTCTTTCCCGGGCGGCATTCGCCAGAGCAAGGACAACAACATCATCGGCGATGACAACATCACGACGATTGCGCTGGAAATACCGAAGAGCTGTCTGAAAGGCAATGGCAACGGCGTCATCGGCGGATGGACCTCGGCCAGTCTGCGGCAGGCGCGCATCCTCAATCCGAATGCCACCTTTGCCAAGCCCGAAGTCCACGGCGGTGTGTTCACGCAGGTGTCACGTCTCGGCATGCCCCTGGTCAATGAATTGGTGATTGGTCTGCCGGACAAGGACCGTTTCAACGCCAGCGAACCGGCGCAGGACGGTCAGTTTGCCGCCTACGTCACCAATCCGACGCTGCCGGCACTGCTCAACGTGCTGTTTCGCGATGCCGTGAACCAGACGCTTGGAACCAACATTGCGAACCTTGCGCCGTCCAATATTCCGCGCAACGATCTGGTGACGACATTCCTGACCGGCTTTCCGGGCGTCAACCAGATGACGCGCGTGACGGCTTCAGAAATGACCCGGCTCAACACGGGGATTCCTGCGAAAGCTGCCGCCCAGCAGAGCAGCTTCGGTGTTGCGGGCAACGACCTCGCGGGCTTTCCTAACGGCCGACGCCCCGGTGATGATGTCGTCGACATCGCCCTGCGTGTCGTGATGGGCCGGTTGTGTCATCCGATCCCGGTCAATGGCACGCCGACCAATCTCGGTTTGTGTTCGCCGGCCGATGCTCCGGTCGGTACCGCGCCGTTCACCGATGGTGCGCCGCTGAGCGCAGCGGATTTCGATACCCGCTTTCCGTATCTGCGCACGCCGAACCCCGGCGCCAAGAACTAACGCCGCGCCTAACAGGAGAGCAATATGAAACAGATCAAGACACTATCCGTCCTGGCCATCGTCGCTGCAGCCATTGCTGGCTGCAGCGGCGGGGCCGGCTCCGGCGGCATGCCGGTGCAGCAGGCGCCGCAGATCCTCGGTCCGGTGACCGCGGAACTCGACCAGGACACGACCTCGCAACCCCTGAGTTTCAAGATCACCGACAATGACACGGCGTCCGACATGCTGCAGATCTCGGTCAGCAGTGCTGACACCGATCTGATTCCCGCGCAGGGCCTCAAGATCGAAGGCACAGGCGCAGATCGCGTGCTGCGTATCACGCCGGGGACTGAAGCGGTGGGCACCGCCACGGTCACGATCACCGCTCGCGATCCGGGCGGACTCGCGACTTCGGCGATCCTCACCGTCAAGGTCAATCCGGTGCTGGTGTCCTTTCGCTCGCTGACGAATGAGGCGTTCGCGAAAATGGACAGCGCGGATGAATCGAAAGTGTCCGGCGTGACAGTTCAGTCCGATGTCGACAACGATGAAAACGCGTTCGACTCGTTGCTGCAATAAAGAGCAGAGGCTGGCCGGCGCCGTTCTGGCGCTGGCCAGCCTCGGGCTGTCGGCCTGTGATCTGCAGGTTCGCGGTCAGAGCATCGCGTTCGCGCCGGCTTCAGCGGACACGATCGTGCTGCATATCGACAAACGCCTCGGCCGCTTGCCGGCCCTGGCGACGCCGATTCAGGTCGCCGATGAGCTGCAGTACCAGCATAAATTCCCGGCGGCCGAGACGGTATTGAATGAATGGCTGTCGGCCCATCCGACCGATGCAGCGGCGCTGCTGCAGCGCTCACAGCTGCGCGTCGCACTCGGCAATCCGCGCGCGGCGCTGGCCGATTGCATGCGCGCCGCCCCGCGGCTGTCGGCCCTGGCTGCGTCGGCCTGCCAGGCCCAGGCCCTGGCGGCGCTGGGTGATCGCGATCAGGCACGGCAGATCGTCGAACGCGTGTTATCACAGGAGGCAGGATCCAATGCGGAAATCAGTTGGGCCAGCGGCATCGCCGCGGAACTGGCCGAGAAATCCGGCGACCTGGTGGGCGCAGAAGCCCGGCTGCAACGCGCACTGGATACAGCGGGCGGCGCGCATTACCCGCGTGTCGCCTATGCGGAGTTCCTGCTGCGCCGCCAGCGTTACCATGACGCCTGGCGTCTGTTAGAAGGCGCAGAAGACTCCAGCTCGGTCATGCGCCTGCGTCGGCTGGCGCTGGAGAAGATGTAATGCGCTGCAGATCCCGGGCGGTGCTTGGTGTCGCGATGCTCTGCATGCTGCCGGTGGTCGAGGCGCATACCGGCGGCACCAGCTACGTGAATGTGCTCACCGCACAGAATCCCGCTGCGCCGCGACTGCAGGTTGATGTCGCGTTACCTGATGTGGCCGCCGCGCTGCGACTGGATCGCGATGCCGACGGCAGCCTGCGCTGGCGCGAAGTCACGGCTGCACGGTTCGAGATTGGGGCCTATCTGCAGGCGCGCCTGAAGTTGAGTTCTGCTGGCCGGCCCTGCCGTCCGGAGCCGATCGGGCAACCGCTACTGGTAGACCGTGACACGGGCCGGCACCTGCGAGTCTTGTTAGCTTACGCCTGCAGCGCGCCGGGCGGTCAATTGTCGCTGGACGCGACCCCGTGGTTTGCCGAGGTCGCGGATCAGGGGGTCTATGTCATCGCGGACGGCGCCAGCGACCAGGTTTCGCTGCTAACAAAAGACCGGCCCGCGGCAGCGCTGGGTGCGGCGCACCCGCAAGGATTTGGCCGATTCTGGATGCTCGGTGCCCTGCATCTGCTGAGCGGCTATGACCATCTGGCGTTCCTCGCGCTGCTGCTGCTGGGTGCGGTCCGCAAATCGAACCCCGCAATCGGAATCCGCAGCCTGTTCTGGGAAACCACCAAGATCGCGACCGCGTTTACGGCAGCGCATTCGATTACGCTCGCGCTGGCCGCCACCGGGACGCTGCGGATCCCGGCGGCGCCGGTTGAAATCGCGATCGCCGGCAGCATCTTCATCACTGCCGTGGCCATTTTTGCCGGCGCAGACCGTTGGACCGGGTGGCCGCTGGCCTTCGGTTTCGGCCTGGTCCATGGCCTGGGCTTCGCCAACGTGCTCGCCGAATTGCTCTCGGGCCGCAAGCTGCTGGCGCCGCTGCTGGGCTTCAATCTCGGCATTGAAGTCGCGCAGTTGCTGGTGATTGCCGTCGTGGCGCCTGTTCTTTGGCAGGCGATGGCCCGTCCGCGGCTGCTGCGCGGCACCAGTGCAGTCTCTGCGCTGCTGCTCGCGGGGCTGTCGGTCTATTGGATGGCGCAGCGATGGCCTTGAAAAAAGTCATCGCAAAAAAGATCCACCTGAGTGCATCCAGATGACGCATCCTGCCGTAATAGCGTATTGGATCCCCCAGCATTTGCCGGATGCCGCGGGGCTGGCATCATTGGTCGATAACTCGTGGGGGACAATGGCGACAGCGCAGGCAATAGCCGAGGTTCCGGATGCGATGCGGGCATTGCACGCACGCATCGTTGCCCGCGACAGCGAAGCCCTGGGCGCGCTGTTCACTGAGGCCAGCGGCCGGCTGTTCGCACTGGCCAACGCCATCCTGCGCAGCCGCGAGGATGCCGAAGAAGTCGTCTGCGACACGTTCACGCAGGTCTGGAACGATGCGCATCGCTTCGATCCGGGCCGCGCCGGTGTCTTGGGCTGGCTGACGGTCATTTGCCGCAGCCGTGCACTCGACAAGCGCCGGCAGCGGCGCAACCCGGCGCAGATCGTCGATATCGCGTCCGCGCAGGAGCTGGAGGATCCGCAGCCCTTGCCCGTGGATCTGCTCAGTTTGCTGGAGCAGGGGACACGAGTGCGCCAGGCCTTGGCCGACCTGCCGCCGGGGCGCCGTGAACTCATCGCGATGGCCTTTCTCGAGGGGCTGTCGCATCAGGAAATTGCCGAGCGCACGAATCTGCCCCTGGGGACTGTCAAGAGTCACGTGCGTCGCAGTCTGTTGCAGTTGCGTGACGCGCTGGAAAGGGAGTTCGCCTGATGTCCACGCCCGATGTCACCCCGAGCGACGCAGCTCTGGAACAAGTCGTGTTCGAATCCCTCGGCGCGGCGCTCAAGCCGATGACGCTGGCCGCGTCTGCAAAGGCGCGAATGCAGGCGCGCATCCTGCAGTCGGTGCAGCCGCCTGAACCGCCTCCGGCCGGCACGGCAACCTTCAGTCCGGCAGCGGACGGCTGGACCGATCCGGCGCCTAACGTGCGCATGAAATGGCTGCGCAAGAACGAACTCGAGGGCGTACAGGAATTACTGATCCGGCTGGCGCCGGGCGCGGTCGTGCCCGAGCACTCGCATAATAAAGAAGAGCACATGGTGATCCTGGATGGCGAGCTGCATCTGGGCAGCCACTTGCTGCGGCAGGGCGATGTGCATATTGCACCGCCGGGAAGCTGGCATCCCCTCATCACCACCGAGCGCGGCGTGCTGATGCTGCTGCGCTGCGAATACCCGTTTCCGGCTGGCTGACATGCTGGCTGAAGAACTCAAGGACGAAGAGCTGGCGGCTCTGCTCGCGCGTTGCGCCCGCGGCGAGTCCGCGGCGCTGTCCGCGCTGTATCGTGCCACAGCGCCGCATTTGTTAGGCTGCCTGGTGCGTATCCTGCGCCGCCGCGCGCTGGCCGAAGAAGCCTTGCAGGATGTCTTCGTCCAGGTCTGGCAGCGCGCCGCGCAGTTTGAGCAGCAGCGCGGCCGGGTCTACGCCTGGCTGGTGTCGATCGCGCGCTACCGCGCCATCGACATCATGCGTCGTGAACGCATGGTGCAGATCAATCCGCTGGAGCTGGCCGCGGCAGTAGACGCCACGCTCTCCGTCAGCGATGACGAGACCACGCAGCTGCATGCCGGCGATACCGCCGCGCTGCGGACCTGCCTGGGGCGTCTCAACGCCGAGCAACGTCAAAGCATCGAGCTCGCTTTCATCAATGGACGCACGCACCCGGAGGTGGCAGTGGCGATGAATCGCCCGGTTGGATCGGTCAAGAGCTGGATCCGTCGCGGCCTGGCGGCGCTCAAGGAATGCCTGGAATCATGCAGTACCCAAGCCACGAACTGATCGAGCGGCTGGCCGCCGAATATGTGTTAGGGACGCTGCGCGGCCCGGCACGTGAGCGCTTCGCGCGCTGGATCGAGTCGGATGCCAGTGCGGCGCTGGCCACGCGACGCTGGGAAGACCGGCTTGCGCATCTTGCCGACGATGTCCGGTCAGTCACGCCGTCGCCACAGGTGTGGCGCGAAATTGAACGGCGCATCGGTACGGCGCCAGGTTCGCAGGCCAGGCACTGGTACGGCAACTGGCGGCCGCTGGCGCTGGCAGCGAGCGTGCTGCTCGCGGTCGCGCTGTTCTGGGTGCTGGACACGCGCGATGACAGCGCCAACTGGCAACTGGCGGCGCAGCTGCGCGACGACAAGTTGCAGCAATCACTCTGGAAGATCGAGTATGACGCGACCGATCGCAGTCTGCAGGTCAGCGCCGAAGCTCCCTACGCGCTGCCGTCGGGCACCGTGCACGAGCTCTGGGCACTGCCGGCCAATGGCGCCGCACCGGTGTCGTTAGGTCTGCTGCCGCAGACGGGTTCGCGGAAAGTCCCTCTTGACCAGGCCCAGGCCGCGGCCTTGTTGGCAGCCGGGCAACTGGCGGTAAGTCGCGAGCCAGCCGGCGGGTCGCCGACCGGCGCGCCGACCGGTCCGGTGCTCATCGTGTCGAAGCGACTGCCGCTCGCCTAACGCGCGGCCAGCAGCTTCAGCGCCTGCTGTTCCTGCACGGGTGTCGGCCAGCCCGACTGGGCGCGCCGCTCCGCCGTCTGCGCGCGCCACCAGCTGAGTGTGGCCGTGGCGCTGTCCACCAGCGGGCGGAAGCGCAGCCCGGCGCGCAGTGCGGCCGTGCTGTCGAAATGTGGGGCCTTTCCGCTGCCCAGCAGTCCGTCGCGGACCAACGGCAGTGAGATTCCGGTCTTTTTCAGTACCTCCGGCGGCGCCCACTTGAACTGCACCGGCGTGGACGACAATTTCGTCAACGGCTGCAACATCTGCTGCCAGCTGACCGGTTTCGCCGGTCCCGCTGCGTTGTAGATCCCGGCCTGGTCGTGCTCTGCGAGGTCGATGATCCACGGGCAGAGATCCTGCACATCGATCCACTGGAATTCGTCCGCTGGATAGGGCGGACCGAGAATTTCACCACCGCGCGCGACCCGGTCGACCCAATAGGTGAACCGGTCGGTGTCGTCGCCCGGTCCGACGATATAGGTCGGGCGCACAATCGTCGCCCGCTGACCTAACACCGACTGCACGCGCCGGTCGCACTCCGCCTTCAGCGGGCCATAGGTCTTGCCGGTGACCTCCTCGGTGTCAGGTTGCGACGCCGCGGCGAGTGGCGAAGTCTCCTTGAAATACGGACCACGCGAAAAGTCGTAGACCGCCACCGTGGACACATACAGATAGCGTCCGGTCCGGTTTTTCAGCAGTTCGAGGGAATCGCTGACATGTCGCGGCACGTAACCGGAATTATCGATCACGACATCCCAGCGGCGATCGCCCTGCAGGCTCGAGAGGCCGGCTCCGACATTCTGGTCGCGATCGCCGAGCAGAATCTCGGCGCGCTTGGCGAAGATGCTGGGCGCGCTGCGGCCGCGATTGAACAGCGTGACGCGATGACCACGCGCCAATGCATACTCGACCTGATGCGGACCCAGGAAGCCGGTACCGCCCAGAAACAGCAGGTCGAGTTTCCTGCGTGCGGGGCCGATCGCCTTGCCCTGTGCCGCCATGGCGGGTAGCGCCATGAGGGCCGTGCCCTGCTGCAGCAATTCGCGACGTGTCATCATGCTGTTCTCCTGGAACCGGGAAATGTGCGAAAAATCTACTTCGGTGCGTCCGGCTGCAACTCCGGGGCGGCCGCGGCAAATGCCGGCAGGCTTTGCAGATGCGCATCGATGGCGTATAGCCGTGGGTAGGGCGACAGGTCGCATTTGAAGCGCCGTGCGTTATACATCTGCGGCACCAGCGGGATATCCGCCAGGCTCAGCCGGCCGCCGAACAGATAACGATCGTCGGTCGCGTAACGCGCCGCTTCTGCTTCCAGCGACTGGAATCCGGCCGTAATCCAGTGTGCATACCAGGTATTGACGGCCGCATCGTCGTGACCCAGCGGATCACGCAGATAGTTGAGCACGCGCAGATTGTTGAGCGGATGTATATCGCAGGCGACTAACAAGGCCAGCGCGCGCACGCGCGCCCGCGCCAGCGGGTCCGCCGGCAGCAACGGCGGTTGCGGGTGCACTTCGTCGAGATATTCGATGATCGCCAGCGACTGACCGAGAATTCCCTGGCCGGTCTTGAGGCTGGGCACCAGGCCTTGCGGATTTTCCTGGCGATAGGCCGCTTGATTTTGCTCGCCGGCGGCCAGATTGACGGACGTGGACTGATATTTCAGTCCCTTGATGCCGAGTGCAATTCGCACCCGGTAGGCCGCGGAACTGCGCCACAGCGTAAAAAGTGTCAGCACCTGAAGCCCTCGGTCATTCGACATTACGCCTATTCATCCAGGCGCCGGGTGGAAACCTGTCGCAGCCGGCCCGCGCGGTCGACTCGCAGCTTGACCTGCATAGGTTGGCAGCAGACCTGGCAATCTTCAATGTAAGTCCTTGATCGATCGGTCAGGTCGATGATCGAGCCCGATGTTTCGCCGCAATAGGGGCATTGCAATTGCGACCATGATTCGAGCGCGGCGTGCGTGCCCGGCTCGATTACCGGCTCCAGGCCATAGAGCAGGTCGAGCTTGCGGCTCGCCAGGTCCACTCGCTTGTTAGCGGGCAATCGATTTGTCGGGGCACTCATGCGATCATCGTAACCGGAGGACATTAAAAATGAAAACGCGCGCAGCCGTGGCCTGTAAAGCAGGCGCCCCCCTGACCATTGAAACCGTGGACCTGGATGGCCCGCGAGCCGGCGAAGTGCTGGTGGAAATCAAGGCCACCGGTATCTGCCACACCGACGAGTTCACGCGCTCCGGCGCCGACCCGGAGGGCTTGTTCCCGGTCATTTTCGAACACGAAGGCGCGGGCATCGTCGTCGACGTCGGTCCTGGTGTTAGTTCACTGAAGAAGGGCGACCACGTGATTCCCCTCTACACGCCCGAGTGCCGCCAGTGCAAGAGTTGTCTGTCGCGCAAGACCAACCTGTGCACGGCGATCCGCAGCACGCAGGGGCAGGGCGTGATGCCCGATGGCAGCAGCCGTTTTTCCATCGGCAAGGAAAAAATCCATCACTACATGGGCTGCTCGACCTTTTCCAATTTCACGGTACTGCCTGAAATCGCGCTCGCCAAGGTGCGCGAGGACGCGCCCTTCGACAAGATCTGTTACATCGGCTGCGGAGTCACCACCGGCATTGGCGCGGTCATCAATACCGCCAGGGTCGAGCCGGGCGCGAACGTGGTGGTGTTCGGGCTCGGCGGCATCGGCCTCAATGTGGTGCAGGGCGCGCGGCTCGCGGGAGCTAACAAAATCATCGGCGTGGATCTCAATCCGGCGCGCAAGCCGCTCGCCGAACGCTTTGGGCTGACGCATTTCGTCAATCCCAGAGAGCTGCAGGGCGATCTGGTGCCTTATCTCGTGTCGCTGACCGATGGCGGCGCGGATTATTCCTTTGAATGCGTCGGCAATGTCGAGCTGATGCGCCAGGCGCTCGAGTGCTGCCATCGCGGCTGGGGCGTGTCAGTCATCATCGGTGTGGCGGGCGCGGGCCAGGAAATCAAGACGCGGCCGTTCCAGCTGGTGACCGGACGTGTCTGGAAAGGTACGGCGTTTGGCGGTGCGCGTGGCCGTACCGACGTGCCGAAGATCGTCGACTGGTACATGGACAAGAAAATCGAAATCGATCCGCTGATCACGCATCAGATGCCGCTCGACCGAATCAACGATGCATTTGATCTGATGCATCGCGGCGAATCGATCCGCTCGGTGGTGACGTTCTGAGCGCTCGTCAGGGTCTGGGCGGCGCGCCCGCCTCGGCCACGTAGCAGACCACGGCGGCCCGGTCCACAGGGTCCTTCAGTCCGGGAAACATCATGGTCGTGCCGCGAACCGCCTTGCGCGGCGCCGCGAGAAAGGTATCTAACGACCCGGGCGTCCATTCCCAGGCCGCTGCGCGCATGTCGGCGGAATACGCGAATCCCGGCAGGCTGCCGGCCTTGCGTCCGATGACGCCGGCGAGCGTCGGGCCTTCATGCCGCGATTCCTGCGCGGTCAAGGCATGGCAGGCTGAGCACATTTGAAACACGTCCTTGCCGCGCGGCAGGTCGCAACTGGCCGGTGCCTGTGCGAATGCGGCCGCGGCCGGGAGTGTCATGACTAACAAAGCAATTCCGGCGACGGATCTGTTCATGCCCGCAACTGTAGGGCGGCAGGCGCCGGCATGCAATGGCGCGGCGCGCCGCGGCCACAGCCCGGACCCGCGGTGCAATCACTTGCAGGCCGCCGGAAATGCCTCTAGGCTGAGTTTTGGGGGACTCACCATGAAGAAGAAACCATTACTGAGCCGGCGCGGAGCACTGGCCGCGACCGCGGGCGCTGGCACGGCGGGACTGTTAGGTCTGGGCATGGCAGCGGCGGGCGCCGCCAAGGTCCGGCGCGCGCAACGCGTGATTCTGGACGATCCGGCCGAGCGCGCGCGTATCCGGGCCATGGTCAGCGGCTCCTGCGGCGCCGAAACGGTCTACACGTTCTGCCGCCTGCATCTGTACCTGTGGTTCAACGAAGCGAACCTGATTCCCATGGTCAGCATGGCGAATCTGAACATCACCGCGTGGG
>JAYUGT010000052.1:0-5755 GCA_043738315.1 Gammaproteobacteria bacterium
GCTGCGATGCGCTAACGCGATGGCTGCGAGCAGCCGGGCAGGGCGCTCCGCAAGATCCGTTTCGCCTACGCCGCGAAAATACGCGCGCAGGAATTCGGCGCTGCCGGCATCGCGGTCGCGCCTTGGGGCGGCGGCCACGATCTTCTCGATCAGGCTCAGTCGGGCCTTGGGTACGCTTTGCGACACGAGCGATGCTCCCGGTTGACGGTGCGGTATGGCGAACAGTTTAGGCAAGCCGAGTGTAATTGGCACGGGCTGAGTGCCGGCCCGACGCAGCTCACAGGAAAACCCTCAGAGCTCATGCGCCGGGCCGAGCTCGGCCGCGCGTCCCATCAGCTTGCGCAACACGGCATCCATTTGCCGCTTCTCGGCCGCGCTCAGCGTGTCGATCAGGGCGCGCTCGTAGCCGAGCGCCATCGGCACGACGGTGGCGTACACGGCTTGGCCTGACTTGCTGAGACCGAGGGTGCGGCGCCGCCGGTCGCGACGCGACTGCGAACGGTGCACATGCCGCTTGCCGAGCAGGGATGCGACCGCGCGGCTAACAGCGACCTTGTCCATGACCGTGCGGGCCGCCACTTCCGCGGCCGCCAGGCCGGGCGACTCGGCCAGTACCGCGATGACCCGCCATTCCGGGATACTGATGCCGCAGCGCTCGGCGTAGCCGGCCGCGATCGCGCTGCTGACCATATTGCTGAGCACCGACAGCCGGAACGGCAGGAAATTGGCGAGTACCAGTCTGGAATCGGGCATATAATGGTTACAACTGTAACTAATTTCGTATGGAGTGACCATGCCCACCAGCGAACAAAACCCGATGGGTACGGACGGCTTCGAGTTCGTCGAATATACGGCCCCGGACCCGCAACTGTTGCGCAGTTTGTTTGAGCGCATGGGATTTCCGGTGGTCGCGCGCCACCGCCGCAAGAACGTCACCCTGCATCGCCAGGGCGACATCAACTTCATCATCAACGCCGAGCCCGACAGCTTCGCGCAGCAGTTCGCGCGCGCCCATGGTCCGTCCGCGTGTGCGATGGCGTTCCGAGTCGCCGACGCGGCGGCCGCGCACGCCCGCGCGCTGGCGCTCGGCGCCAAGTCCGTCACCACGACCGCCGGCCCGATGGAGCTCAACATTCCGGCCATCGAGGGCATCGGCGGATCCATCATCTATCTGGTCGACCGCTACGGCGGACCCTCGATCTACGATGTCGATTTCCGCCCAGTGGCCGAGCCGGTCGCGACCGCGGCGACGCGCCTGACCTGCATCGATCACCTAACACACAACGTCGGCCGCGGCCGCATGAATCACTGGGCCGGGTTCTACCAGGACCTGTTCAATTTCCGCGAAGTGCGCTATTTCGACATCGAAGGCAAGAAGACCGGCCTGCTCAGTCGCGCCATGACCAGCCCCTGCGGCAAGATTCGCATCCCGATCAACGAATCGCAGGACGACAAGTCGCAGATCGAGGAATACCTGCGCGAGTACAAGGGCGAGGGTATCCAGCACATCGCGCTCGCCAGCGATGACATCTATGCAAGCGTCGATCTGCTGCGCGCGCGCGGCGTCGCTTTTCAGGACACGCCGGACAGCTACTACGAAGGCGTCGACCAGCGGGTCCGCGGCCACACTGAAAAACTGGAGGAGCTGAGCCGCCGGCGGATCCTGATCGACGGCAGTCCGGCCGAAGGCCAGGGATTGCTGTTGCAGATCTTCACCACCAACGTCATTGGCCCGATTTTCTTCGAGATCATCCAGCGCAAGGGCAATGAAGGTTTCGGCGAAGGTAATTTCCGCGCGCTGTTCGAGAGCATCGAGCTCGACCAGATGCGCCGCGGCGTGATCTGAGCGCGGCGCGCGCGTTCAGGTGAGGTGCGGCCGCGCGAGATAGCGCTTGGTCTGCATTTCGACCAGGCGGCTCGCCGCGCGTTCGAACTCGAATTTGAGGCGCTCGCCGCGATACAGCGAGGCCGGCGGCGCGGCCGCGGACACAATCAGTTTCACGCCGCGATCATAGAATTCGTCGACCAGCGCGATGAAGCGGCGCGCGTCATTGTCATCGGCCGCCGTCAGCACCGGGACGCCAGTCACCAGCACCGACTGGTACTCACGCGCAATCTCGATGTAATCGGTCTGGCCGCGCGGCCCGCCGCAGATCGCGGCAAACTCGAACCAGATGACATTGTCGCTTGCGCGAACCACGGCAATCTTGCGCCCGAGCACCGTGATCTGCCGGGTGCCGTCGTCGGCCTCGTCATCTGCCAGGTCGTCATAGATCATCTGCAGCGCGGCCGGCGTTGCAGCATCCGCGCTGTCGAGGTAGATGCGCGCCTTGGTCAGCTGGCGCAGGCGATAGTCGACGCTGCCGTCGACCGCGACCACGTCCAGGTTCTGCTCCAGATGCGCGATGGCCGGCAGGAAACGCTGCCGCTGCAGGCCATTGCGATACAGGCCCTGCGGCGGCACGTTAGACGTGAACACCAGGGTCACGCCGCCGGCGCTCAGGCGTTGAAACAGGCTGCCAAGCAGCATGGCATCGGCAATGTCGCTGACGAAGAGTTCGTCGAGGCACAGCACGCGGCATTTTTGTGCGATGTCCGCGGCGACCGGCGCGAGCGGGTCGGTTTTTTTGGCGTGCCGCCTGAGGCCCGCATGCACTTGCTGCATGAAGCGGTGAAAGTGGCTGCGTTGCCGGCGTTCAAATGGCAGGCTCTGATAGAAAAGATCCATCAGCCAGGTCTTGCCACGGCCCACGCTGCCCCACAGGTAGACACCGCGCACCGCAGCGGCCGGCTTGCTGACCCGCAAACTGCGCAGTAACTTCTGCACCGTGTCGGCCTGGTCGCGCTCGGCGCGGATCAGCCGCGCGCGCAACAGGTCGAGTTTCTCCAGCGCCCGCTGCTGGGCTGGATCGGCGCTGAATCCCTGCGTCGCCAGTTCCGCGTCGTAACGCTTGCGCAGGCCGGAGCGGCGAGTGCGGGGTTCAGACACGGCGGATCGTTCGTGTCAGAGCGACTGGTAAATCGGGCCCGAGCCGCCTTCGGGTGTCGTCCAGGTAATGATCTGGTAAGGATCCTTGATGTCGCAGGCCTTGCAGTGCACGCAGTTCGCGGCGTTGATCTGCAGGCGCTTGCCACCGGCGCCGTCGTCCACCATTTCGTAGACGTTAGCCGGGCAGAAGTTCTGGCAGGGATTGCCGAACTCCTGCGCGCACTTGGTGGCGCAGATGCTGGTGTCGGCAACCTTGAGGTGCGCCGGCTGCGCTTCGTCGTGCGAGTTGTTAGCAAAGAACACCGACGCGAGCCGGTCGCGCGGCGGCAGGCTGCGCTCGACCCAGTCGCGGTCCGGGGAGCTGAACTCCGCCAGCCGCTTTGTTTCGGCATAGGACGCCTTGTTCTTCAGGGTCCACGGCGAGTGGCCGGCGGTGACCGTTTCCCAGGCGCCGTTGGCCATGCCAAACCACAGGCCGCGCTTGAAGCCGGGCTTGATGTTGCGCACCTTGCGCAGCTCCTGGCCGCCGGGTGAAGCGCGCCAGCGCGCATCGAAGCCGGCGACCGCGCCGGTCTCCGCGATGTGCTCCGCAGCCAGCATGCCGCTGCGCAGCGCCTGGTGTATGCCCTTGATCTTCGGCACATTGAGCGTGCCGCCGGCGTCGCCAATCAGCAGCGCGCCCGGCATCTCGAGGCGCGGTGTCGATTGCCAGCCGCCCGCGGATATCGTGCGCGCGCCGGCCGCGACGATTTCGCCGCCCTCCAGCAGTGGGCGCACCGAGGGGTGGTGCTTGAACTGCTGGAAGGCTTCAAAAGGTTTCAGGCGCGGATCGCGATAGTCGAGGCCAACCACGTAGCCGATGTAGAGGCGATTGCGGTCCAGGTGATAGATGAAACTGCCGCCATAGGTGCCGCGGTCGAGCGGCCAGCCAACGCTGTGCTGAATCAGCCCGGGCTCCACGCGCCCCTCCGGCAGCTGCCACAGTTCCTTGAAACCGAGGCCGTAGGTCTGCGGGTCGCAGTCCTGGTCGAGCGCGAACTTTTTGATCAGCTGCTTGCTGACGCTGCCGCGGCAACCTTCGGCTAACAGGGTGATGCGCGCACGCACTTCCGGGCCGGGCGTGAAACTCGGGCCGGGCGAGCCGTCCTTGCTGACCCCCTGGTCACCGATCTGCACGCCGGCTACCTTGCCGTCCGCGTCGTAGAGCGCCTGCGCGGCGGAATATCCAGGGAAGATATTGATGCCGAGATTCTCCGCGCGCTGCGCGATAATCGGCATCAGCTCGCCTAACGAAACAATGAAATTGCCGGCATTGTGCTGCTGCGGCGGCGTCGGCAGGCGGGTGCGGCCACTGCGGGTCAGGAAACTGAATTCGTCGCGCTTCGCGGGCACGCAGATCGATGGCGGCGTCTTGCGCCACTCGGGCAGCAACTCATCCAGCGGGCCGGGCTCGATCACGGCGCCGGACAGCGCCTGCGCGCCGATGGAGGAGGCTTTCTCGAGCACGATGATCTCGAGCTCCGGCTTGCGCTCCTTGAGACGAATCGCGCAGGCGAGGCCCGCCGGCCCGCCGCCGACGATCACGACGTCGCACTCCATCACATCCCGTTCGATTGCCTGGCCCATGATCCGAACTCCACTGACAAATACTGAGCTAACAAATACGGCGCTAGATGATTTCCAGCGCCATGGCCGTGGCTTCACCGCCGCCGATGCACAGCGCCGCCACGCCGCGCTTGCCGCCGCGGGCCCGCAGCGCGTGCACCAGGGTGGCGACAATGCGTGCGCCGGTCGTGCCGACCGGATGCCCTAGTGCGCAGGCGCCGCCGTTGACATTCAGGTGCACATGCTCGATGCCGATGTCGCGCGCCGCCGCCATCGCGACGGCCGCAAAGGCTTCGTTCACTTCCCACAGGTCGACGCTGTTAGCTTCCCAGTCCGCGAGCTTGAGCGCCTTGCGGATCGCGCCGGCCGGCGCGGTCGTAAACCACTCGGGTTCCTGCGCGTGGCTGGCGTAGGAGACGATGCGCGCGAGTGGCTTGAGCCCGCGCGCCCGGGCGATCGATTCGCGCGTCAGGATGGCAGCCGCGGCGCCATCGGAAATCGACGACGACGATGCCGCGGTCACCGCGCCGTCCTTGCGGAACGCGGGTTTCAGCGTCGGAATCTTGGCGATGTCGCAGGTGAACGGCGTTTCATCCTTGCCGACGACGACATCGCCCTTGCGGCCCTTGACCGTGACCGGCGTGAGTTCGGCCGCAAAAGCGCCGGATTCCACCGCCGCCAGTGCGCGCCGCACCGATTCGGCCGCGAAAGCGTCCATCGCGGCGCGCGTGAACTGGTATTTGTCGGCGGTATTTTCCGCAAAGCAGCCCATCATCTGTCCATCCCAGGGGCTTTGCAGGCCGTCATAGAACATGTGATCCAGCAGTTCGCCATGGCCCATGCGATAGCCGGAGCGCGCTTTCAGCAACAGGTAGGGCGCATTGGTCATGCATTCGAGCCCGCCGGCCAGCACGATATTGGCGCCGCCGGCGCGAATCTGGTCCGCCGCCATCATCAGGGCCTTCATGCCCGAGCCACACATCTTGTTGATGGTGGTGGCCGGCGTTGCCACGGGTACGCCTGCGCCCATGGCGGCCTGGCGCGCCGGCGCCTGGCCGAGGCCCGCGGGCAACACGCAGCCCATGATGGTCTCGTCGACTTCGTTAGCCTGGATGCCGGCGGCGTCGATCGCCGCCTTGCAGGCAGCGCTGCCCAGGGCCG
>JAYUGT010000053.1:0-5753 GCA_043738315.1 Gammaproteobacteria bacterium
CGAATTCAGCAGCCGACCCTCATTGACCCGCCTGCTCGCGCAGAACCCGCACCTGGCGATACTGCGCACATTGTCGAAGGCGCATGGCCTGGCCGGGGCGCGCATCGGAGCGGTCATCGCACACCCGCAGGTCAGCGACCTCATCAGGAAAATCATCCTGCCCTACACACTATCGAGAGGCAGTATCGAGAGCGCGCTGGCAGCGCTTGCCCCTGCCGCGCTGGCAGAAACCCAGAGGCGCGTGCGCGAATTGGTTGCCGCGCGCGAACAACTGGCCATGGACCTCAAGGCGAGCCCGGCGATTGAGCGCGTCTGGCCCAGCGACGCCAATTTTCTGCTGGTGCGCTGCCGGCCCGGGTCGCGACTGTTCGAGTGTTGGGTCGAGGCCGGCCTGTTAGTCCGGGATTTTCGCGGTGCGCGCGGACTTGAAAACTGCTTGCGCGTCACCGTTGGTACCGCGGAGCAAAACCAGCGCCTGCGGGCAGTGTTAGGATCGCGACCATGAAAGTTGCCTTTGTAGACCGTGATGGCACGTTGGTGGAAGAACCGGCGGACGAGCAGGTTGATTCGCTGGAAAAGATCCGCTTCATGCCCGATGTCTTTGCCAGCGTCAAACGGCTGCAGACGGCGGGTTTCCGCCTCGTGATGGTGACCAACCAGGACGGCCTCGGCAGCGCGAGCCTGCCACAGGAAAAATTTGATCTGGCGCACCAGTTCATTCTCGATGCGTTCGGCAGCCAGGGCATCGAGTTCGACGCGGTATTTATCTGCCCGCATTTCGTGCGCGATGCCTGCGAGTGCCGCAAACCAAAGATCGCACTGGTTGCCGACTACGTGCGCGATCATGCAGTTGACCTCAAGGCGAGTTGCATGATCGGTGACCGCGACACGGATTTGGTGTTTGCCGACAATCTTGGCGTGCCCGGCTTGCGGGTTCGCCGCCATGGAACCGCGGAGGAAACCTGGCCGGCGCTGGCCGACACGTTGCTGGCGCGCCGGGCGACAGTGCACCGCAAGACACGCGAAACGGACATCACGGTCGCCGTGAACCTGGATGCGACCGAACCCATTGCCGTGCATACCGGCATCGGCTTTTTTGATCACATGCTCGAGCAACTTGCAAAGCATGGCGGTTTTTCGCTGGACCTGCGCTGCGCAGGCGATCTCGAGATCGATGAGCACCATACCGTCGAAGACTGCGCGCTAGCTCTGGGCGAGGCCTTGCGCCGCGCGCTGGGCGACAAGAAGGGAATTGCGCGTTATGGCTTCGTGTTACCCATGGATGAGGCGCGCGTGCAGGTTGCGCTCGACCTCTCCGGCCGCGCCTTTGCGGTCTTCGAGGGTCGTTTTGCCCGTGAGTCAGTTGGCGGCCTGCCGACCGAGCTCATACCGCATTTCTTCCGCTCACTCGCGGAATCGCTGGCGGCGGCGCTGCATGTCACCGTGGCTGGCGACAACACCCACCACATGATCGAGGCCTGTTTCAAGGGCACGGCGCGCGCTTTACGCATGGCCTTCGCCCGCGAAGGAGCGGAACTGCCGAGTACCAAGGGCCTGCTTTGAGCGCGGATGTCGTCATCGTCGATTCCGGTGGCGCGAATCTCGCATCGCTGCAACATGCGCTCGCCAGGCTGGGATCGAGTTCGGTCGTGAGCCGGCAGGCCGCGGAAATCGTCGCGGCACGCCACGTGTTGCTGCCGGGTGTCGGATCCGCAGCAACTGCGATGCACAATCTGCAACGCACCGGCCTCGATCGACTGCTGCCCACATTGACCCAGCCCGTGTTAGGTATCTGCCTGGGAATGCAACTGCTGTTCGAGAGCTCAGCCGAGGGCGACACTGCCGGGCTCAGCGTCGTACCCGGACGGGTCGCGAAGATCGAGGCGTCGGTGGACCGGCCGGTACCGCATATGGGCTGGAACACGCTGCTGCCGCGCAAGGCCGATGCCTTGCTGGCGCAAATGGCTGCGCAGGACCGCGTGTATTTCGTCCACAGCTTTGCCGCGCCGGTCGGCTCCTGGACCACGGCGTCCTGCGAGTACGGGCCGGAGTTCTCCGCCGTCATCGCGCGCGGCAATTTTCGCGGCGTGCAGTTCCATCCGGAACGATCCGGCGCGGTGGGCGCCCGGCTGCTGGCTAATTTCCTGGCGCTGTGACCATGGAACTGATTCCATCGATTGATCTGCGCGGCGGCAAATGTGTGCGCCTGCTGCAGGGCGATTTCGCGCGCGAGACACAATATGAACTGGCGCCGCATGAACTGCTGTTGCGCTACCGCGCCATGGGCGCACGCTGGCTGCATGTCGTGGATCTCGACGGCGCGCGCGATGGTCACCTCGCCAATCGCGACACGCTGGTCGCGCTCGCCTCGCAGTCCGGCCTGCTGTTGCAGGTTGGTGGCGGTATTCGCCAGCGCGCGATCATTGACGACTTGCTGGCGCATGGCGTGGACCGCGTCATTGTCGGCAGCGCTGCGGTCGACGCCGCCGATGAAGTGCGCGCCTGGCTCGGGCATTTCGGCCCGGAGAAGATCGGCCTGGCGTTCGATGTGAAACTCGATGCTGCCAATGTGCCGCGCGTGCAGACGCGCGGCTGGACCCAAGGTACGCAACTCGCGTTGTGGGATGCGGTCGAGGGTTTCCTCGCGGCCCGGCTGCGCCACGTACTGTGCACCGACGTTGCCCGCGATGGCGCCCTCACCGGCCCTAACATCGAGCTGTATGCCGAGGCGCAGCGGCGATTTCCGCAGATTGCCTGGCAGGCATCCGGCGGTGTCCGTTCGGCGAGCGACCTCGCGGCCCTCGACCATCTTGGCCTGGCCGCAGCGATCAGTGGCAAGGCCCTGATCGAGGAGCGCCTGGATCCGCGGGACCTGACGGCCTGGCTGCCGGGCGCGACCCAGGCTGGACCATAGCGGCGCCGATGTTAGCCCGGCGCATCATCCCCTGCCTTGATGTCCGTGACGGACAGGTCGTCAAGGGCGTGCGTTTCCGCGACCATCGGGTCGTTGGCGATATTCTCGAGCTTGCGGCGCGCTACCGCGATGACGGCGCTGACGAGCTGGTGTTCTATGACATCACAGCGAGCCCCGAGGGCCGCAGCGTCGATCGTGCCTGGGTAGATCGGGTTGCCAGAGTGCTGGACATTCCTTTTTGCGTGGCCGGCGGCATCCGTTCCGTGGCCGACGCGGAAGCGGTGCTAAACGCCGGCGCAGAAAAGATATCCATAAACTCACCGGCGCTCAGCGATCCTGCGTTGATCGAACGCCTCGCGGCGCGCTTTGGCTCGCAGTGCGTCGTAGTCGGCATCGACAGCCAGACCTCGCCCGAGGGCTGGCGCGTATACCAGTTCACCGGCGATCCAGATCGCAGCCGCGACAGTACGCGCCCGACGCTCGACTGGGTGCGTGAAGTCCAGCAGCGCGGCGCCGGTGAGATCGTCCTTAACTGCATGCGCAGCGACGGCGTCCGGCAGGGCTACGATCTCGAGCAGCTCCGCGCGGTCCGGGAGGTCTGTCATGTTCCGTTGGTTGCATCCGGTGGCGCGGGCACTGCCGCGCATTTCACCGCTGTGTTCCGCGACGCGCATGTCGACGCGGCGCTGGCCGCGAGCG
Organism: Gammaproteobacteria bacterium; assembly: GCA_043738315.1. Lineage (GTDB taxonomy): Bacteria > Pseudomonadota > Gammaproteobacteria > Steroidobacterales > Steroidobacteraceae > UBA964. The sequence continues at coordinate 3,614 of JAYUGT010000053.1, forward strand.
TGTTTCATTCCGGCGAAATCGCCATTCCGGATCTCAAGCGCAGACTTGCGGCCGATGGGATCGAAGTCCGGCTGTGATAATTTCCCAACGAGGCCTGTCATGTTAGTCAGCAGCACGCACCTGGATAGCCTGGACTTCGGCAAATCTGACGGGCTCATGCCCGCAGTGGTCCAGCACGCGCGCACCGGGACGGTGCTGATGTTAGGTTACATGAACCGTGAATCGCTGCAGGCCAGCCTCGAGCGCCGCAAAGTGGTCTTTTACAGCCGCAGTCGCCGGGAACTGTGGGAAAAAGGCGCGACCAGCGGCCACGTGCTGGAGCTGGTCGACATTCGCACCGATTGCGACCGCGACGCGCTGCTGGTGCGCGCTATTCCGCACGGGCCCACCTGCCACCTCGGCACGCGCAGCTGCTTTGGCAACGACACCGACGCTCCGGGCGCGTTTCTGGGGGAACTCGACGGCATCGTGGCCGGCCGGCGCGGTGCGCCGGTCGCGAGCAGCTACACCGCGCGGCTGCTGGCGGACACGCCGCTGCGGCGCGCGCAAAAGGTCGGCGAGGAAGGCCTCGAGACCGCGCTGGCCGGCGCCTGCCAGGGCGACACCAGCCTGTTAGCAGAGTCGGCGGACCTGGTGTTTCACCTGCTGGTGCTGCTGCATGGCCGCAACCTCGACCTTGGGAAACTGACCGCGGAACTGGAGCGCCGGCATCGCGACGCAGCCGGCGGCGGCACAGAAAACGCCTAGATCAGGAGTTCCTCGGCCGGTTCCCGCAGGTTGTAATTCGACGCCATCGTACGGCCATAGGCGCCCGCAGTCGCGATCAGGAGCACGTCGCCGGCTTCGGTCTCCGGCAGGTCGCGGTCGTGACCTAACACGTCGGCCGATTCACAGATCGGGCCGACCACCTGCACGGTCTGCGTGGCTGGAACGTCCAGGCGGGTCAGGTTGGCGATGTCGTGATGCGCACCGTACAAGGCAGGCCGCAGCAGCGAATTCATGCCGGTTGCCAGACCGACAAACACCGTCGTACCCTTGCGCTTGATTTGAGTGACTTTGGCCAGCAGCACGCCGGCTTCGGCAACCAGGAATCGACCGGGCTCCAGCCAGAACTCCAGCTTTGGGTGCTGCGCCCTTACCTCTGCCAGCGCCGCGGCCAGTTTTGCCAGATCCAGCGCGGCGTACGATTCGCGATCCGGTACTCCCAGGCCGCCGCCGATATTGATGAAGCGCGCGTGCGGCTGGTGCGCCGCCAGCGATGCTAACAACCTGGCGGTTTCAACCCAGCTCGCGATGTCGAATACGCCGCTGCCGGCATGCGCATGCAGGCCGATGATCCTGGCGGGTGCAGCCGCGAGCAGATCCGGCAGCTGGTCAAGCTCCGCCACCGGGATGCCGAACTTGGATGCCGACCCGGCGGTGCGCACGTGCGGATGGTGTCCCCGGCCGACGCCGGGATCGATACGCAGCAGGATGTCCTGCTCCTCGAATATCTCTGGCCAGTGCCGCAGCACGTCGAGGTTATCGACCGTGACCCAGACGCCGCGTGCGAAGGCATCGCGGTACTCCTCGCGCGCGGCAAAATTCGGCGTAAACAGCACCCGGTCGGCCTTGAGCCTGGGCACGGCCTTGAAGGCCGCCGCCAGCTCGCCCGGTGACACACATTCGATCCCGAGCCCTGCTCCGGCAATCTCCCGCAGCACATCCGGGTTGGAATTGGCCTTCATCGCATAGAACGCGCGGTCGAGGCCGAGCGACTTGATCTGGGCGGCGCGCTCGCGAATCGTCTGCCGCTGATAGACAAAAGCCGCGCCGCGCTCCTGCATCAGATCCAGCAGCTGCGGACGCGCGGCTACCCACCACGCCGGAACCTTGGTCGGCGCCGCGGCCTGCTTGTGGCCAAAGAGTTCGCCCCAGCTCGGGCCCAGCGACGCGTCCTCGGGCACTGAGGAAACCAGCAACTCGTGCAACTGTTCGACCAGCCGGTCGCCCTGGTCCTCATCGACCAGGAAGGTGATGTTAAGGTCGTTAGCTGCCTGACTGACCATGTAGATACGTTGCTCGGCAAACAACTGCAGCGCATCGCCAAGGCGATGCAGGATGCCGCGAATGTTGTGTCCCACGAGGCTCACTGATGCGC
>JAYUGT010000054.1:0-5727 GCA_043738315.1 Gammaproteobacteria bacterium
TGGGCGTTCTCGGTCCTGATGGTCAGGAACGGCGGCAGAAACCGCGGCGGACCCGCCGGCGGATTCTTGCGGGAATAAACCTGTACGAAGGCCCGCTCGATGGTGGCATCGCGAACTTCGATCGTCTGCCACAACAACGGCAGCACGGCGACCCGGGCTTTCAGCTGGTCGACCTTGACGGTGGTGCGCGGATGACGGAGCTCAAAATACCCAAGCGTAAAGCCGCCCGCCAGCGTGCCTTGCACGTTGCGGATCTGCATGCGCGACTCGCCCATTTTTTCCGGCAGCATGCGCACCGCGAAGCGCAGGCCAGCCTGCGTGTAAACCAGGAGCAGAAAGACTGCGACCGCGACCAACAGCAGCGCACCCAGCGCCCACAGCGATATTTTCGGCAGCTTGCGCAGCATGCTCAGAGCTTAGGCGAAAAATTGAGGTGCAGGCGCGGCCCCGGCAGGGATTGCGCGGTAGCGGCGCCGTTCTGCGGCATCGAAATGGCCTGCGCGATGTCTATGCCGAGTGTCAGCACAGGTAGCCGCCAGCGGAAACCGACGCCGACAGACACGGCTACCGAGCCGCTGAAGTCATTGAAGGCATTGCCGGCATCGGCGAACGCCGCGACGCCGAGATTGCGCGGCAGGTCGCGCTCGAATTCGACTGTGCCCGAGACGAAATGCTTGCCGCCGACCTTGACGCCATTGACGATCGGCGACAGGTCGTTGTAGCCGAATCCACGCACGCTGCGATCGCCGCCTGCGAAAAAGCGCTCGGTGCCCGGCAGATCCTGGGAGTCCGGGATCAGGCTTGCGCCCAGCTGTCCCCGGACTAACAAATGCCACTGCGGCGCCAGATCGTAGACACGTTCCAGCTCGGCCCGCACCTGCAGGTAGTTAGCCGGCGAACCAAACGCGGTCGAGGAACCGCGCAATTCGAAATAAGTGCCGCGCGTATACAGGCCTTCGCCGAGGTACCCGAGCGGCACCGCCGAGTAACTGATGCTTGGAATCGCCAGCGTGTCGGTGATGCGTGTTGCGGGCAGCGGTGCGAGGGCGGGCGTGATGGTCGTCGTGCGGTTGAAACTGAGTGACATCACGCGCTGCCAGCGGCCGCGCAGATGCGTAACGCTCGGTTGTATTTCCAGTGTGCGCAGGTCCAGGTCGGCGCGTTCCTCACTGCGCGCGCCAAACTCAAAGGTCAGTTTTTCGATCGCTGGATCGCCAATCGGAATCAGGTAACGCGCTTCCAGCGACTGGTTCCGCTGCGCTGCCTTGCCCTCGACGCGCATGCGATGGCCGCGCCGGTTCACCAGGCGCTTGTCCCAGGTGGCGGTGCCGCGCGCCCCGGTATCGGTGCCAAAACCCGCGCCGTACGAGTAGCGATTGCGGCGGTTGGTCTCGGCCGTGATGCTCACCGGAACGATGTGGTTATCGCGATCGGGGGGCAGCGTTGCCACTTCGACGTTGGAAAAATACTGGCTGTCGTCGAGGGCGAATTGCGTGCGCAACAATTCCGTGCCGTTATACGGCTCGTCTTCCCGGTAACGCAGATAGCGGCGCAACAGCCGCTCTTCGATGGCCGACTGCTTGATGGTGGTGCTGCCAAAGCGGTAGCGCGTGCCGGTATCGAGTTCCAGATCGGCCGTCGCCGAATAATTACGCGGATCAACCCGCAATTCCGCCTTCAGCAGGCGCGCGTCCAGGAAACCTAACGTGGAGGCGGTGCGCAGCAGATCCCGCTTGATGTTGTCATAGCCGCCGTGGCTGAGCCGTTGCCCGGTGCGCAGCTGGTTGCTGTTGCTGATGCGCTGAAAGGCCGGCAGCTGCGCGCCTTCGCCGGTCACCTTGATGGCGACCGCCGTCATCAGCACGGGTTTGCCCGGCTGTACCCGCAAGGTCACTCGCCGGTCGTTACCGCCGGTATTGCTGACAGTGATGTCGACCGTCGGCTCGTAGTAGCCGAAAGGGCGCAGCGCGCTGTTTACTTCCTGTTCGGCGCGCTCGACCAGCCGCTCGAACATCGTCGCATCCAGATCATTGCGGTCCTTGTAGCGCTCGAGACTCAGGAATACCTGCACGTTCTGGCGCAGCTCGCCATCAATGCCGGCAATGTTGACGGTGATTGCAGCGCGCGCGCACGGCGCCGCGACCAGCGCGAGCAGCCAGAAACCGACACCGCGCGGCCAATGAAAACTCATTCTCGGCATTCTACTTCAGAGCTTTTGCATAGCTCCGGGGTTCAATTCTCAGACCGTTTACGCCGCGCCCCATTGACCGGGCGCCAGCCGGATCACCGTCTCGCCGAGCGCCCGGCCGCCTGCGTCAAAGCGACGCTCATGGACCTCCATGGCGCCGCTGTCGGTAATCAGCGACAGCGTCGAACACCGGGTTCCGTACTCTGGATGCATGACGAAGGGCGGTGCCAGCACTTTGCCCCAGGCCGGGTCCAGGCCGGTCGTCATTTCCGGGGTCCCGGGGCTGTCGTTAGGAATGTCGCGGTCGGCCAGCGCCGCCCACAGCGGCGCAAGTTCATCCCGGCCGGCGTCGATCCAGGTCTCAAGTGCTGCGCGAACCCGCAGCAGTTTCGGCCACGGCGTGTCCAGCAGGTGATTCGACAGCCCATAGACCCCGGACCGCAGGCGTCGTGCAAACTGGTCGGCCCGGTTGCACGCATACACGAGGTCTTCGCCGTCGGCGAGCAGCAGGCTGAATCCCGCGTAGCTCAGGGCGTCCATCTCGATGTTGTTAGCAAAGTCCCAGGCGGACGCCGGTCCAGTCAGGTAATCGACGATCAGGCGCCCGCGCGACGGCGCATTGCGCCGCGGCCGCGCCATTTCCCGGTAGTTGGTGATGACCCCGAAGCGGCGCGCGCGATCCGCGCCCAGCCAGGTGCCGCCCGCCTGGACATCGCGGCCGGCTAACAACTCAGCCGGCGGGTCCCAGATGCGCAGTGGCTCGGCCGGACGCGCGTGAAATTCGTCGCGGTTCGCCATCACGATCAGGCGGTAGCGCGGATGCGCACGCCAGGCTGCGACTAACAAGCACATGCGGCTGTCAGCCGGCGGCGGGCTCTGGCGGCTGCGCGCGCCGCAGCAGGCGGCGCGCAATGCGCACCGCGATCCAGAGGAACAGCACCACGACGACCAGCGCCAGCACCGGCATGAAGATCGCAAGCAGCGACAGCAGCAGCGAGCCGCCGAGTTCGCCGGTCGCGACGATGGGATTGCCGAGCCCGCCGGTGGTGGCGGTGGACTTCAAGCGGATCAGCGAGCTCAGGCCCTGCGTCAACCCCGCCGCACCCCCGCCGGCGATGATGGCGGTGGTCCATTTCACCAGCGGCGGCAGGTCGGTCATTACGGCGGCGGCCGCGACCGACCCGGCAACCAGCGCGACCGGTGTCGCGATCACGTCGAGCAGATGGTCGACGCCGGGCAGGTAGTAGGCGGCGATTTCCGCGACCGTGGCGACCGCCAGCGCCAGGACGGCCGGCCAGGTACCGAGCCACTGAAAAGACTCTGCCAGCGGCAGTTTCCCCGCCCACGCGGCGATCGCCACGACCAGCAGCGGCAGAAACACCCGCAGGCCCACCGCAGCCGCGAGCCCGACGCCGAGCGCGACCGACAACAAGGTTTGCGTCAGGTCCATGTCAGCCACGCGGCGGCGCAGTCCAGCGCTGCACGTCCTTGAGCTCCGCGAGCGGCGTGTCCCAACCGGCGTTGAACCATGACTCGACCAGGCGGTAGGAAATGGAAGCGGGCGGCGGCAGCACCGGCGTGCCGGATGCAATCTCGGCGCGCGAAAACCAGCGCGCATCCTCGATTTCCGCCGCGCCGCGCGGTGCCGCGCCGGGACGCGCAACCGCGTGGAAACCTAACATCAGCGACGAGGGAAAGGGCCAGGGCTGCGAGGAGTCGTAGCGCACCGACTCGACCTCGACCGTGGTTTCCTCGAGCACTTCACGCGCGACGGCATCCTCGAGGCTTTCGCCGGGTTCGACAAAGCCGGCGATGGTCGAGTAGCGGCCGCGCGGCCAGCTGGCCTGGCGACCTAACAAAGCGTGCTCGCCGCTGGCGTCGGTGACCAGCACGATGATGGCCGGGTCGAGACGCGGGAACACCTCGGTGGCGCAATCGGCATTGACGCAACGCAGCGAGTGGCCGGCCTTTTCGGAGCGTGTCGCCGCGCCGCAGCTGCCGCAAAAGCGATGCCGCGCGCGCCAATAACTCATCGCGCGCGCATAGGCCAGCAAGCCAGCCTCGTCGCTGTCGAGCGCCTGCATCAGCGGCCGCAGTTCCTCGAAACGGCCAAAGCTGGCGAAGGGCTCGGGGCTATCCACGTGCACCAGCACGCAGCGCTCGCCACGGAACCAGCCGAGCAGCACCACGTCGTCCGCCGACAGCTTGCTGGGATCGATGTGTTCCGCACCCAGCAGCAGCGCGCCGGGAGACGCGCCGACACTCATCAGGTGCGAGGTCTGATGGACAATCAGGAATCGCGTCGTGCGGTCGGATCGCGCGCGCTCAAACCAGTCGGACGCTTCGCGCTCGTCGGCGCGCCGGTCAAGGTAGGGTCCGGCGAGCGGATTGGGGCGTTGGCGTTCAGTAACCATGTGGGTGGACTGGCGGGATGGCCAAGTTTAGCAGCGCCGGGACGCAGCGGTCGCTCGTCATCGCGCGGCGTGCAGCGTTCGCACACTGGCAGGCGCAAGCCGACAGCCTCGGCCAGCACCGGGCTGGCGCAAAACCGGCAGCCGGCTAGCCGCAGGTCGCGGCCCGAGCTCAGCGCCGAGGCCAGCAGGATCGCGTGCTCGAAACCGATCTCGCGGGACGGCAGCAGCGAGCAATAGGCTTCATAGGCGTCGCAAACCAGGTCGCCTGACAGGGCTGGCCTGGCGCCACGATCTTTGTTAGCCGGCGCCGGCAATGCGCCGATCGCGGACAGCAGCGACGCCAGCGCCGTGGCGTGACGCGCCACGCGCCCGGTGCCGAGGAAGACGCTGGAGCGCTGCGGCGACTTGCCGCGATGGCGCCGGACCGAAGACTTGCTGTCGCGCAGATAACTTCGATACAGCTTGCGGATGCGGTCGTCGCTCAGGCCGGTCCAGCGGCGGATGGTGCGGGTACGCGCCTCCAGCCGGATCAGGCGGATTGCGAGGTTCATGCGCGCGGTGTCGCGGCTGTAGCGGTCGTCGGTGATTCTCATGGCTCATTTCCCTGCTGGCATTGTTTTTCAAATTTGGTAAAAATATCCCATCGCAGTATTGAGCTGTCAGAAGATGACGCAACGAGACAAGAGAACTCGTTAGTCGTCACAAAACCTCTTGACACGTAGAGTTTTGTCGACAACTGTCCTTGCGTAGCACGACAGGAGCAGCCAGAATCCGCCGACGGTATGTCTGACGGTATTTTGTGTTAGCGAAAACAAATACCGTCAGGTTGCGTAAAGCGTGGCCGAATGGCCACAGGGAAATGCGATGCTCACTGCAACGACTGCGCGCCTAGCGAAGGCGCGATTGAAGCCCTACAAACGGGCGGACCGCGACGGGCTATATCTCGCGGTGACACCCAAGGGCGGCAAGTCTTGGCGGTTTGACTACAGGCTCAATGGTCGCCGTGAGACGCTAACAATTGGCCGCTATCCTGATGTCCCGTTGAAAACCGCACGTATGCGGCTGGTAGCGGCGCGGGGACTGGTGGCCGACGGTAGGAGCCCTGCCGCAGAGAAGGCGCATAGC
>JAYUGT010000055.1:0-5724 GCA_043738315.1 Gammaproteobacteria bacterium
CAGGCGGAACACGTGCTCGCATATCTCGTGGATGTTGCCGCGCGTTTTCTGCGGCGGCCGCGATGGCAACGACATCGAATCCACCAGCGCGGTCAGGCGATCCGCCTCGCTGATGATGACCTGGGTGTATTCGCGCAGCGCGGCGTCGTCGAGTTCGCGTTCCAGCAGCTGCGCCGCGCCACGCAGGCCACCTAACGGATTTTTGATTTCATGGGCAAGCTGCCGCACCATCATGCGGCTGCCATCGAGGCGGCTGCGCAGTTCCGACTCGCGCGCGATGCGCAGACGGGGCGCCGCGTCCGATATTTCCAGCAACAGATGCGTGCCCGTCATCTGGCCTTCCATCGGCGTGACCGTGATATCAAATATCCGCTGGTCGCGCGGCGCCGTGGCGATCTTGATACCGATTTCGCGTTCTGTGAGCACTGCGCCTTCGGCGGTCGCGCGGCGCAGCGTTGCGAGCAGATGGTCTGCTTCCAGCACCACTCCCGTGAATGGCCGGCCGCGCACTGAATTGAAGCTGATGCCGAGGGCTTCCTGCGCCGCAACGTTCGCATAAATGACGCACAGCTGCGCATCCAGCACGACCATGCCGGTCGTCAGCGCGTCGAGCAAATCGGTCGAGTCGTAATGACTCAGCGGCGAGACAAAATTCCTACTGACGGCCATGAGGTGCCCCCATGGCCAGCGGCCGCCGTTGCGTTAGCCAGGCTTCTTGCGTCGTGCTGGCGAGTTGATCACTGACGGCTGCCGCACGTAGAAGGTAACTGTGGGCACGGTGCACACTACTTCGTTGCGATCGTTGACGAAGGTCAGATCGGCTTCGTAGCTGCCACGGGGAGCTGGTTCGATCTTGATGGTGTTGAAGTCGCGCTCCGCGGTGTAGCGTTTCTTGTTGAGCATCAGCACCGGCGACAATCCTTCCGGGCCCCTGAAGCTCAGGGTAATCGACGGGACGTTCACCAGAACTTCTTCCGGCTTCGGCGAACGCAGCTCGCAAGCGCCCTTGGCGGATTGGGCCGGCGCGGCGGTCGGAGCGGTCCTCGGTGCAGGCAGGGCCTGCGGCGCTGGCGCCTGGTAGGTTTGCGCAGGGGCGACCGTTATCTCGGTCGCGCCAGGCGCTGGCCGATCGGAGTAGTGAGTGACTCCGTCCTTGTCGACCCATTTGTAAATCTCGGCGCGGGACGGCTGGCTTGTTAGCGCCGCCAACAGGGTTACGCAGGCTAACAGCTGAGCTGGCCATCTTAAGGTAAGTCGCTGCAGGTTCATAACTGTAGAGCATAGTCCCACAAGGCCCCGGATACAAAAAAGGGGCGCGGCGATGTGATCGCATCGCCAGCGCCCCCATCTGTTGCCTCAAGCGGAGGCCTGTCACTGTCAAATCATCAGCAGCTGTAATAGAGATCCATCTCAACCGGATGGGTGCTCATGCGGAAGCGGGTGATCTCCTGCATCTTCAGGCCGATGTAGGCATCGATCACGTCGTTGGTGAACACGCCGCCGCGGGTCAGGAACTCACGATCCTTGTCGAGATGCTCGAGCGCCATGTCGAGCGAATGACACACCGTCGGGATGTGTTTCGCCTCTTCCGGCTCCAGATCGTACAGATCCTTGTCGGCCGGCTCGCCCGGATGAATCTTGTTCTGGATACCATCCAGGCCCGCCATCATCATCGCCGCGAACGCGAAATACGGGTTTGCCAGCGAGTCGGGGAAGCGCACTTCGATACGGCGACCCTTCGGGTTCGATATCCAGGGGATACGGATCGACGCGGAACGATTACGTGCCGAGTAGGCTAACATCACCGGCGCTTCGAAGCCCGGGACCAGGCGCTTGTAGCTGTTAGTACCGGCATTGGTGAAGGCGTTCAGGGCCTTGGCATGCTTGATGACGCCGCCGATGTAGTACAGCGCCGTCTCGGACAGGCCGCCGTACTTGTCGCCGGCGAAAAGCGCCTTGCCGTCTTTCTGCAGCGACTGGTGCACATGCATGCCCGAGCCGTTATCGCCAACCAGTGGCTTCGGCATGAACGTGGCCGTCTTGCCATAGCCAGCCGCGACGTTATGCACCGCATATTTCAGGATCTGCACTTCGTCGGCCTTCTTGACCAGGCCGCCGGCGCCGATGCCGATCTCACATTGGCCGCCAGTCGCCACTTCGTGGTGATGTACTTCAACCACGAGGCCGAGGTCTTCGCAGGCGCCGCACATCGCATTGCGAATATCCTGGAATGCATCGACCGGTGGAACCGGGAAGTAGCCGCCCTTGATACCGGGGCGATGTCCCTTGTTGCCTTCGGGATAATTGGTGTTCGAATTCCAGGCGCCCTGCACCGAATCAATCTCGTAGCCGCAGCCGCGCATTTCATTGGTCCAGCGCACGCTGTCGAAAATGAAAAATTCGTTTTCCGGACCGAACATCGCGCCATCGGCGATACCGGTGCTCTTGAGATATGCCTCGGCGCGCTTGCCTAACGAACGCGGGCAGCGCTCGTAGCCCTGCATCGTCGCCGGCTCGATGACATCGCAACGGATGTTGACCGTGGCTTCCTCAAAAAACGGATCTAACACCGCGGTCTTGGATTCCGGCATCAGGATCATGTCGGATTCGTTGATGCCCTTCCAACCGGCGATCGACGAACCGTCGAACATCTTGCCGTCACGGAAAAAGCCTTCGTCGACGACCTTGGTCGGGATGGTGACATGCTGTTCCTTGCCACGGGTGTCGGTGAAGCGCAGGTCTGCCCACTTCACTTCTTTTTCTTTGATCAGCTTGAGGACATCGCTAGGGGTCATGGGTTGTTAGCCTCCGGTAAAGATTAAGCACAGTAACAATGCAGGTCGCATGCCAAGTAACATTGCCTTATTTTTCAGAGACTTACGGTTCCGGTAAGCTTATTTTGCACTAAATTAGAGCGGCCGAAAGGGCAATTTGCAATAAAATAGTGCGCCAAATCTCCGCAAACGTCGATCCTGTGGCACTGCCCATTTATAGGGCGGCGCGAATTCTAGCGCAGGGTAATGACTCCTCGAGGGCTTTTTATTCGGGCGACCAACGCGGGAACAGCCGCCCTGTTGACCGGGATCCTGAGATCGGGCGCGTGCAGAGCACGGAGCACAGCGGCGGGGTCCGGGTGCTCGGCTCGCAGCTCAAGCAGCAGGCATCCCCTGGCGGCATCGAGCGCCGGGTGCGCGGCGCCGCCCCAGTTAATGAGAAACGGCACCAGGCCATCCAACACAATTTTGTTAGGATCGGTAAAGCGCCATTGCAGCAGTTCGCCATCCGGTTTCCGCCGGCTGCCGGGCCGCACCGCGCCCAATTCCACGCCCTGGGCCATGGCGCGCTGCGCCAGGCCATCCAGATCGGCTGAGGCAGCCGCCCAGCCCACCAACTTCGCGGCCTGCAGTTGATCGATGCCGCGCGTTCGCGGCCGCTCCGGCGGCGGCTGCGTGGGATCTGGCCCCAGGATCTCGAGATAACAACGCGACCCCAGAGCTAACAAGGCGTTGCGCGTGCCGCGCCCGGGGTGACTGCCGCCGGCGCTGGCCCGCACGCCGGTCTGCAGCTCGAGCTCCGCAACCGTCCGGTCAAGATCCGGTGTTGCGTAAATCAGATGATCGATTCGTGTCAGATCCTGCACTGGAAGTACCTCCCGTGAACGCACACCGAGCGGCGCGGACAGCAGGCATGCCAGCAATGCGCGCCGTGACGCGATCATTGCCACATGCCATGAAGACCGAAGGCAGCGATGGCGGCACCGCTGAGGCCATTGAGCAGGCGCTGCCATCGTGAATTGCTCAACACGCGCGCCAGGGCCGCGCCACCCAGCGCGAAGACCGTCTGCACCATCAGGCTGCCGGCGAACACCGCCAGCGCCAGCGCAGCGGCTGAACTCACGGATCTGCCCAGCGGCAATTGGCCCGCAAATCCGACGAAAACCAGTACTGTCAGCGGATTGACGAGCGTCAGCAGCAGCAGCGTCAGGAACGGCCGCTTTGCGCGCCCGGTCGCGGTCGCCATCCCCGCGGCCGGATTTTGAGTGATGTGAGGCGCCCAGGCGCGCCATATCATCCACAGACCTAACAACACCAGCACCAGGCTGCTGAGGCGCCGGAAGCCGTCCTGTTTATCCGCAAGCCAGGCCAGGAGCTGCGCACCGGCGATGAATGCCAGCATTGCGTACAGCAGGTCGGCGACGGCTGCACCGCAGCCCGCCGCGAAGGCGGCGCGAAAACCCCGCGAAATGCCGTAGTTTACGATCAACAGCGCGATCGGCCCGACGGCCGCTGCGAGCGTCATCCCAAACAGGAGACTCCGCAGAATTCCGTCGGCGAGGACCAAGGTCAGTCGCCGCTGCCTAACACGCGCTCGATGCGCCGGTCAGGCAGGAGCCATACCATCGCCACCAGCACATAAATGGCCTGTGACAACCACGGCGCCGGGATTGCCACGCCGATCGCGAGCGCATATAGCGCGAGGCACAGCCAGCCCTTCCAGTCACGACCGACTGCCTTGCGCAGCAGCGACTCAGGTCCCTGCGATGCGATGATCGCGTATTGCAGGATGAAGTAGCTGACCGCCGCCATCAGCAGCACGACGCCGTACAGCATGGTCGGCAGTGCCGAAAAATGGTTCTCGCCCATCCAGCCGGTCGCGAATGGAGTCAGGGAAAGCCAGAACAGCAGGTGCAGATTTGCCCAGAGAATTCCCGCGGTAACACGCTGACAGGTGTGCAGCAGGTGGTGGTGGTTATTCCAGTAAATTCCGACGTAGACAAAGCTCAGCACATAGGCGAGTGCTACCGGCAACAGCGGCCAGAGGTTCTCCAGCTGGTCGCCGTGCGGCACCTTGAGCTCCAGCACCATGATCGTGATGATGATCGCGATCACGCCGTCGCTGAATGCTTCCAGTCTGGTCTTGCCCATTGCGCCTTCGCTGCTCCAGCCTAACGGAATTGCGCCATTGCGCGGGCGTGCATGCCGGTGGCCTCGCCGTTGCTTGTGGCGCTGGCGTTCAGGTCGCGCAGCAAGCCATCCTGGATGCCGTAGATCCAGCCGTGTACCGACAGCTCCTGGCCGCGTTCCCAGGCATCGTGCGCGATGGTGGTCTGGCAAACGTTAGCGACCTGCTCGATGACATTGAGTTCACACAATTGATCGGCCGCCAGCGTCTCTGTCGCCGCCTGATCTAACAAACCAGCATGTTTCTGGTGCACGTCCTGCACATGCCGCAGCCAGTTATCGCTGAGGCCGATGCGGTCGCGGCGCAGCGCGGCGCGCACGCCGCTGCAGCCATAGTGTCCGCAGACGATGATGTGCTTGACCTTGAGTACATCGATCGCGAATTGCATTACCGACAGGCAATTCAGGTCCGTATGCACGACCACGTTGGCGAGATTGCGATGCACGAACAACTCGCCCGGCAGCAGCCCGACGATCTGATTCGCAGGCACACGGCTGTCGGAGCAGCCGATCCACAGATAATCCGGCGACTGCTGCTGCACCAGCTTGCTGAAGAATTCTGGGTCCTGGTCGTGCATGCCCCTGGACCAGCGTCGATTGTGCTCAAAAAGATGACCGAGGTTTTTCATTTTTTGTTAGCCAGGTTGACTCTCAGTTTATTCAGCAGATCAAGCGCCTCCGCTGCGCGCTCGATCGGCACGAAAATGTGGTCATGGTACGCACCCGCGACCATGTTGCAACCGATTCCCGCCTCGGCAAGCGC
>JAYUGT010000056.1:0-5708 GCA_043738315.1 Gammaproteobacteria bacterium
CTTCTCGACCGTGCGCAGCGCCGACGTCGCCAGCCGCAGGGACACCCAGCGCTTTTCGCCTTCCAGCCAGAAACGCTGCGTATGCAGGTTCGGCAGAAAGCGGCGCCGACGCTTGTTGTTGGCGTGGGAGACTGTATTGCCAACGGTGGGCTTCTTGCCCGTAACTTCGCACACGCGGGACATGAAAGTTCTCTTTTAAAATCAATAAGTTAGTGGCACCAAGGTGGCCCTTAGGCCGCCCAAGGGCCCGCCTTTATACCGGAACTTGGCCTCGACAGCAACCGCCGGCGCCGGCGGCGCCGGCTGGGTCCCTTATGGCATTTTATCCACTAGGCTAGGGCGCGATTTTCCAGGCGCAACTCAGGGGGTCGTCGTATGTCCGGTTTTTTGCCGCGTGCTGTTGCCGCGATTTTATTCGCGATTGCGATCGCGCCCGTGCACGCTGCGGCGCCCAAGGGGGCCGACGCCGCCCTGCAGAACATCTATCGCAGCGAATGGGCCTGGCGCCAGGAGCAGTTCGCCGACAACGAGGACAGCCAGCGAGGCGTGCAGGATCATCTGCCGAAAGTGGATGCAGCGGCACAGGACCTGCGCCTGCGCTACTGGGAAGAGGTCGCGAGGAAACTGGATCGCATCGACCGCAAAAAACTCCCGGCGGAAGAGCAAATCAACTACGACGTTTATCGCCCGCAAATCACGGCGCTGATCGCGTCGCAACGGTTTCGCGACTTCGAAATGCCGGCCAATGCGGATACAACCTTCTGGACCGATCTGGGTTACACGGCGCGCAAACCGTTCCGCACGCTCGCGGACTACCAGAACTGGCTCAGGCAGATGCGTGACATTCCGCGCTACTTCAACGAACAGATGCTGCAGATGCGCGCCGGCCTCAGGCGTGGCTTCACGCCGCCGCAGCTGACCCTGCTGGGTCGCGATGCGTCGCTCACCGCGATCATCGATACCACGCCCGAAGCTAACAGTTTCTATACGCCATTCCGCGACATGAACGGCATCGCGCCCGATGCGCAGGTGCGCCTGCGGGCCGAAGCCAGCGTCGTCATCCGCGATGTCGTGCAACCGGCGTTCCGGGCGCTGCTGGATTTCTGGCGCAATGAATATGTGCCGGGTGCCCGCCAGACCCTCGCCGCGGAAGAGATGCCGGATGGCAAGGCGTTCTATCGCGCCAAGATCCGCGAGTTCACGACGCTCGATCTTGAGCCCGCGGCGATCCATGCGATCGGCGAGTCTGAGGTCGCGCGCCTGCATGCCGAGATGTCAGGCGTCATGAAGGAGACAGGGTTCTCCGGCGACTTTCCGGCGTTCCTGAAATTCCTGCGCACCGATCCCCAGTTTTATGCGAAGACGCCCGAAGAACTGCTGATGCGCGCCGCGTGGATCGCCAAGAAGTTCGATGCCAAAAGTTCGCAGTATTTTGGCTACCTGCCGCGCATGCGCTTTGCGATCAAACCGGTGCCGGACGATCTCGCGCCGTTCTACACCGCCGGTCGCGGTGGCCCGGGCGTCTATCTCGTCAACACCTACAACCTGCCGTCGCGCCCGCTCTACAGTCTACCCGCGCTGACGATGCATGAGTCCGCGCCGGGTCATGCATTCCAGATGCCGATCGCGATGGAGCACAAGAACCAGCCGGAATTCCGCCAGAAGACGTACATCTCGGCGTTCGGCGAAGGCTGGGCGCTGTACTGCGAAAAGCTCGGGCTGGAAATGGGGATTTACGAAACGCCCTACGAACGCTTCGGCATGCTGAGCTATCAGATGTGGCGCGCCGCGAGGCTGGTCGTCGACACCGGCGTGCATTCGCTGGGCTGGACGCGCGCTCGCGCGATCCAGTATCTGAAGGAATACACCGCGCTGCCCGAGCATGAGATCGAAACCGAAGTCGATCGCTATATCGCCTGGCCCGGGCAGGCGCTGTCCTACTATCTCGGCGAGATGGCCATCGTGAAAGCGCGCACCAGGGCCGAGTCCGCGTTAGGCGCGAAGTTCAACATCCGCGCTTTTCACGACACCGTGCTGGAACTGGGGTCGGTGCCACTGCCTGTACTCGAGGCGCGCATCGATCGCTTCATCGCCGCGGGCGGTGTCGGGCCCTATCCCGAGCTGGAATAGGACTGGCACTACAGCAGCCCTTTTTCCGCCAGCGACACGGCCTCCGCCCCGGCGATGACCAGATGATCGAGGACGCGGATGTCGACCAGTGCCAGCGCCTCCTTGAGGCGCCGCGTAATCATTTCGTCCGCCTGGCTGGGTTCCGCAACGCCGGACGGGTGGTTGTGCGCCAGGATGACGGCGGCGGCGTTGTGCGCGAGCGCCTGGCGCAGCACTTCGCGGGGGTGCACAGTGGCGCCGTCGATAGTGCCGCGGAACAGCTCTTCGAAACGGATCAGCCGGTGGCGGTTGTCGAGATAGAGGCAGCAGAAGACCTCGTACGGCCGGTCCCGGAGTTGGGCCACAAGGAAGGCGCGCGTGTCACCCGGCGAGCCCAGGACCGAACCCGCCTCCAGCCCCTGGCGAAAATGGCGCCGCGCCAGCTCCAGGGCCGCATGCAGGCTGGCATAGCGCGCCGGGCCGAGCCCCAGGCGCTTCACAAGGCCGGTATTTCCGGGTGCCGGCACGGAGGGTGCTCGCAGCAACCCGCGCAGGGAGCCGTGCTGTGCCAGCAGGTCCTGGGCGACTTCGACCACATTGCGGCCGGGCAGGCCTGTCCCAAAAAGGACCGCCAGCAGCTCGGCGTCCGACAGCGCTCCGGCCCCGCCCGCCAGCAGCTTCTCGCGCGGGCGGTCGCCGCGCGGCCAATGCCTGAGGCCGCGGACTGCTGCAGTTCGTGTTGTAGCCATCGCCGCATGATTGCCCCTCTGACCCGCGGCAGCCAGACCGTGAATCGGGTGCGCTTGCGCAGAATCGAAATGGCTAACACTCTATAATCGGCACGACATGGAGCTGGCTGGCAAGAAAATACTGCTGGGCGTGACCGCGGGTATCGCAGCCTACAAGAGTCCCGACCTGGTGCGGCGGCTGCGCGAACGCGGCGCCGAAGTCCAGGTGGTGATGACCGCGGGCGCGCGTGAATTTGTCACGCCGCTGACTTTCCAGGCGGTGTCCGGCAGGCCGGTCCGCGATGAGCTGTTCGACAGCGCCGCCGAAGCGGCCATGGGTCATATCGAGCTGGCGCGCTGGGCGGACCTCATCATCGTCGCACCGGCCACGGCCGATTTCCTGGCGCGGCTCGCGGGCGGCCACGCCGACGACCTGCTCGCCACGCTGTGCCTGGCCACGGACAAGGTCATTGCCGTTGCGCCGGCGATGAATCGCCTCATGTGGTCTAACAAAGCGACCCAGGACAACATGCGGCTGCTGGCCGCGCGCGGCATCGCGGTGCTGGGCCCGGGCAGCGGCGACCAGGCCTGCGGCGAAACCGGCGACGGTCGCATGCTCGAGCCGCTGGAAATCGCCGAGCACGCGGTCACGTTGTTAGGTGGCCGCGGCCCACTGTCTGGCGTGCGCGTGCTGATCACGGCCGGCCCGACGCGTGAGCGGGTCGACCCGGTGCGTTTCCTCAGCAACCGCAGTTCCGGCAAGATGGGTTTCGCGGTCGCGGCGGCTGCGCGCGCTGCCGGCGCCGACGTGGTGCTGGTCGCGGGCCCGGTGGCGCTGGCGACGCCCGCCGGCGTGCGGCGCATCGATGTCGAGAGCGCGGCCGACATGTTAGCTGCGGTTGAGCGCGAAGTGGCCGATGCGCAGATCTTCATTGGCACCGCCGCGGTCGCGGACTATCGCCCGGCCCGGCCCGCAGGGCAGAAAATCAAGAAGAATTCTCCGGAACTCGAGATCGCCGTCGAACGCACGGTCGATATCCTGGCCCACGTTGCGGCGCGCAAGGACAAACCATTCGTGGTGGGATTCGCCGCCGAAACCGAGCAGCTCGAGCATTACGCGAAGGCCAAGATGTTGAAGAAGAATCTCGACATGATCGCCGCCAACGATGTCAGCAACGACAAGGTTTTTGAGCGCGACGTGAATGCCTTGCTGGTCCTGTGGCGCAATGGCCAGCAGGAGATCGGTCCCGGTTCCAAGGACCAGGTGGCCGAACAGCTTCTGACGCTGATTGCCACCCGCTTTCGCAGCCGCGCCGACGCAGTTGCCTGATGGCTGACGACGCGCCTGCGGTGACCCGCACCCTGCAGGTGCGCATCCTGGATGCGCGCATGGGCCGCGACTGGCCCCTGCCGGCCTACGCGACCGGCGGCTCCGCGGGCATGGATCTGCGCGCGTGCATCGATGCGCCGTTGCTGCTGCAGCCGGGCGCTGCCGAGCTGATCCCGACCGGCATCTCCATCTATGTCGCGGACCCGAGCCTCGCCGCCGTGATCCTGCCGCGCAGCGGTCTCGGTCACAAGCACGGCATCGTGTTAGGTAATCTGACGGGCCTGATCGATTCGGACTATCAGGGTCCGTTGATGGTGTCGTGCTGGAACCGCGGCCAGGCCGCCTATACGGTGCAGCCCGGCGAGCGTATCGCGCAGCTGATCATCGTGCCGGTGGTGCAGGTGGCGCTCGATGTCGTCACTGATTTCGCCGCGACCGAGCGCGGCAGCGGTGGTTTCGGCAGTTCCGGCCGCAGTTGAGCGGCCGGAAAGCTAACGGGTGCTGGCCACCTTCGATTTGAGCGCCTTGTAACGGTCGATATCGAGCTGGAACTGCGCGCGCAACGCCCGGTCTTCGGCCATGCGCTCGGCCATCTGCGCGCGTTGCACAGCGACTTCCTTCAAGGTGCGCACCAGGTCTTGCGCCAGCTCGTCCGGCATGCGCCGCGCAGTCGGCGCTTCGTTATACGGGCGAAATACCTGCACGCGTTCGTGCAGCGACATCAGGCGTCCCTGCAGAGATTCGACATAGGCTTCGATCGATCTGCGCGCGTCGGCCATTTGTTGCAGCCGCAGGTCGCGCAACTGCTCGATATCGTGGACCGAGGTGTATGTGGTCAGCAGAAATGAGTCGCGCTGCTGTTCCTTGTCCCGGATCTCGCGCTGCGCGGTTTCGCTCGCCAGTTGCTCGGGCGTTTTCTGCGCCGGACGGATTCCGACCGTGACACCCTGATTGTTCAGCACCGCCGCTTCGCCGCGACTGTATTCGGGTGGGATGCGATCCCCGTAATGGACCACCCCCTTTTCATCTATCCAGCGGTAGACTTTCTTCTGGTCGTTAGGGTTCTGCTGCGCAATTGCTGCGCTGGCTAACAGCACAGCCAGCAGCGAAGTCACAACCGCCGCGCGACGCGTCAAACCGGCCTCCGGCGAGCTGTGTTTTGCGTGATTCATGGTCGGCGGGCCCTACTCGATACCGTATCGTTCCCGATATTGCTTAAGTCGTGCAATCTCGGTGTTAGAAATGCGAAGCGCGTCACCTGCAGGTCCGCCACAGAATTCAATCAGGTCGGCCAGTGTGACAATACTCACACACTTTACGCCGAATTCGGCTTCGACTTCCTGCGCTGCGGATTGCGTTCCCTGGCCGCGTTCCTGGCGATCCAGGGCGAGCAGCACCGCCACCGGTTTGGCTCCTGCGCGCCGTATCAAATCAACCGATTCCCGGATCGCCGTGCCCGCCGTGATCACGTCATCGACGATGGCGACACGGCCCCGCAGCGGCGCGCCGACCAGCAGGCCGCCCTCGCCATGGTCCTTGGC
>JAYUGT010000057.1:0-5688 GCA_043738315.1 Gammaproteobacteria bacterium
ATCGATCTCGATTATGGCGCCAAGGTCGCGGGTCGGGCGGGACACTTCGTGCTCGGCGCGCTGGCGGTGCGCCAGGGCGCATCCGGGGCGGTGCCGGAACGCGACCTGTTCGTCGGGCGCGGTTACATCAACATCGGCGAACAGTCGACTCTCGGTGCCATTGTCACCCTGGGTGACCCGACCAGTACGCGCTCAAACCAGGTGTTAGGTTTTGACTTCAACTACCGGGATCGCTTTGACAGGCTCAGCGAGATCCTGGACGTCAAGGGCTGGTGGCAGGAGTCGGTGACGCCCGGCCTTGGCAACGACAACGCCGCCTGGGGCCTGAACGTCGCATGGCCTAACGACAAGTTGAATGCAAGCCTGAACGTCGCTGAAATCGGCCGCAATTTCAAGCCGGCGCTGGGCTTCGTCAATCGGGTCGGCATCCGCCAGTACGATGCCGTTGCGAAATACCGCAATCGCTTCGAGAACAAGGACGGTCGATTCAAAAGCTGGCTCTATGGCGGCGAGTATCACCAGCTCGACGCGCTGACCGGCGGCCTCGAATCCCGCAGCATCCTGGCGACGCCGTTTTCGCTCGACACGCTGCCCGGTGGCACCATCGCCATGGACCTGATCCGCAACACCGAGGTCCTCGCCGCGCCCTTCGTGCTGCCCGGCGGGCTGTCCGTTGCCCGGGGCCAGTACGATTTCGGCCGGGTCCGGTTTTATTCCACCATGGCGGGCTTTCGGAAGTGTGGCGTCAATCTGGATCTCGAAACCGGCGATTTCTACAACGGCCGGCGTGATGACGCCAAGCTGACGCTGAACCTCAAGCCTAACAAGCACCTGCTGCTGAGCGGCATTTACGCGATCAACCAGATCGACCTGCCAGCCGGGCGATTCACGGTGCGCAATTACGCACTGACCGCCAACGTGGCCTTCAACGTGCACTGGGCCTGGCTCAATGTGCTGCAGTACGACAATGTCTCCGGCCGCCTGGGGGTCAACAGCCGGCTGCGCTGGCTGCCCGGGGTAGGCCAGTCGATGTACTTCGTCGTCAACTATGACTGGCGTGAGGATCCGTTCGGCAATTTCCGGCCGAACATCGCCGAAACCACGCTCAAGCTGAATTACACTTTCCGTTATTGATGCCACCATCCACTCGGAGGACGACCACGATGTCCGGTTTCAAAGTGAGAACAGCTTTTGTTAGCGTTGCAGCGTTGATGGCGATTACTGGCTGCGGCGGACCACCACCGGCAGCCACCGAACCGGCCGCTGCGGCGGCACCGGCCGCGCAGCCGGCACCCGCGGCTCCGGACCTGGCGGCCATCTTCACCTCCACCGGCAAGCCGACCGACAGCTTCAAGCTAACAAGCGCGAGTTTTTCCGACGGCGCCACGCTGGCCGACATCCATGTCTTCAACAGTTTTGGCTGCAGCGGCGGCAACCAGTCGCCGGCCCTGAGCTGGAGCGGCGCGCCGGAGGGCACGAAGAGCTATGCGATCCTGATGTATGACCCGGATGCACCGACCGGCAGCGGCTTCTGGCACTGGGTGGTCTACGACCTGCCGGCGACCACCACCGGGCTTGCCGCCGGAGCGGGTGAGGCCTCGGGCAAAAGCCTGCCACCGGGCAGTGGACAGGGAAGGACGGATTTCGGCAGCCCGGGCTATGGCGGGCCCTGTCCGCCGCCGGGCAGCGGCAACCACCGCTACTACTTCAGGGTCCATGCGCTGAAAGTCGAGAAACTGGAGCTGCCGGCGGGCGCTACAGCGGCTTTGGCGGGGTTCAATATCAATGCCAACACCCTGGCGACGGCGCAAATCGTCGCGCTTTTCGGCCGCTAGACCTGTCAACCGGTAGCTGAATGCTGCGTTCAGGTAGTCAGGTCGTGTAAACCCGAGAGGAGACTTATGAACACCAGGATATTGTTAAGCGTTGCCGCCCTGATGCTGGGCAGCGCGGTGGCTGCCGCGGACGATAACCCGCAGCGGCCGAAATTCGACACCAACGGCGACGGCGCAATCGACCTGGCGGAACTGCAGGCCGTGCGACCTAACGCCACGGCAGAGCAGTTCGCCAATGCCGACAAGGATCACAACGGTCTCTTGTCACGGGACGAACTGCGCGATGCCGCAAGTGCGATGCGCGGTCCGCCGATCGACACCAACGGCGACGGCGCGATTTCCTTCGAGGAACTTCAGGCGCAGCGGCCTAACGTAACGCAGGAGCAGTTCACCGGCCTGGATGCCGACAAGAACGGCACCCTCAGTCGCGAAGAGCTGCGCAGCGGCATGGGCCGGCGGATTTTCGAGCGCCTTGACGCCGACAGCAGCGGCGGCATCAGCTTTGACGAACTGGCCAAGCGCATGCCGCAGTTGAGCCAGGAGCGATTCAACAAGCTGGATAAGGATGGCAACGGCCAGCTGTCGCAGGGTGAGTTGTCATCGGCTCGCCCGCCGCATCGCGGGCCGCGGCCCGAGGGCGCGGACGGTGCGCGGCGCGGTCCCTTAGGTGGCCAGCGTCCCGGCGGCGCCGGTGGTGTTCGTCCGCCGCGCCCGCGAACCGGCGGCTGAGATCTGTTAGCTAACCGGGCGGTGTCGGCGGCATGACAGCCGTCGACACCGCTTCGCCACGTGCATGTGGCGCCGGCGTCGCACCGGTGAGCAGGCGCTGCAGGTAGTCCGGCGCAATCAGGTGGCAATAGCGCGTGCCGCGAAACCGCGGTGGCGCCTTCAGATAACGTGGGTCCAGCCAGTCGTTGCGCATCGCACGGCTCTGGACATGCAGCACGCCCTGCGTATCTTCCCAGGCAATTTCGTGGACCTTAAGCCACTCCGGCCCCAGGTTTGTCAGCTCCTCGGCGTCAAAGACAACCTGCCGGCCGCTGTCGTAGTGCAGCTTGCCATGGCGGCTGCGCTTCAGGCCTGCGAGCGCAACCGCGAGGCTGCGCTGATTGACCGCCGCGCATAAGCCTTCAGTACCCGCCGCGCTGTCGCCATACTCGGCGCGCAGATGATCCGTGGTTTTCATCTTGCAGGAAATCATCTTGAGTCGCGTGCGCGCCGTATCTTCGTACCAGTGAAATTGCTCGGTTTCCAGAGGCCGCACTTTGGGCTTGGAGAGGACGAATGCCTGGTAGTCCTCATGCACCACGTTGCTGGCGCGCAGTTCTGTCGAACTGATGAGCCGTTGTGCGTCGCTGCAGAATTCTGCCATTGGCCAGGCGGTCTTCGTGTCCGGGCGCTGCGTCGTCCCGGTGCAACCCAGGGAACCCAAAGCCGCGACCACGGCCATGACTAACGGCTTCTGCATCGTGACAGGCTAAGGTATCAGAGCGCGTGCGACAACCCGGCGCGCCGCATCGCGGTCGCCAGGCCAATTGGCGAGGCGCCGAGGTCGACTAATTCCAGAGGCCCTCTATGATCGCTCGTTAGATGAGCCGTACACCGCAAGTCGTGCTGCTGCTGCTGGTATCGCTGCTGGGCGCCTGCGGCCGGCTGGGCGGGCACAAGACTGCCAATGACCTGGCCATCCCCATCAACCTCCGCTGCACGACCTGCGACGATTTCATTCGCTGTACCCGTCAGGATGCGCCCGCAAATGCGCAGACCGGCCGACCGGACAACACGGTGTATCGCCTGAAAGAGAAAACTTTCTGGGCACAGATCGCGACAATTGCCGACTATTTGCTGCAGTTTGTCCGTGACAAGACCCTGGACGAACGCCCCCTGGCGATCTACCGTGAAACGGGGGCGCTGCGGACGATTGAACACGATCGCGCCTGGCGCGCGCAGGTCGACATGATTGCCGCGCGCATCACGCTGCCCGATCACTCTATCGACCAGCGGACCGGCGCGTGGTACGACTCGGCGGGCCGGAACGTCGGACAGTGCCAGGCGCTGCCGCGTCGCGAGGGCTATGCATTGGTACGCGAATTCCTCGGTAAACCCGCGTTGGCCGGCGGCGGAGCCCGGCCATGAGTTCCGCGCTGCGACGCTTTGGCCGTGGCAGCGCCCTGGCGCTGCGTTTTCTGATGGCGCTGTTTTTTGTCAGCGCCGCAGCTAACAAATGGCTCGCGGCGTGGATCTGGTCGGACAAGTTGCAGCGCGTTTTCACCGAACGGCTGGCTGAGATCGACCCGGAGTCGTTCGGCGCACGCTTTATCGAAAACTGGGGCATCCCGCATTTTCGCTGGTTCGCGCTGCTGGTTACCCTGGGCGAGACCGCGATCGCCTTTGGTTTGTTAGCCGGGTTCATGACGCGCGGCGCCGCGCTCGGCGCGATGCTGATGATGTTCTGCTTCGCGATGGGCGGCTATTACGACGCTTCGCTGATCGCCCTGGGCCTGATGTTCCTGCCGCTCATCCTGCTGCCAACGGGGCATACTTTCGGTCTGGACCGGCGCCTGCATGAGCGCTACCCGGCGTCGATCCTGTTTCGCTGACCAAATATCGCGGTGACCAATGCCTGAATCATCGACCCACAAGTTTGGCCCGATCGCACTTGCTCCCGGCGTAACGGCCCGCCACACGCTGTGTTATCTGTGGGCCGCTTTTGTCAGCATCGGGCTCTTCACCTACATCACCACGCTGCAACCCTACGTGCTGCGGGTCAACCTCGGGATTGCGCAGGGCGACACCGGCAAGGTGGGCGGCAGCCTGCAGTTCTGGCAGGAGATCGTCGGACTGCTGTTGATCGGCCTGATCGGTGCGTGGTCGGACCGCATCGGCCGGCGCATCGTCTACATCACCGGCTTTCTGGTTGCGGGGCTCGCCTATGCCGCCTATCCGTTTGCCAACGACTACGGGCAGTTGCTGATCTATCGGCTGATCTTCGCCGTCGGAGTGGCGACCCTGGGTGGCATGTTAGCCACGGTATTGGCGGACTACCCGCAGGAACGCGACCGCGGCAAACTTGCGGGCGTGGCGTTCTTCCTGAATGCCATCGGTGCGGTCATTTTCTTCACGCTGCTCAATCGACTGCCATCGGTATTCGCCGCCCGGGGCCTGGATGAGTTGTGGGCCGGCCGCGCGTCGTACCTGTTCGCGGCAGGCGTTTGTGTGCTGAGTGCCCTGATCATGTTTGGCCTGAAGCCCGGCCGCCCCGAGCAGGTGAAGGCCAAGGTGCCGTTGCTGGAGCAGGCCCGTTCCGGCATCACCGCGGCCCGGCATCCGCGCATCATGCTGGCTTATACGGCGTCATTCGCCGCGCGTGCCGACCTGGTGATCGTGGCCCTCTTTCTGGCGCAGTGGATGCAGAACGTCGCGCAGACCGAAGGCATGACCGCCGCGGAAGCCGCGAAGAGACTTTCGCTGCCGTTTGCGGCGGTGCAGATCGCGGCGACATTCTGGGCGCCGTTTTTCGGGTGGCTGTCGGACCAGCTCAATCGCGTAACGCTGCTGATCATTGCAATTGCAATCTCGATTGCCGGCTACGGCTGGATCGGCATCACGGCCGATCCGCTGCAGGCCGCGGCGGTGCCGGCGCTCATTGTGTTAGGTATCGGACAGGCGAGCGGCATCCTGGGTACGCAGGTGCTGATCGGCCAGGAGGCGCCGGGCGCGATTCGCGGCGCAGTCATCGGCATGGTCGGCTTCTGCGGCGCGGTCGGCATCCTGGTGATTTCCAAGATCGGCGGCTACGCGTTCGATCACTGGACGCCGGGCGCGCCGTTCCTGATCATGGCCATGGCCAATG
>JAYUGT010000058.1:0-2267 GCA_043738315.1 Gammaproteobacteria bacterium
CAGCAGCGTCGCCGCCCGCGGGCCGGCGAGTTCGATGCCGACCTGGCGATGACTGATGTCGACCAGGGAGTGCGGCAGATCCCGCAGCGCAGTCTCGAGCGCGGCTTCGAAGCCCGACTGCCACTTCACGGGACCTAACAATAGTTGCTCGTCGGGTCCCTGCCACAGCGCCGACCAGTCCTGGCCACTGACCGCGCGGCAGGCGACTGTCGATGGCATGGCGCCGATAATGGCGCCCGCCGCCTGCATGACGGGGCCATCCCCGCGCAGCACGAAACGCGCGGCAGGCGCTAACAAAGTGACCACCCGGCCCGGGTCCGGGATTTCCACGCTGCGACGCTCCAAAATCCTAGTCATTGAGGCGTGCTCCCTCGGCGTCATAGAACACCGGAGCCGTGACCTCAGCCGCGATATCGCCGCCCGACATCGGGATGTAGACCGTCTGGCCGCGGCGAGCACGACCACCCTTGATCATGCCGAGCGCGATCGACCGATTCAGCGCCGAGCTCCAATAGGATGAAGTCACGTAGCCGATCAGTTCCATCGGTGGCCGCTGATTCGGGCTGGCAGCGATCTGCGCGCCTTCTGCAAGCACCTGCTTCGGATCGGTCGTCAGCAAGCCAATGAACTGTGGCCGGTCGCTGGCGCGCATCGCCGGGCGCTCCAGCGCGCGCTTGCCGACGAAGTCGGGTTTCTTCTTGCCGATCGCCCAGCCTAGACCCGCGTCCAGCGGTGTGACGGTGCCGTCGGTGTCCTGGCCGATGATGATGTAGCCTTTTTCGGCACGCATAACATGCATGGCCTCGGTGCCATAGGGCTCGATGCCATGGGCCTGTCCTGCGGCGTATATCGCCTCCCAGACAGCCTGGCCATAGTCGGCGGCCACGTTGACTTCAAAACCGAGTTCGCCGGTGAAGCTGACGCGGAACAAGCGGCAAGGTATTCCGCAGATGTGACCCGTGGCAACGGCCATATGTGGAAACGCGGCGGCCGTCAGATCGATGCCTTCCATCAGGCCCTCGAGTACTCGTCGTGCGTTAGGTCCCTGCGCGGCGATGACAGCCCACTGTTCGGTGGTCGATGTGAGCCAGACCTTGAGGTCCGGCCACTCGGTCTGCAGGTAATCCTCCATCATGCCGAATACGCGCGGCGCACCGCCGGTGGTGGTCGTGACATGAAAGCGATCGCTGGCCATGCGCCCGATGACGCCGTCGTCATAGACGAAACCATCCTCGCGCAACAGGATGCCGTAACGCGAGCGACCGGGCGCGAGCGTGGTCCAGTCGTTCACATACAGGCGGTTGAGGAATTCCGCTGCGTCGGGGCCGACCACTTCGATCTTGCCTAACGTCGAGGCGTCGAACATGCCGCACTGCTGGCGCACCGCCTGGCATTCAATTGCGACTGCCTGGTGCATGGTCTCGGTGCCACGATGGAAATAGCGCGCGCGTTTCCACAGGCCGACATCCTCGAAGATCGCGCCCTGGGCTGCGGCCCAGGCGTGCGTCGGCGTCCTGCGCACCGGATCGAACAGGTCGCCACGCGCATAGCCGGCCATGCTGCCGAACGTCAGTGGCGTGTAGGGCATGCGAAAGGTCGTCAGGCCGACCTTCTCGATCGGGGTCGACAACTGCCCGGACACAATGGCCAGTGCATTGATGTTAGAGGTCTTGCCCTGATCCGTCGCCATGCCGGTGGTCGTATAACGCTTGACGTGTTCGATCGACCGGAAGCCCTCGCGCGTGGCGAGGGAAAGATCGTTACTGGTGACATCGTTCTGCCAGTCGACGAACGCCTTGCCAGTCAGCGTCGCGGGTTGCGGCAAAAGTCCGGAGAGCACGCCAGAACAGGGTGTCGCACCGTCCACACTCCAGCTCCGCGTTGCCTGGTCGCGGCCGCCGGCGGCGACCGCTGCGGCTGCGCCTGCCTGCGCGCCGTCTGTTAGCACGTCTGCGATTGCGTAGGTACCACGACAGGCGCCGGCCGAGCGCTCATGTTCCGCCGATTCGCCGGGTACGAAGGTGTTGAGCGCTTCATTCCAGCGCAGCTTGCCGCGCGATTGCGAGAACAGGTGCACCGCGGGCGTAAAGCCGCCGGACATCAGCAGCGCGTCGCAGTCCAGCCATTCGCGTTCGACGACGGTCCCATCGGGCTGCGGGCGACCAATTTCCACGCCGCGTACCCGTTTGCTGCCGCGCGTACCCAGCGCAGTGGCGCCGGTGATGATGCGCAGGTTTGCCGTGCCCACTAACGCGCGCGCGGCATCG
>JAYUGT010000059.1:0-5675 GCA_043738315.1 Gammaproteobacteria bacterium
GGCGCGGCCACGACCATCGGTACCGGCCAGAGCATCAGCCTGTTCGTCGTGCAGCGCGTCGGTGGCGCGCCGTACCCGAGCTACGTCGACCCGACGCAGGTCACGTGGTCTTCATCGAGCCCGGGACGCGCGCTCGTCAATGCTAACGGCGTGGTGACGGGCCTGGCCGAGGGCACGACCACCATCACGGCGCTGTACCAGACGTTCTCGCTGCAGCTAACAGTGCAGGTCAGCGGTGCGTGGATTGCGCGAACGCTGTCGGTGGCCGGGCAGGGCGTGCGCCGCTACGCGATCTATGTCCCAACCGGCCCCGGCGCCGCGGGTCCGCGACCCGCGCTGCTCGCGATGCATGGCTGCACGGGCACTGCGATGGGTCAGGCCGCAAGCAGCCAGCTCACGAAGTTCGCTCAGGAGCGGCAGATCTACGCGGTATTTCCCGAGGGCAGCGGCACGCTGCAGACGTTCAACGGCGGCGCCTGCTGTGGCACGGCCCAGTCACAGAATGTCGACGATGTTGCGTTTGCACGCGCGGTGATCGCGGATGTCCGCGCGAACTACAACATCGACGCGGCGCGCATCTATGCGACCGGGTTTTCCAACGGCGGGATCATGGCGCATCGCCTCGCCTGCGGGCTCGCCGACCAACTGGCCGGCATCGCTGCGGTGAGCGGCGCGTCAGGCGAGTTCGACGGTGCCGGCACGCGCTACTACACCTGCAGTCCGGCGCGCCCTATCACCGTGCTGCACATCCACGTCCTCAACGATCGTAACTATCCGTACGCCGGCGGTGTCGGCAGCGATGGCATCTCGCCGACGAATTTCTACGGTGTCGACGCGACCATCACGAACTGGATCGCCCGCAACAACGTGACGAACCAGGCCGTCGAGGAACGCATCGGTGCGTCGACGACCTGCAGGCGCTACGCCACGCCCGCCGATGGCAATCGAGCGAGTGCACCGGTAGTGAATTGTCGCGTCGATCCGCCGGATGTCTACGACGTGGTGAATCGCATCGTGTTCGGCGGCGGGCATTCCTGGCCCGGAGGCGTTCGATCAGCGAGCGGCAGCAGCGATACGCCGATTCAGGACTTCAACGCTAACGCCTATATGTGGGGCCAGCTCAACCCCTGACCCGCTAGCTCGTCAGGGAACCGAGCTTGGAACGGATGAGCAGCACGTATTCCCGGCACTTGGCCGGCAGTTTTCGCACTGGCGCACCGTTTGGATCGAGTGGCGCAAACGGGATCAGCAGCATCAGCCCCAGGTAGAGGATGATCATCGCGCCGCTGGTTACAAACAACAGGATCACGGCGATGACGCGCACCAGCGTGACGTCGATCGCAGCCGCCCGTGCGAGCCCCTTGCACACGCCGCTGATCATCGCGCCTTCACTGACCTGCTGAAGTCCGCCGGTGGCGGTCGGTGCGACGCCCGCAGCAGGTGCAGCGGCTTCGGGCACTTCCACCGGACCCATTTCTTCCAGTGCTGGCGCGAGTTCTGCAAGCGTGATGACCGTCTGGCCGGGCAGCATGCGGCGCTTGCACTGATCGGCCACCGCCTGTTCGAGGTCGAGCAGGATTTCGGCGCGATCCGGGTTGGCCGCCAGCTTGGTACTGGCGTCGGCAAGGTAGGCTGAGAGGCGCGCATGCGCATCTTCCTCGATCTGGACGGCGGTGCGATTCAGGCTGACGGTCATCACGGGTTGCATGGCTTAACGTCCGATGTTGGAAATGGTCTTGTTGATCTGGGCCCAGTACTCGTCGAATGCCGCAAGCTGCGCCTTGCCGGCTTTTGTTAGCCGATAATACTTGCGCGGCGGCCCGAGGTCCGATTCCTGCCACTCGTACTGCACCAGTTCTTCGCGGCGAATCTTGCTGAGCAGCGGATAGAGCGTGCCTTCCTGGGTGGCAAACTCCGTTTCCGCGAGCTTGCGCAGGATGTCTGGCACGTAAACGCTCTCAGTGCCGACGATCTTCAGCACCAGGAACTCGAGAAGTCCTTTGCGGATAGGGGCGAATTTTGCTTCTGCTTGCATTTGTGTATCAGGTACCTTGTGAAGTAAAGGTACATGCGTGTAGAATGCTTGTCAATGGTCAGTTGCTGAGGGTGAGATCTCCATGAAAATACTTGTTGCCCTGATCGCCTGGTGCATCCTGCTGGCAATCGCGTGGCCGCTGGCGCTGGTGGTGCTGTTTCTGTTCCCGATCCTGTGGCTGCTGTCGATTCCATTCCGGATCGTCGGGGCGCTGTTCGAGGGACTGGTGGCGCTGGTCAAAGCGCTCTTCATGTTGCCGGCAAGACTACTGGGTTACCGGCCCGCGCACTGATTGCGCTTGCGGCGCCTAACAGACCAGGACAATGAGCCCCGGCAGGTCTTGCAACGCCGCCGGGGCCCACGCCTGATTATTTGCCGAAGAATCGCTGATACATGTTGTTGAAAATGACAAAGAGTGCGGCGCCCGCGGCAACCTGGCCGACCGCCGCAACAATCTCCCTGAGGTAGCTGCCGACAGCGGGTACTGCTTCGAAAGCGCCCGCAAACATGGTCAGCGCTATCGCGCTGACTATGACGCGTACGTTGTGTTCTGCCACGACTCCGGAGCCCACCACGAGGCCCAGCACTAACAGGATCAACGCCCCATACGGTACGGCCACAAACGCGCCGATAACTGCGACTACCAAGCCAAGTATTCCCGCAATCTTGTGAAGATTCATCGTGTCCCCCTGATTGTTCTAATTGTTATGCCCGTCTTGTCTTCAAAGCAGGCGCACTAATAATGAACACAACCGGACTCAGGAATCAAACAAATTCCCAAAAGCTGCTGGTTACCCCCTGCGTCCAGCACGACGCTGGGTGTGACGTGATTGCTACAGTTGGAATGCAGGCAACTTTACGGCTGTCTTGTGGCTGTTTTTCAGTATCTGTAGCATCTTGCGTTGAGAACGCCCCTGTGGCGAAGTTCCTACAACCGGAATCTGTGCCATGACTGGCTAACAGACTGCGGTGCGCACGAATTGCCAGGTTGGGCTATCCTTGTTTTCCTCAGCTGAAGTTTCTCAACAATGCGCAGCAAAAAAGAAATCGTCGATAACTGGCTACCCCGGTACACGGGAACCCCGCTGGCTGATTTCGGCCAACACATCCTGCTCACCAATTTCGGCAACTACGTCGACATCTTCGCGCGCCTGATGGGCGTCGAGGTCAAGGGCCGCGACCGTCCCATGCCTAACGCGACGGCCGATGGGATCACGCTGATCAATTTCGGCATGGGCAGCGCCAACGCCGCCACGGTGATGGACCTGCTGTCGGCCGTTACGCCGAAAGCGGCGCTGTTTCTTGGCAAGTGCGGCGGCCTCAAGCGCAAGAACCAGATCGGCGACCTGGTGTTGCCGATCGCGGCGGTGCGCGGCGAAGGCACCTCGAACGATTACCTGTTGCCCGAAGTACCGGCGCTGCCGGCCTTCAGCCTGCAGCGCGCCGTGTCGACGATCATTCGCGACCTGGAACTCGACTACTGGACCGGCACGGTGTTCACGACCAATCGCCGGGTCTGGGAACACGATGATGACTTCAAGGAGTACCTGCGGCGCACGCGTTGCATGGCCATCGACATGGAAACCGCGACCTTGTTTGCCGCCGGCTTCGCCAACTCGATTCCATCCGGCGCGCTGCTGCTGGTCAGCGACCAGCCGATGATCCCGGAAGGAGTCAAGACTGAAACGTCGGACCGCAAGGTGACCGATTCTTTTGTCGAACAGCATCTCAAGATCGGCGTCGAAGCACTGAAGCTGATTCGTCGCCACGGCAAGAGTGTCAAGCACCTGAGGTTCGACGAATGAAGAGATTGCCGGTTTTGTTAGTGCTGGCGCTGCTTGCCGGCGGGGCCCTCGCGGCCGATGAACCTGCCGTCACCCTGGTGATACGCAACGCACGGGTGTTCGACGGACGCGCGGCGCAATTGCGCGAAGGCGCTGACATTGTCATTGCCGGCAACAAGATCGTTTCGTTAGGCGCGGCAGCCAACATACCGGCGACGGCCAAGGTGATCGACGCCGGCGGCCGGGTGGTGATCCCGGGCCTGATCGATGCGCACATTCATCCGTCCGTCGCCGTGCCCTTTACCGGTCTGAGCGACAACGATCCCTCGTATGTCGTCGCGCGCTCGATCGTCGAGGCGCGCGGCATCCTGATGCGTGGCTTCACCTCGGTGCGCGACATGGGTGGCCCCTCGTTCGGCCTCAAGCGCGCCATCGACGAAGGCCTGGTGGAAGGCCCGCGGATTTTTCCGTCGGGCGCGATCATCAGCCAGACCGGAGGTCATGGCGATCATCGCAACCGCAGTGATTCGCCGCCGCGCGTCTGGAGCGGCCGCACCGATATCGCCGAGCAACAGGGCTTTGCGCTGACCGCGGACGGCCCGGATCAGGTCCTGGCGGCCGTGCGCGAGCAACTCCGACTCGGCGCCACGCAGATCAAGCTGACTGCGGGCGGCGGCATCTCGTCCGCCTGGGATCCAATCGACAGCGTGCAGTTCCTGGCGCCGGAACTTCGGGCCGCGGTCGAAGCCGCTGCCGACTGGGGCACCTATGTCGCGGTCCATGCCTATACGCCGCTGGCGATCCGCCGCTCCGTCGAAGCGGGTGTGCGCAGCATCGAGCACGCGCATCTGATCGATGAGGCGACCATGAAGCTGATCGCGGAGCGTGGCGTGTACCTTTCACCGCAGGCCTGGCTGTTCGGCGGCGGCGGCAGTCCCGGAGCGCCAGCGGGCGCGTCGGCGGCGCCCCTTACGCCGGTGCAGGTATCACAACGCGAAAAGGCGGTGCTGGTGGCTACTGGCCTGGATCACATGATGCAGCTGGCCAAGAAGTACAACGTCAAGGTTGCCTTCGGCACCGACGTATTCGGCAGCCCGCGCGCCTTTGCAATGGAGAGCGGCGAATTCGGCGCGCGGCTGCGCTGGTTCACGCCGCTGGAAATCCTGCGCCAGGCGACCTCGATCAACGGTGATCTGTTAGCCATGTCGGGACCGCGAAATTCTTATGGCCGGCTCGGCGTCATCGAGCCCGGCGCGCTGGCGGATGTGCTGATCGTGGCCGCCGATCCGCTGCAGGATATCCGCGTGCTCGAAAAGCCGGAGCAGAATCTGTTAGCCATCATCAAGGACGGCAAGGTCGTTCGCAGCAGTCTCTAGGCTCCTGCGGCGCTCGCTAAGTCGCGGCCCATTCAGTTGTCATTAAGCCGGCATCCATAAGATGCCGCCCGCGCGCCCGTTTCCCCGAACACTACGCCGCACGGCGCCACCTGTGCGGTGGTCCAGGGGACTCGGGCGCGTTTCGACCTGCTCATGCCAATTTGGTACCGTGCGTGTGCATGAAAGACACGCACGTCATCGTGGCCGGCGCGGGCATTGGCGGTCTGGCGGCCGCCCTTGGGCTGGCACGGGCTGGCCAGCGCGTCACTGTGCTCGAGCAGGTTGCGGAGCTCGGTGAGGTCGGGGCCGGGCTCAGCATCACGCCCAATGCCGGCAAGGCGCTGATCGCGCTGGGTCTCGGCGATGAACTCGATCGCATCGGCAGCCGCCCGACCGCGGGCGCCATGCGTCACTACGCCACCGGCGAAATCCTGGTGCGCCTGCCGCAGGATCGCACCGCCGAGACTTACGGCGTGCCGC
>JAYUGT010000060.1:0-5647 GCA_043738315.1 Gammaproteobacteria bacterium
CTCGATAAGGCGACTGTCCCGGTGTCGCCATTGCCCAGCGTCGCCAGAACACCGCCGGTAACGAGGCTCCCACGGTTGTTGCCGTTGAAAATATCGAAGCGCCAGACGCGCCCGCCCATGTCACCCGCATATATGCGATCCGCGTACTGGTCGCCATCAGTGTCCAGCACGGTAACGCGGCTTGGGATCGACTGACGCATCGAATCCAGCTCCAGGTCCGGCGCCCCGGCGCCGCCGGCGCCGCCCGCGTACCAGAGCAACGAACCCGAGATTGCGTCGACCATAAATATCCGATTGCCGGAGTTGTCGTTGACGAAAGCGTAGTTTTCCTGGGCGCCGTCGTAGCCGCCACCCATGATGAGTACCAGTTTCTCGCCGTTCTGGGCCGCGCCGCCAACGTTGACGCGCGCGATCGTGGGGGGCGACCAGGTCTCGCCAATGCCTGGCAGGTTGGCCGGACCTAACGTCCACAGCAGCTGCGGCGCAGCGCGATTGGTCACGTCCAACGCGTAGTAGAAACGCCCGCCACGACGCATGCCGAAATAAAGAATGGCGCGATCGCCACCCGCTGCGTCCAGCACGCCGTCCTGGTTGGCGTCGAAGCGCAACAGGCGGATGTCGCCGTCCAGTCCATAGGTGCGGGCGGCAACTGTGGGATTGGCGTAGAGGCTGGCCAGGCGGCCTAACAACTCCGGCGGAATGAATGCCCACAATTCTCGGCCGGTCTTGGCATCGATCGCGTGCAGGAAGCCGTCGTTCGTGGGGGTATACACCACCGCATCGAGTGCGTCCGGCGCTCCGGTGCTGCCGCCATAGGTGACCGGTGTGGGCTTGGCATGCAGGGGGTCGCCCATGAACGGCGTCGCTTCCGCGGTGTTACCGTCGCCGTCGATGTCCGCCGCATCGAATCCCCGCGCCCAGGATATAACCTGTTCGCGGGTTGGCGTGGCTGCGGCAATGCCTAACGCATCCGCTGTCAGCAGGTTGTTACCAGTCGCAAACTGATTGCCTGCCGCGACCAGATTGCGGCTGCCCGATGCCGCAAGATATGTATAGAGCCTGCGCTCGGCTGGCGCCGGCTGGCGGCTGACCGCACCGCCCGCCGTAATCTGCAGGCCATCCGCTTGTGCGGACCACAGGCTCTGCGCGCCGTCGCGGAAGAAACCAGTAGCCGGGTCGATCGCATTTTGCCCGCCAGCGTCGACGATCTGGCCGTTCCTGATCGAATACTTCTTGACGTTGCCGGCCCAATGCAGCCGATCCGAAGGCTTGAACAAAGAGACGTAAAAGTCATTGGTTGTCTGGCTGCGATTGAAAGCATTGATCGACAGCGCGGGCGCCGTGAAGGTGCCATTGGCCTGCATGATCTCACTGACGATCTGCTGCATCACGTTCGTGAGTTCGACGACATTCGTGGCTTCGTAGGCACGTCCACCACCGCGCGCCGCCGCGCGCTCCAGGAAATTGGTGCCTGCCACGTCCGGGCCAAAGCCGACCGTGTAAGTGGTCACGTTCTGTTGGCCGGGTTCAGGAGATAGGTCCGCCTTTTGCAGGTACTCGGCCATGTCGTCCAGGCACCTGCCGGGACCATTGCCATCGCAGTCGCCGCCAACCAGGTTGGCAAAGTTCGGCAAATTGACGATCTTGCTGTCGGCCGAGTTGTCTTCGGTGGGTTCACCGTCCGTCAGCAGCAACGCATAATTTTTCTGGCACTGGAAGGTGATCGGCGACTTGTATGACGCGGGATTATTCGGCAGCCGCGATGCCGCGACGCTCGGCAGCGGTGTCGCCGCGTCGACCCGCGATGCAAGGCCGTAGTCG
Organism: Gammaproteobacteria bacterium; assembly: GCA_043738315.1. Taxonomy (GTDB): domain Bacteria; phylum Pseudomonadota; class Gammaproteobacteria; order Steroidobacterales; family Steroidobacteraceae; genus UBA964. The sequence goes on from JAYUGT010000060.1 coordinate 1,822, forward strand.
ACCGCGCGGCCCGCGAAATACTGGCCCGCTTCATACAGTGTCTCGGACAGTGGCGTGAACCCGCCGGCTTGATAGCTGTTCAGCTGATCGACGATCGAGCCCCGCGCGGCCGACACGTCGGCGATTTCATGCGTAATCATGCCGCCTTCGGCGAGGTCGGTGCGGTCGGCATTGGTGGCATTGCTGAAGCGCATCAAGCCGAGATTGACGCCCGAAACGGAATTCGCAAGGCTGGTCGCAACGCTCTGTACCGTCTGCAGGCGCGACAGATTGGACGGGACCGCTGGCGCGTAGTACCAGTTGAGCCAGTTGGCGCTGTAGAGCGTGTAGACGGTCGCACTGGCCCAGCCAATCTGCTGCGCTGCGAGCGCGGTCCACGGATTGGCCGGATCGCCATCCTGCGCGTAGCGCTTGACCGAGCTCGCATTCGCGCCGTGTACGCCGGCGTCGGCCTCGCATTCCACGCTCTCATTTGTTGCGCTATCGGCCAGCGCGCCCCAACCAGCGCTGCTCGGATTCCATTGCGCGGCGCGGCCGGTCCAGAATCCCGCGACCGCGATAGATTCGGCGGCTGCAGCGCAGGTGTTCGCGGCCAGGTTCAGACCATCCTGTGCGGCGCCGTTGTTGCCGCCACAGCCGGGAATGTCCTGTCCCGCATTGCCGTTGCCCGCGACCGCAAAATAGAAGCGATCGCGGGAGCAGCGTCCGTCATAGACCTGGGCGGGATTGTATGGCGCCTTGGGCAGCGTCACGAGGGAGTTCATGCTGCCGGACGTGTCGAAAATGAACAGTATGTTAGGTCTGAGACCCTCGGCCGCCGCATTGCTGACAAAGATCTCAGTATCGTCGGCGCGCGCTGCGGTGCTGGCCAGCAAGGCCGCCCCCAGGCAAAGAATTCGCTTATTCATTGACGAATATCCTGACAATAAGATTGCTATCGCGCGTGTAGATCAGGGTGGCAGCAGCGGTGGATCCGTTGACGGCGCGCCTACGCAGATCCTGCAATGCGATCGTTGCGCCATTCCATTGCAGCTGCGCGTTACTTGCGATCCCGAAAGAGCGCGGTGCACAGGTCGGGCAGGGCGCCAGCATGATCTGGCCGCCCAACCGGTCGGGCAGCTTTAAGGCGCTGAGACGCATTTCGATGGCGGCCTCCGGTGCGCGGATACGGCTGCCACCAGCCGCGTTGGCGGTGCTTGCTGACACGAGCGCCAGCAGCGCCACTACTACAAGGGAAGTTTTCATCGCGCCAGTCCCGTGCCGAGTTGACCGAAGTCGCCATTGCCGCCGCCGGTGGCGGCGACGACGAACACGCCCTGCGTTTGCTGGTCGCGGGCCTTGCGCGCCGATTGCCCTTCGCTGTCAATGCTGAAGTGCAGGCCGACAAACTTGTCAGCGCTGGACTGCGGCAGGTTGCGCTCCTCGCCCAGGTAACGGCTACGCGTGTTATAGCGGTTGACCGGTGAGCCCGCGACGTTGCGCCAGCCGGATTCCACCGCCGGGGAATTGCGCGTGGTCGGAACCGCCGCGAGGTTGGCGATCGCGCCTTCGATGCCATCCGCAGCGGACTGTGCAGCGCTGTGGCGAAACTGCTCGTTGTTAGCCATCGCAATTTCGGTGATCGAAGTGTTGAGACCGGTGAAGGCGAGGATCGTCAAAATCATAAGCAGCACCAGTGCGATAACCAGCGCGGCGCCCTGCTGGCGGCGGCGTTGCGTGACTGATGAGTGAGTCGGAATGGGCATCGTGAGTTCCTTAGGTAGCCTAGAGGATGCGCGCATTGCGCAAGGCGATCGTGCGTGTGAGCAGTACGCGCCGGAAGGCGCGGTCCGCACCCGCAGGCGTATATTCGACGTCCGCATATCGATAGGTGCGGTCATCGACGAATCCCGGTTCCAGCTGATCGCCACGCACCCGCAGCCAGATGCGCACCGACACGACCTGCAGACGATCCAGTCCTGGAAAATCGGGGTTCACATAGCGCGTTGCGCGCCCGTCGGATTCCGGGACACCATCACCGTTGGCGTCGACGCTGGAGTCCACGGCGCCATCGTTGTCGTAGTCGCCGCTGTCGATGCCGAACTGCACCTGCAGGTCTTCGACACCCGGCATGACTTCATTGTCGATGAAAGCCGGCACGCCACCATTGCGACTCAGCGCCTTGACGCGCAGCGCCGGCACTCCGCGGCGATCCACCGAGTCGCGCGCGATGTAGTAGGCGCGCACGACGAAGTCATGCACGCGGTTGTCATCGTTGATGGGCCCCGGCACCACGCCGTCGGCGAACAGCAGTTGCGCGGTGCGGCTTGAGAATCGTGACGCATAAATCTGCAGGCGGCCCGCCTCCGCTGCGCTTGCGACCGTGGCGGCACGCCGCAGTGTCAGCGTGTCGCTGGTGGCAACCGCACCTGTGCCATACGGATCGCAGCTCGCACCGGCGCCCGGACCTAACAAAAATCCATTGTTCGAGCCCTGCACGGGAATCGACACATCCACCGCAAAATTGGTGCCGCAGGCCTGGGCACTGGCATCCAGCTCGGGCGCAGGCACGGGTGCGGCGGCCAGCGGTGGCAGCGGCCGCTGGCGCAAACGCGGCGCGGTCGCGAGTACCGTGCCGGGCGCCGAGCCGCGTACCCAGCGGATGCTGTCCGGGTTGTTGCTGAAGCCGTAAAAACCCGCGAGTTCAATGTCCGGCTCGATGGTACCCATCGCGAAGCGCGCCTGCTCCTGCACGCGCGCCAGGACTTCGCTGACGCTGTAGACCCGGCGGTATTCGGCATAGGAGAACACCGCGCCGGCGATCAGCGAAGAGCTGATGCCAACCGCGACCATGAGTTCCACCAGGCTCATGCCACGTGTCCGGCGCCGGGCCTTGAAAGTCGGGGTGCGCATCAATTGATCGCGGGCCGCGGCAGGATGACGAGATCGGTCTGGTAACTGAAGGGTGTCTGTTCGCGGGGTTCCTGCCAGCTGACGTTGATGCGATAGGTGTCCGGCTGGCCGGCAAAGCCTGCCGGAATGACCTGAACTTCTCCTTGCGCCGGCTCGCCACGAAACGCGGGCAGGACCGTGCGAATCGATGCTATCCAGCGGGCGAGATCGTCTTGGGCCAGTTGCGCAGCCGTGCAGTTGCTGCCAGCGCCGTTGGCTGTCGGCGCGCAGTCCTGCAGTGCCGGTGCGCCCGCGTAGGCAAGGCTGTCGTACGCGACTCGCGCGCTGGCATTGGCGCGGATGCGTTCCGCCATGTCGCTGGCGAGGTTGACGGCCTGCGTGCGATACAGGGCGCTGCGATTGCTCGAGATGCCGGTCAGCATCAGGCCCGCGATACCTAACATGCCGACCGACAGCACCACCAGGGCCACCAGCGATTCGACCAGGGTCATGCCGCGACTGCGGCCCGGAATAGCTAACGCGTGCTGCATGGCATGTCCCAGCTGCCGACTAATGCGGGGTCGCGCGACAGCGCGGGGCGGCCACTGCGAGAAATCTGGATGGCGCGCGCCGCGGTGAGTTGCGTGCCGGTCTGCAGCGTGAGTCCGCGCAGGTCGCAGAAGATGACCCGGCTCAGCGGCGCTACGCCCGCCACGACCTGTGTAAAGCCGTTAGGCAAGTACGAAATGCAGGCACCATCGGAAGCGTTGGCGATACTGGTGTCGAGCGGGCCTGCGGTTCGCAGGATGGCTTCGTCAGCACCGCGAACGCAGTCGCCGTTGCGGTCTTCAAAGGCAATCCAGCCGATGAAATCACCGGCATTGCATTGCGCATCCGCGCTGGTCGGGGTGCTGGACGAACACAGCGCCACCGGGGCCTGACGCTTGATGGCCTC
>JAYUGT010000061.1:0-5635 GCA_043738315.1 Gammaproteobacteria bacterium
TGGCTGCCTGGCAATTTTTTCGTCCTGCACCGGTGGGACGCGCAGATGGGAACGCGCAAGTTCAAAGGCGTGGAAATCATGGGCTACAACGAGGCAGACAGCGGCTACTTCACACGCATGTTCGATAACGCCGGTCACCATCCCGGCTACCGCGCGGGCGTTAGCGGCCGCGTCTGGAGTTTCACGGAAGCACAGACGCGCGCAACCGTGACGGTGCGGGACGGCGGAAACAAGATGACATTCAAATGGGAATGGAAGAACGGCGGAAGAAAGTGGCTGCCGTTGTGCGATCGGGTCGCGGTGCGGACGGAGCGTGTAATCCGCAAGGTTCTCCCCTGAATGTCCGCTTTGCGTTCGGAAATTTCATTCCTCAAGCTTCCGCTTCTGGCCGACTGCCGTCTGTCACCTAGGCAATTTCTGTGCTTCCCGAGTGACCGGTAGTAGGCGATAGTCGTCCTCCATTTGACTCCAGCGGCAATTTGCCCCGAGGCCTGGAAGCGCTGCATTGCTGTCGCTCGCATTCGCCGGTTGACCGGCCGTAACGGGCCGGTATCGGCAGTTTTCACTTCACCGACAGACAGCCCCCGTCATCGGCGTTCAACTGGCGTGCCCTGCGGCTGCTCACAAGGAATCCGCTCGACTGCAAGTTGGTTCTACGCCGGAATACAAGCGGTGCACGTGACGAGGTCTAAACAGGCCATCGGCCGTGGGCGTTAATAGCCTATTGTCGTCGCGTTCAGCCGCGCGATGCCGAATTGGAATGGTTTTCCCAACCGCCCACCGGTCGGTGCAACATCTATGGAAAGCAAGGCTACGAAAGGGCTACGGGCTCCGTCCGGTCTTTGTAACTCGTTGATTCAAAAAGACCTACCAAGCTCGTCGGTCCAGTCCATCATCGGTGCGATCGATAGCTTGTGCATGTGTGACCGTTCGGCTCATGCGGTCGTCGCAGTGATTGCAGAGACGACAACGATAGTTGCAAGTATATCAACCAAGGCACGGAGCACTCTGCCCCAGGCCTCCGGGCGAACTAACGCGACTGCTGGATGAGGTCGGCGGCTTTCTCGGCGATCATGACCGTCGGCGCGTTGGTGTTGCCGCCGATGATACGCGGCATGATCGATGCATCCACAACGCGCAATCCCGCAACGCCGCGAACGCAGAGATTCGCATCGACCACCGAGTGCTCATCGACGCCCATGCGGCAGGTGCCGACGGGATGGTAGATCGACTCGGCTTTCTGGCGCACGACCTGGCGCAGCTGTTCCTCGCTGACCGCAGCTGGGCCAGGGAATAATTCCAAGCCACGATAGGGCGCGAACGGGCCTGTGGCAACGATCTCGCGCGAGATGCGCACGCCCTCGAGCAAGTGCGCCAGGTCGTCGCCGGCACTGAGATAGCCGGCGAATATGCGCGGTGGATCTAACGCCGATGCGGAGCGCAGCGTCACATGGCCGCGGCTCGCGGGGCGCAGCACACAGGCGTGCACGGTGAAGCCGTGCCCCGGCAAGCGGTTGCGTCCATGATCGTCGAGTTGCGCGGGCACGAAATGGAACTGCATATCGGCACGTTCATCGCTCGCAAACCGGGTGCGGGCAAACCCGCCCGCTTCGGCCACATTACTAACACCCGGGCCGGATCCTGTCAGCAGGTAGCGCAACCCGACTGCCGCCTCCTGCAACAGGCCGAAATCGTAGGTGATATTCCGGGTGCACTTGTACAGGGTGCAGAAGTCGAGATGGTCCTGCAAGTTGCGCCCCACGCCAGGCAGCGCGACCTGCGCCGGCACGCCAACGGCCTGCAGGTCTTGTGGCGGTCCGATGCCAGACAGCAACAAGACTTGCGGTGAACCGATCGCGCCGGCCGATAACAGGACTTCACGCGTTGCGCGCACTGTTTCGCGACGACCCTGGCTAACATACTCGACGCCGACGGCCCGGCCGTGTTCGAGCAGCACGCGCAGCACGTTAGCTTTCCTGAGCACCCGCAGGTTCGGCCGTTGCAGAGCCGGCCGCAGATACGCAACCGCCGTGCTGCAGCGTCGTCCGGCGCGCTGGGTAACCTGGTAGAAACCAAAGCCCTGTTGCGATCCGCCGTTGAAGTCCTCGTTGCGCGACCAGCCCGCCGCCAGCGCGGCCTCGACAAACACCGCGCTCAGGGGATTGCGGAAGCGCAAATCCTCGACCGACAACGGCCCGCCGGTGCCGTGGTAGTCCGATGGGCCGCGCGCCTGGTCCTCGGACTTGCGAAAATAAGGCAGTACGTCCGCATAGCCCCACCCCGCCAGTCCGGCATCACGCCATTCGTCGTAGTCGCCGGCGACGCCGCGGATGTAGCACATGGCGTTGATCGAGCTGCTGCCGCCTAACACCTTGCCGCGCGGCCAGTAGAGCTTTCTTCCCGCGAGCTCGGGCTCGGGCTCGGTGTAGTAGTGCCAGTCGATGCGCGGGTTGTCGATCAGTTTGGAGATGCCGGCCGGCATGTGAATGAAAGGGTTGATGTCCCGGCCGCCCGCCTCGATCAGCAGCACGCTGGCAGCGCCGGATTCGCTCAGCCGATTGGCTAACACGCAGCCGGCCGAACCGGCGCCGACGATGACGTAATCCGCTTCCTGGCTGGCGTTGCTCATGTCGTTCCTTGTGGCATCGTCGTCGAGGATACCCCGGATTGCATGGTGAACAGGCGACGTGACAGCAGGCCTTCACGCGCTTCGATCGCCGCGATAAAGGTACTGGCATCGCCCAGGGTCTTGAAGGCCGTAAAACCGCGCTCCAGGAAATCCTGCAACACGCCGAAGCCGGCGGCGAGTGCCGCGGGCCGCGCGATGCGCAACAGCTGGCCAATCCAGGGATGCGTCACCACGTCGGCGAGGCGACGGGCCAGTGACCCAATCAATTCCAGTTGCCGGGCACGATCGACCTGCCGGTTGGCGGCCCGATAGGCCTCGGCATAGCTGTCGGCATCGATGACTGCCGTTCGCAGCGCGCGCGCCACCGCGCAATCAAGTTCCAGCGACAACAATTCCAGGTCCAGCGCATCGCCTAACACCCGCATCGCGGCGGTCGGCAGTGTCTTCTCGAGGATGTGCCAGGCACGATGCAGCTCGCGGTCGCGCGGCGCGAAATCGTGCGTGCCATACAGCTCGTCGAGGAAAAATTCAATCGCCGGCCGATGCCGGGGGTCGGCCCGCAGGTCGGCATAGGTTGCAGCGAGGCGCGCGGACTGCCAGGCCCGCAGCGCCTGCAGGCGCGCCATCATGTCGGCGTCGCCGGCCAGCGCCGCGACCAGCTGCTGCTTGCGCAGCATTTGTGCGGCTACGTGCTGGCTGACGTCGCGGTCCGCCAGCATCACGATGGCCTCGGCGCAAACGGCTGCAATGCCCGGCTCAGCTCGCGCCACACTCGTGCTGACATCAGCATGGCGAAATGCCCCAGGCCAGGCAGTCCGAGTGACTCCGCGCCAGGCAGACGCATGTTGACGCGCGGCGCGACCAGATTATCGTCATGACTATAAATCGAAATCACCGGCACAGGCATGGCGCCCTGCTGGGCCTGGTTCAGGGCCACCAACCAGGACGAGCCAGGCGCCATCTGTTTCGGCGCAGTACCGGGCAACAGTCGTGCCAGCTCGCTGCCATGGTGCGGCGTCGCGAGGGTTATGAGCGCCGCAAAAGACGCGGTGATCTGCGCCGGCGTCAAGGTACGTATCGCGGCGCGCGCGACCAGGCCGCCCATGCTGTGCGTGATAACGATGACCGGCTTCAGGTTGCAGGTTTTCTGAAGCGCCTCGAGCGCGCGCATGGCGGATACGGCCTGCGCGTCGATGGACCCGAGGGTAGGTTCAAGGTCGATGGCAACGACCGGCGCAAATCCGGCTGCTAACAGGCGGCGGCGGATGTACGACCACACGGCCCGGTTGCAGAGCACGCCGTGCAGCAACAATACGGGATTCGACCCGGTGCGGTCATCGCGCCGCTCGCGGTTGCGGGCAAAAGGTTCGAGGGCCATCCGCCACTTCAGCCACCCGAGCGTGCAGAATTCCTGCGCGATGACGCGCGGCGCCCGCAGCAGCGACCCAAAAACATCGCGCCGGCCGTGCGCGCGATCGATGACGACCGCGCCAACATACGTTAAGGCAATCCCCAGCGCCTGCAGCAGCAGGAGATACAAAATCCACGCCGCGACCAGCGGCACCGCTGTTAGCCACGCAAGCGTGCCTGCCGCCAGCGCTGCCAGCACGCCTTCGGCGAGCAGCAGCCACTGCCAGAAACGCGCCGTCACGGTCAGCGCCGGGCGGGACGCGCGCGCGCCGACACGACGCGCTCCAGGCGATCGAGCGTGGCGTCGAGATGGCGCACCACCTGCCGGGTGTCCCGCGCACGTTTATTGACGGCAGTCGCGAACCGCCGCTTGCAATCGGCCAGTACGTCGTGACGCAGCACCAGACCATGGCGTGCGAGCATGGGCGCCAGCTGGCGCGCCTGGCGGCGCATATCGCGGCGCATGCTTTGGTAGGCATGTTCGACGAGGCGTTGCCGGTCGTTATAACGAAATACATTGGCAAAAAAGATCCTGCCGTCGTCGCGGTCGGGTTCAAACAGCACCTGGTCCGTCTGCGGAAAGCGCGCGCGATAACCGGCCATTCCCACCTGCATGCGCGACTCGATCAGCGCACGAAATGTCTGCGACAGGATCGTCGGCAATCCGCCCCGCGCGATATTGATGCGCTCAGCCTGCGGCACCAGCGAGCTGTCGAAAGCGACCAGCGGATTGATGCAGATGACCAGGTCGCAGTCATGGTCGAAGGCGAGCGAGGCATTCATGGTGCGAATCAAGGCGCCATCGACATAGAACTCGCCATCGATCTCGACTGCGGGATACAGGCCCGGCAGCGCGGAGCTCGCCATCGCTGCGCGCGAAATCGGCACATGATCAAAACCAGGCTCGCCGAACCGCACCGACTTGCCCGTATTCAGGTTGGTCGCAACCACGAACAGTCGCTTACGCAGCTGGCGGAAATCGTCCGTGTGCCCGGGCGACCTGAACATCTGCTCCAGAAACTCGCCGACCGGCACGTTGTCGAACAGCGCCGTTGGCAAGGCGTTCGCGAGGCTGCTCATCGCGCCGGACCAGACCGCGCGCACGGGATCGCGCGCGTAGTCCTGCAACACGCGGCCCAGCAGCTGCGGCAAACGGCTGGCGCGCTTCACGTATTCGACGACGGCCGGCCTGACAAACAGGCTCGGCGCAAACGGGTACAGGCTCGATTCGTTGGTAATGAAAACCGCGCCCATGGTCGTCGTGTCGAAGCCATTGGCAAGGCCCGCCGCGATCATCGCCCCGGAACTGACGCCGACATAGACGTCGAGTTTGGTCAGGTCGAGGCCATCGACGGCTTCGCTGAGCGCGTGCAATGCACCCAGCTCGAAGAAGGCGCCTAACGGCCCGCCGCCGGCCAGCGCGAGACCGATCGAGCCGCCGTGGGTCTTTTTCCGGGCGGCTTGCAGTGTCAACATGGACTGGGCCCTGTTAGAAGCCCCTAGGGCCTGTTAACACTAACGCAGGGCTTCTGCGATGAGTGCGAAATAGATGAAAGCGATGAACATGAGGTCGAGTTTGTCGAAGCGACTGAAGAT
>JAYUGT010000062.1:0-2240 GCA_043738315.1 Gammaproteobacteria bacterium
CAGACCGTCGATTACGCGCTCATCGCCCAGCATGCGCACGATCCCTACGGCGTGCCGGTATCCGTTTCACGCGCTGATGCCACGGTCGAAGCGGTGGTCGCGGCGGCGCCGCGCGTGCGCAATGCCGTGCCACTGGGCGCGACCTGGGATGGCGTGTCTAACAACCAGGTCGATGAAGCGGCGTTCAACAGCATGCTTACCGAAGAGAAGAAGGACGACCCGGCGACGCCGCCGAAGACCGGAACCTGAGCGTCCCGCGGCCATGGAACAGGCGATGCGAATACTATCCGCGCGATTTTCGTTAGCAACGATTGCCGTCCTGTGCCTCGCCGCAGCGCCGCTGCAGGCCGCGCCACCGCCTGCCAGCGGCCCCGACAGTGGCCCGGAGAGCGGCCGCGACTATCATTCACTGGCCAATCTCGCGCAGATGCGCGTCCAGCACGTCGATCTGTATCTCGACGTGGATTTCGCGGTGCGGCGCCTGTCCGGCGTGGTCGATCTCAAGGTGGACCGGCTGGATGACAATGCCCGCACGCTGGTGCTGGATACGCGCGATCTTGCCATCCGCAGGATCTGGTTGTTAGCAGATGGGCGGCCGCAGCAGGTCCTGCAGTTCGCGCTGGGTGAACCGGTCGGCACGCTCGGCCAGGCGCTGACCATCGATCTGCCGGCCGAGCATCGCGATCGCAACTTCGCGGTGCGTATTTCCTACCAGACGCGGCCGCAAGCGTCCGGCCTGCAATGGCTGACGCCGGCACAGACAGCGGGCAAGACCGACCCGTTTCTTTACAGCCAGTCGCAAGCTATCCACGCCCGCAGCTGGATTCCGCTGCAGGATTCGCCGCAGGTGCGCGTGACCTATAACGCGGAGATTCACACTCCGGCCGGGCTGCGCGCGGTCATGAGTGCCGACAATCACCCGGAATTGTCGGCCGACAATGTGTACCGCTTCACCATGCCGCAGCGCATCCCGCCGTATCTGATTGCGCTGGCGGTCGGGAAGCTGGAATTTCGTGCCATTGGCGCGCGCACCGGCGTGTACGCCGAGCCGTCGGTCGTCGAGGCTGCCGCGTCGGAATTTTCTGAAACCGAAAACATGGTCAAGGCCTGCGAGAGCCTGTTCGGGCCGTATCGCTGGGATCGTTACGACCTGCTCATCCTGCCGCCCGCATTCATGTACGGGGGCATGGAAAATCCGCGCTTGTCGTTCATCACGCCGACGGTGCTGGCGGGCGACCGCAGCCTGGTATCCGTGATCGCGCACGAGCTGGCGCATTCGTGGTCAGGCAACCTCGTCACCAACGCGACCTGGCGCGACTTCTGGCTCAACGAGGGCTTCACCGTTTTCCTCGAGCGCCGGATCATCGATGTGCTCTACGGCGAGAAACGCCGTGACATGGAAGACACACTGGGCCTGCAGTCGCTGCAGCGCGATCTGCGGACGCTGGAGAAACCGCTGACGGTGCTGGCGGTGGACCTGCGTGGCCGCGATCCGGACGATGGCGCCAACGACATACCGTACGAGAAGGGGCGCCTGTTCCTGGGCTGGCTGCAGGCCAAGGTCGGGCGCGACGCGCTGGACCAGTTCCTCAAGGGGTATTTCGATCATTTTGCGTTTCAAAGCATCGCCACGGAACAATTCCGCGACTACCTGCTCGCTAATTTGTTAGCTGCCCGGCCGGGCCTGGTTTCCACGGCGGAGCTTGATGAGTGGCTGTACGCACCGGGCCTGCCGCGCAGCGCGGTGCTGCCGTCATCCGATGCCTTCGCCAGGGTCGACGCCGCGCGCCAACAGTGGCTGGCCGGCAAGCTTGCGGCGTCCGCGCTGCCGGTTGCGGCATGGAGCACGTTCGAGTGGCTGCATTTCCTCAACAACATGCCGGCGAAACTGCCGCTCGCGAAGCTGGCCGAGCTGGACGCGGCCTTCAAGCTCACCAGTCAGCGCAATGCCGAGATTGCGCACAGCTGGCTATTGATTGCGATTCGCGCGGGCTACCAGCCGGCGTATCCAAGGCTCGAGGAATATCTCACTACCATTGGCCGGCGCAAACTGGTGAAACCTCTCTATGAGGCGCTGATGAAGACCGCCGCCGGCGGTGAGTTCGCGGCGCGAGTCTATGAAATCGCCCGGCCCGGCTATTTCTCGGTGCTGCAGTCCACGCTGGATCCGATCGTTCGCAACTAACGCTGCGCACGGCGCATGCGAGGGACTGCGGCGCACGCGCTTGCTGTGCTAACCT
>JAYUGT010000063.1:0-14146 GCA_043738315.1 Gammaproteobacteria bacterium
GTGGCGACGCGCGGCGGCCATTTCGCCGCCGGCCTCGGCACCGTGGAGCTCACAGTGGCGCTGCATTTTGTCTACGACACGCCCGAGGATCGCCTGGTCTGGGACGTGGGGCACCAGGCCTACCCGCACAAGGTGCTCACCGGCCGGCGCAATTTGTTAGGGTCGATCAAGCAGGGCGGCGGACTGGCGCCCTTCCCGAGCCGTACCGAAAGCCCGTATGACACCTTCGGCGTCGGCCACTCCAGCACTTCGATCAGCGCGGCGTTAGGCATGGCGGTCGCGGCGCAGCGCAGCGGCGCGGACCGGCACATCGTCGCAATCATCGGTGACGGCGCCATGACGGCGGGCATGGCGTTCGAGGCGCTGAATCACGCCGGCTCGCTCACCGCCAATTTGCTGGTCATCCTGAACGACAATGACATGTCGATTTCGGAAAATGTCGGCGCGATGTCGAATTATTTTGCGCGGGTCTTGTCGGGACCGAGCTACGCGACGCTGCGCGAAGGCGGCAAGAAGGTCCTGCGGCAGATGCCAACCGTGTGGGAACTTGCGCGTCGCTCCGAGGAGCATGTCAAAGGCATGGTGTTGCCCGGCACGCTGTTCGAGGAGCTGGGATTCAACTACATCGGCCCGATCGACGGCCATGATGTCGGCGCGCTGGTGAAGACGCTGAGCAACCTGCGCGCACTCAAGGGGCCACAGTTTCTGCACGTCGTCACGCGCAAAGGCAAAGGCTATGCGCCGGCCGAGGCGGATCCCATCAAGTGGCATGGGCCCGGCCCGTTCGATCCCGCCAGCGGCACGATCTTCAAGGAAAAGGCCGCAGGCCCGACGTTTTCACAGATTTTTGGCCAGTGGCTCTGCGACATGGCGGAACGCGACCCCAACATCATCGCCATCACGCCGGCGATGCGCGAAGGCTCGGGGCTGGTGGAATTCTCCAAGCGCTTCCCGGACCGGTATTTTGACGTCGCCATCGCCGAGCAGCATGCGGTGACCTTTGCCGCGGGTCTCGCCTGCGAGGGCCAGAAGCCCGTCGTTGCGATCTATTCGACCTTCCTGCAGCGCGGCTACGATCAGCTGATCCACGATGTCGCGCTGCAGAACCTGCCGGTGGTGTTTGCGCTCGATCGCGCCGGCCTGGTGGGCGGCGACGGCGCCACGCACCAGGGCGCCTACGACATCTCGTTCCTGCGCTGCATACCTAACATGGTACTGATGGTGCCGAGCGACGAGAACGAATGCCGCCAGATGCTGTATACCGCCACGACCCTGGAGCACCCGAGCGCGGTGCGCTATCCGCGCGGCGCCGGGCCCGGCGCAGCGGTGGTCGCCGAGATGACAGCGCTGCCGCTCGGCAAGGGCGAGATCGTGCAGCGCGGGCATGCGGGCCTCGCGCTGCTGTGCTTCGGTACCTTGTTAGCCAGCGGGCGCGAGATTGGCGCGCAACTCGGCGCTACGGTCGTCAACATGCGCTTCGTGAAGCCGCTGGATGAGGCCCTGATACTGCAGCTGGCGCGCGAGCATCTGGCGCTGGTGACCATCGAGGAAAATGCGGTCGCCGGCGGCGCCGGCTCCGCGGTCATCGAAGCGCTGGCCGCCGCGGAACTCAGCACCCCGGTGCTGCAGATCGGCATTCCGGACCGGTTCGTGGAACATGGGTCGCGGGATGATTGCCTGCGCGCCGCGGAACTCGATACCGCGTCGATGCACTCGGCAATCGAGCGCTGGTGGCAACGTCACGCACCCGCGCAGGCCACGCTGCGTGGACTGCGGTGAACTCAGGAAAATCCATGGACCAGCAAGCTGACAAACGGACGCGCGGCGGCGCCCCGGGCCACGACGTGGTGGAAGACGTGCAAGGGCGTCGCGACAGTCGACGCATCCCCATCGATCGGGTCGGCATCAAGGACATCCGCCATCCGGTGAAGCTGCGCGATCGTTCCGCCGGCGAGCAACATACGGTCGCGACCTTCAACATGTACGTCAATCTGCCGCACCACTTCAAGGGCACGCACATGTCGCGCTTCGTGGAAATCCTGCACCTGGAGCGCGAGATTTCGGTCGAGAACTTCCCGTCCATGCTGGCCGAGATGACCACGCGGCTCGAAGCCGAAGCCGGTCACATCGAAATGAGTTTTCCGTTCTTCATGACCAAGAAGGCGCCGGTGTCGGGTGTCGAGAGCCTGATGGACTACGCCGCCACGCTGATTGGTGAACGCCGTAATGGCGACAACACCATGACGATTCGCGTGGTGGTGCCGGTCACCAGCCTCTGCCCCTGCTCGAAGAAGATTTCCGCCTATGGCGCACACAATCAAAGATCCCACCTGACGATCACGGTGCAGCCGCGCGAGCATCTGTGGATTGAGGAATTGATCGAGATTGCGGAGTCGGAGGCCTCGTGCGAGCTGTTTGGAATCCTGAAACGGCCCGACGAAAAATTCGTGACCGAGAAGGCCTATGACAATCCGAAGTTTGTCGAGGACCTGGTGCGGGATGTCGCGGCGCGACTCAACGCCGATCCGCGGATTTCAGCCTACAGCGTGTCGGCGGAGAATTTCGAGTCGATCCACAATCATTCGGCCTACGCGCTGATCGAGCGCAACAAGCGCGTCGCGGATTGAACCGTGGCCGGCTCAGGCGACGGCTGCGCCCAGTTCGGCTGCGGCGGCGCTGAGTCCCGCGGCCGCCAGTTGATCGGCGGACTGCAGGCGTGCGATCAGCGTCTTGAGAAACGCCTTGTTGAAGTGCAGCTGGCAGGCCGATGAGCTCTGCTCCAGCAGCGTCGCGCTCACCTTGAGCGCGGTCACGCCACCTAACGCCCGAATCGTCGCCGTGCGCCGTGCGCCCTTGACGTAGCTGGTTTCGCCGAAGCAGTCGCCCGCCTCGATGCGGCCGACCTTGATATTGTTGCGTTCGACCGCGCATTCGCCTGACACCAGGATGTAGAAGCGGTCGTCGATCTCGCCTTCCTTGACGATCTCCTCGCCCGGGGTGAAATCGATCCAGCCGGATGCGCGCATGACCTCCCAGATTTCGGCATGCGAGAAATCGTGGAAGAATCGCAGGCGCCGCAGCACGCCGAACTGTTCCTGCTGGTCAAGTTTGTTATAGGCCGCGCGCAGCTTCTGGTGCACGCGGGTCAGGTCGGCGGCGAAATCGAGACCGCTCGAGTAGCGGTTCTCGGTATGTTTCATCATCGCGGTCGCGACGACGTTTTCCAGTTCTTCCGGCACCTCGGCGCGCAACGTGTGAATCGGCGCGGCGGTGGCGTACACGATCTGGTGCAGCAGCCGCGCGAGGTTCGAAGCCTTGAACGGCCGCGCGCCGGTCAGGAGCTCGTACATGCAGGCACCTAACGAATAGATGTCCGAACCCGGCGTCAGGTCGAAGCTCTGCACCTGCTCCGGCGACATGTAGGACGGGCTGCCGGCAATGCCCTCGATGCGGGAAATTTCCGAGTCCGCCACCAGCGCGATGCCGAAATCGATGATGCGGACATCGTTGTCCTGGGTCAGCATGATGTTGGAGGGCTTGATGTCGCGGTGGATGACGCCGCGCGAATGCGCATAGTGCAGGGCCTTGGCGCACTTGAAGACGATCTCGACCACATCATCGATGCGCAGCAGGTTGTCGGGCTTGCAGTAGGCGCTCAGCGTGCGTGCGCCGTGCACGAACTCGGTAACGATGTAACAGTGATTGCCCTCTTCGCCGGCATCGTAGATCGGCAGGATGTTAGGGTGCTGCAGCATCCCGACCATGTGCGCTTCCGACATGAACATCTTGCGGGCAATCTTGGCCTTTTCCTCATCCTGCACCGCTTCCATGTTGTAGACCTTGATGGCTACGTCGCGGCCGTAATAGGGATCGTGAGACAGGTACACCGTGCCGGTGCTGCCATGCCCGACCTCGTTGACGATCTCGTATTTACCAATGCGTTCCGGCGGCCGGGCATTGGTTTTCGAATTGCGGTTTTCTGCGGCCATCAGCCTCACCTGGACAAGGCGGCCAGAATACGTAGCCTGAAATCTGCCGGCTGTGACGCAGTTCCGGTTGCTGGGTCGGCTCAGGGTCCGAAATGATCGAAGCCGCGATGCATGAACTGGGTCACAGCCGCGCCGTCTCGCAGCCAGACGCCCGCCCCGGGCACCACGCGGCCAATTCTGGTGATGCGGGTCTGCGCCGCGCGGGCGATTTCCGCAGGATCCGCGGCCGCCGCGGGCACGGTGAAAGCGAGTTCGTAGTCATCGCCGCCGGTCAGCGCCAGTTCCTGTGCCTGCGGCGGCGCATGCAGCGCCCTTAAGGCATCCGACAAAGGCAACAGCGCCGGTTCAATTTCGATCCCGCAGCCGCTGGCGGCGCAGAGTTTGCCCAGGTCGCCCGCGAGCCCGTCCGACACGTCGATGCAGGCGCTCGCAACCCCCGCGAGCGCACGACCCAGGGCCACGCGCGGCGTCGGATACTCAAATCGTGCGCGCAGCGCGACCGGTGGCGCCGGCCGATCCGCGAGCGGCAGGCCCGCGGCCGCATCGCCTGGAGTGCCACTGACGAACACCAGGTCGCCGGGCCGCGCGCCGCTGCGCGTCTGCGCCCGCCCCGGCAGCACCGTGCCTAACACGGTCACTGAAATCGTCAACGGACCGGAGGTGGTATCGCCACCGATCAGCGCCACGCCGTGCTGTTGTGCCAAGGCGCCGAAACCGCCGGCGAATTCCTGCAGCCAGGCGTCATCCGCCTGCGGCAGCGTCAATGCGAGCAATGCGTAGCGTGGCTCCGCGCCCATGGCGGCCAGATCACTCAGGTTTACGGCGAGCGCGCGATGTCCGATGGAGTGCGGTGGAGAATCGACCGGGAAATGCCGTCCGGCAACCAGCGTGTCCACGGCTGCGACCAGTTGCTGACCACCCGGCAGCTCGACCACCGCGGCATCGTCACCGACACCTAACACGACATCGGCGCGCCTGGCCCCCAGCGCGCTGAACCAACGCTGGATCAGGTCAAATTCACCCATCGGCGCCCGCGATCTCCGCGCCGCGCAAGGCGTGCGCCGCCTTGTCGAGCACCGCGTTGACGAACTTGTGGCCATCGGTGCCGCCGAAGCGCTTGGCGAGCGCCACCGCCTCGTTGATCGCGACGCGCCACGGCGTCTCCGGGCGACTGCGCAACTCAGCGACGCCGATCCATAAAATGGCATGTTCGACCGGATCGAGGGCCGCGGCGCTGCGGTCCTGCCAGCCAGCTAACAATTCGTCCAGGACCTGCCGTTCCCGGGAGATGTCCTCGATCAGGCCGAGGAAATAACCACGATCCGCCTTGGCCATATCGGGCTCCTGGTCGAATTCCTGCACCAGGTCCTGCCACGGTGCAGCGTTCAATTGCCAGCGGTACAGCGCCTGCGCCGCCAGCTTGCGCGCGACACTGCGGGCCGCGTGCTGCGGATCAAATCTCCGCCCGCCGCTCACGCCTGTGCCGCCAGACGCAGCACCTGGATCATCTCCAGCGCCGTCACCAGCGCTTCGCCGCCCTTGTCGGCGCGCGCCAGCGCGGCGCGCTCCAGCGCCTGTTCGACATTTTCGGTGGTCAGCACGCCAAAGATCACCGGCACGCCAGTATCCAGTCCCGCGCGCATCAGGCCGGCGGCGGCTTCGCGCGCCACGAAATCGAAATGCGGCGTATCGCCGCGAATCACGCAACCTAACGCGACGACCGCGGCGTAATCGCCGCTGGCGGCGAGCGCCTTGCTGGCGAGCGGCAATTCGAACGCGCCCGGAACGTTGACCAGCGTCAGGTCGGCAGCGGCGCCGCCATGGCGCTCCCAGGCCGCGCGCGCGCCCTGCACCAGGCTGGCGACGATGAAATCGTTGAAGCGCGACGCGACCAGCGCGACCCGCAGACCGCGCGCATCAGGTGTCGGCGTCGACATAACTCTCAATCTCTAGGCCAAACGCGGAAATGCCGTGCAGCTGCTTGGGCGCCGACAGCACCCGCATGCGGCTGACGCCCAGGTCCTTGAGGATCTGCGCGCCGACGCCATAGGTGCGCAGCACCGGCGCGGCGGGATCCTGGTGCTCGGTGCCAAAGCGGCCATCGACGGTCGCATGGCGACCGGCGACCGCATCGGCCAGCATGCGTGGCGACTCGGCCTGGCGCAGCATGACCACCACGCCGTTCTCGGCCGCGGCCACGGCGCGCAGCGCCGCGCGCAGGCTCCAGGTTCTGAAGTCAGGTTGAATACCTAACAAATCGCGCAGCGTATCGACCAGGTGCACGCGCACCAGCGGCGCGGGACTGGCCTTGGTGGGATCGCCGCGCACCAGCGCCAGGTGCACGTCGCGGTGCACATGATCCTCGTAGGCGTGCAACTGGAATTCACCGAACTCGGTCTGCACGCTGCGGCTCGAGACGCGCTCCACCGAGCGCTCGTTGCGCAGCCGATAACGGATGAGATCGGCGATCGTGCCGATCTTGAGCTGGTGGCGCGCGGCAAACGCCTCGAGCTCCGGCCGCCGCGCCATGGTGCCGTCGTCCGACATGATCTCGACGATCACGGCCGCGGGTGTCAGGCCCGCGAGCCGCGCGAGATCGCAGCCGGCTTCCGTGTGGCCGGCGCGGGTCAGCACGCCGCCCGGCTGGGCCATGATCGGGAAAATGTGCCCCGGCTGGCGCAGCTCTTCGGGTCGCGCGTTCGCGGCCACCGCAGTGCGAATGGTGTGTGCGCGATCATGCGCCGAGATGCCGGTCGTGACGCCCTCCGCCGCCTCGATCGACACGGTGAAATTGGTCCGATGATCGGTATCGGTTTCGCTGACCATCAACGGCAGACGCAGCTGCTGACAGTGCTCGCGCGTCAGGGTCAGGCAAATGAGGCCGCGGCCGAAGCGCGCCATGAAATTGATATCCTCGGGGCGCACGCGATCCGCGGCCATCAGCAGGTCGCCTTCGTTCTCGCGCTGCTCATCGTCCATGATGACGACCATGCGGCCGGCCGCGAGATCTGCCAGCACTTCATCAATGCTGTTCATAGTGCCGCGCCTTCACCACGCGCCTCCAGCAGCCGATCGAGATAACGAGCCACCAAATCGACCTCAAAATTGACTTTGCGCCCGACGCGCAGCGCGCCCAGCGTGGTCACGCGCCGCGTATGCGGAATCAGGTTGACCGCGAATTCCACGCCCGCGACGTCATTGACCGTCAGACTAACACCATCGAGCGCCACCGAGCCCTTGCGGGCGACATAGCGCGCCAGATCGAACGGCACCTCGAAGCGCACCCAGAGCGAATCGGCGCGCGGCTCAACGCCAACGACCTCGGCCTGGCCATCGACGTGGCCGGTGACCCAGTGACCGCCGAGCGCATCGCCGGCCCGCAGCGCCAGCTCCCAGTTCACCTGGTCGCCGCTGTGCAGCTTGCCAAGATTGGTCAGCCGCAGCGTCTCCGCGGATACGTCGGCATCGAAGCTGTCGCCCGTTGTCGCGGTTACCGTCAGGCAGCAGCCATTAATCGCGATGCTGTCGCCGGGCGCCGGCGCACGCGCCGCCAACCCGGCCAGCTCGAAGCGGCAGCGCTGGTCCGCGCCGCGACTCTCGCGTGTCAGCAGGACACCGATGCCGGACACGATGCCGGTAAACATCAGGCCGGCCGCAAACGCATGCGCAGGTCGCCGCCGACCACCGCAAGCTCGGTGAACTGGAATCGTGGCGCATCGGTCAGCTGCGACAACGCGGGCAACTGCGCCAGCGCACGCGCCTCCTGCCCTAACAACATCGGCGCCTGGTAGATCAGGAGTTCATCGACGAGCCCGTGGCGCAACAAGGCGCCGCTCAGGGTGGCGCCCGCTTCGACCAGCAGTTCGTTGATCTGCAGCGCACCGGCGAGGTGGCGCAGCGCCGCCGCTAGGTCCAGGCCGCGGCCATCCGACTCGAGCCATTCGAGCCCGATGCCATCGGCCTGCATGGCCGCCTGCGCGGCCACCGCCAGCTCCGCGCCCACGGCATCGCGGCGCGAAAAAATCAGCGCCTTGCCGGTCGCATCCAGCACTTTCGCCGAGCGCGGCAGGCGCAGGCGACTGTCCAGCACCACGCGCAGCGGCTGGCGCTGCGCCGCGTCGCCGAGCCGCACCGTCAGCTGCGGATCGTCGGCCAGCACCGTGCCGATGCCGGTCAGGATCGCATCGGAGCGCGCGCGCCAACGATGCACATCGGCGCGCGCCGCCTCGGAACTGATCCACTGGCTCGCGCCGTTCGCGAGCGCCGTGCGTCCGTCAAGGCTGGCGGCGATCTTGAGGCGCACGAAGGGCCGGCCGCGCCGCAGCCTCGAGATAAAACCGGCATTCAGCTCGTCGGCCGCGGCTGCTAACAAACCACCGCGCACCCGGATGCCGGCGGCGCGCAGCCGGGCCGCGCCGGCGCCATCGACGCGCGGATCCGGATCGGCACTGGCATAGATGACCTCGCTGACGCCAGCGGCGATCAGGGCATCAGCGCACGGTGGCGTGCGGCCGTGATGCGCGCAGGGTTCCAGCGTCACATAGGCGGTCGCGCCACGCGCGGACTCACCCGCGGCGGCGAGCGCCAGCGCCTCCGCATGCGGCTCGCCCGCGGCGCGATGCCAGCCTTCGCCGACCACCGCGCCGCCCAGCACCAGCACGCAGCCGACCCGCGGATTCGGGTGCGTGGTCGTCAGGCCTAACGCGGCAAGCTCCAGCGCCCGCCGCATGTACTGCTGGTCCTGCTCGGTAAAGACTTCCTGATCCATATGGTACTTCTACTAACAAAAAGACTAATTCTTGCGGCGCGGACCCGGCGGCGGCAACTCGCCCGGCAGCAGCGACAGCTGCCCCGCCACGGGTTCGCGCTTCTTGCGTTGCTTCAACTTGTCCACTTCCTCGCGGAACGCATCGATATCCTGGAAGTGTCGGTACACGGACGCGTAGCGCACGTACGCCACTTCGTCCAGGTGCCGCAATTCCTCCATGACCAGGTCGCCGATCAGGCGCGACTCGACTTCCCGCTCACCTAACGCGCGCAGCCGGTGATCGATGCGGGCCACCGTTTCCTCGATCGCCTCCTGCGACACCGGGCGTTTCTCCAGCGCCTTGACGAAGCTGCCACGCAGCTTGTGCTCATCGAAAGGCTCGCGGGTGCGATCTTTCTTGATGATCTGCGGCATCACCAGTTCCGGCGTCTCGAAGGTCGTGAAGCGCTCCCCGCAGGCCAGGCATTCGCGACGCCGGCGAATCTGCCGGCCTTCCGCAGCCAGACGCGAATCGTTCACCTTCGTTTCAACATGCGCGCAGAAGGGGCAGTGCATAAATTGCCGCGCTAACGACGGCGC
Source organism: Gammaproteobacteria bacterium (assembly GCA_043738315.1). Classification (GTDB taxonomy): domain Bacteria; phylum Pseudomonadota; class Gammaproteobacteria; order Steroidobacterales; family Steroidobacteraceae; genus UBA964. Next base: position 9,337 of record JAYUGT010000063.1, read on the forward strand.
GTAAGCTCACGTTCCGTAGACCGGAAACCGCCGGCACAGCGCGGTCACCTGCTCACGCACCTTGCCGACCGCCGCCTCGCTCAGATTCGCGTCGATGACATCTGCGATCCAGTCCGCCACCTGGGTGACTTCCGCAACACCGAAGCCGCGGGTGGTCGAGGCCGGCGTGCCGATGCGCAGGCCGCTGGTGACCGCCGGCGGCCGCGGATCGTTGGGCACGGCGTTCTTGTTGACCGTGATATGCGCGCGACCTAACGCCGCGTCCGCATCCTTGCCGGTCACGGCCTTGTCGGACAGGTCGAGCAGAAACAGGTGGTTGTCGGTGCCGCCCGAGACGATACGAAAACCCCGTGCCTGCAGCCGCGTGGCCATCGCCTGTGCGTTCACGACCACCTGCTTCTGGTAGCCGACAAAATCCGGCTGCAGCGCTTCGAGGAATGCCACGGCCTTGGCGGCGATGACATGCATCAGTGGACCGCCCTGCGTACCCGGGAATACCAGCGAATTGAGTTTCTTGGTGATCTCGTCGTTCGCTTTGGCCAGTATCAGCCCGCCGCGCGGACCGCGCAGCGTCTTGTGTGTCGTGGTCGTGACCACGTGCGCATGCGGCACCGGGTTCGGATACACGCCGGCGGCCACCAGTCCGGCGACATGCGCCATGTCGACCAGCAGGTAAGCGCCGACCTGGTCGGCGATCGCGCGGAAGCGAGCCCAGTCGATGATGCGCGAATACGCGGAAAAACCGGCGACAATCATTTTCGGCCGGTGTGCGAGCGCCAGCGCCTCGACACTGGCGTAATCGATCTCGCCATTGTCGGGACGAATTCCGTATTGCACGGCGTTGAAAATCTTACCGGAGAAATTCACCTTGGCGCCATGCGTCAGGTGACCGCCGTGGTCGAGGCTCATGCCCAGTATCGTCTCGCCCGGCTTCACCAGCGCGAGATAGGCCGCGGCGTTAGCCTGCGAACCCGAATGTGGCTGCACATTGGCAAAGTCGGCGCCGAACAATTGCTTGGCGCGATCGATCGCGAGCTGCTCGGCGACATCGACGAACTCGCAGCCGCCGTAATAGCGCTTGCCGGGGTAGCCCTCGGCGTATTTGTTAGTCAGCACCGAACCCTGGGCCGCCAGCACGCGCTTGCTGGCGTAGTTCTCGGAGGCAATGAGTTCGATATGATCTTCCTGCCGCTGGGCCTCGCTGCGCATGGCGGCGTCCAGGGCGGGATCAAATTGCGCAATCGTCAACGGGGACCGGAACATCGGCAATCCTTACGGCTGGTAGCAACGCGGTGGGGAGCCGGTTATTTTAGCCGATCGGACACCGCTCAGCCGTCAATCAGCGCCTCGACCACATTGTTCCAGGCGGTCGCCAGGTTGCCGCGGTTGTAGCCCCCGCCGCCCAACGCCAGCACGCGGCCATGCCCGAGTTCATCGGCCAATGCGCCCAGGTCCCGCGCGGCGCGCCGGTGGGACTCGGCGGTCCAGGCCAGGTGGGTGATCGGGTCGCCCGCCACGCTGTCGGCGCCGCATTGCAAAATGATGAATTCCGGCGCATAGGCGCGCAGGTGGGCCAGCACCCGCGGCCAGTGCGCTGCAAATACCGCGTCATCCGCGCCCGCCGGCAGCGGAATATTGAGCTTGGTGCCGATCGCCGGGCCGCGCCCGGTTTCGGCCTCGGCGCCGGTTCCTGGATACAGGTGACGCCCGTCTTCATGCAGGTCGGCAAAGATCACCCGCGGATCGGTCTCAAAACCATAAAAAACACCGTCGCCGTGATGGGCATCGATGTCGACATAGCCGACTCGCTGCAGTCCGCCCTCGCGCAGCAGGGTCTCGATGACCACGCCGATGTCGTTGAATACGCAGAACCCGGCAGCCCGGTGCCGCGCCGCATGGTGCAGGCCCGCGATCGGGATGAACGCCCGCCGCGCCCGGCCGGTCATCACGGCCTCGCTGGCGCCGAGCGCCGCGCCAACCACCGTGGAGGCGTCTTCGAAAACTCCCGGGTACGCCGGTGTGTCGCCGCTGTCCAGCCAGCCCTGACCTTCCCGGGATTTCTGGCGCACCTCCTCAACATACTCGGCCGAGTGAAAGCGCCGCAATTCTTCCGGGGTGGCGGCGCGCGGCTCCTCGACCAGCGTACGCAGCTGCAGGCCGCGGCGGTTGAATTCACGCCAGAATGCATCGTGTCGGTCGGTTCCGAACGGATGGCCGGCGCCAAATCCATAGCGCGCCAGACGTTCGCCGGCAACCACCAGAACGGTATTAGCTGTTGCTTGCGCCACCGCCGCAAAGCCTAGCACGTATAATTCGCAGCCCCTATGGCGCAGTACATTTACACCATGAACCGGGTGGGCAAGGTCGTGCCCCCCAAGCGTCACATCCTGCGTGACATCAGCCTGTCGTTCTTCCCGGGCGCGAAGATCGGCGTGCTGGGACTCAATGGCTCGGGCAAATCCACGCTGCTCAAGATCATGGCGGGTCTCGACCCTAACATCGAAGGCGAGGCCCGGCCGCAGCCCGGCATCAAGGTCGGCTACCTGCCGCAGGAGCCGCAGCTCGATCCCGCCATGACCGTGCGCGATGAAGTCATCCAGGGCATCGGCGGGCTGTACGCCAAGGTCGCGCGCTACAACGCGATTTCCGATCGCTTCGGCGAAGCGCTGGCAGACGATGAAATGAACAAGCTGCTGGAAGAGCAGGCCAAGCTGCAGGACGAGATCGACGCCGGCAACGGCTGGGAACTGGATCGCAAGCTCGAGATCGCGGCCGACGCGCTGCGCCTGCCCGCCTGGGATGCGGAAATCGACAAGCTCTCCGGCGGCGAGAAACGCCGCGTGGCGCTGTGCCAGTTGCTGCTGTCCTCGCCCGACATGCTGTTGTTAGATGAGCCGACCAACCACCTGGATGCGGAATCGGTGGCCTGGCTCGAGCGCTACCTGCTCGAGTATCCGAGCACCGTGATCGCGGTGACGCATGATCGTTACTTCCTCGACAACGTGGCCGGCTGGATTCTCGAGCTCGATCGCGGCCACGGCATTCCCTGGCAGGGCAATTATTCGTCCTGGCTGGAGCAGAAGGAAAAGCGCCTCGCGCAGGAAGACAAGGAGCGCGACGCGCTGCGCAAGACCCTGGCGCGCGAACTTGAATGGGTGCGCCAGAACCCCAAGGCGCGCCAGGCCAAGAGCAAGGCGCGCATGCAGCGTTATGAAGAGCTCGCGTCACGCGAATTCCAGGAACGCAACGAAACCAACGAAATCTATATTCCACCCGGCGAGCGGCTCGGCGATGTGGTGATCGAGGCCTCCGGCCTGCGCAAGGGCTATGGCGACCGGCTGCTGATCGATAATTTCAGCTTCAGCCTGCCGCCGGGCGGCATCGTCGGCATCATCGGACCGAACGGCGCGGGCAAGACCACCTTGTTCCGGATGCTGACCGGCGTGGAAAAACCGGATGGCGGCACGATCCGCATCGGCCCCACGGTCAAGCTGTCCTACGTCGACCAGTCGCGCCAGTCGCTCAACGACAAGAACTCGGTGTGGCAGGAAATATCGGGCGGCCTCGACCTCATCAAGGTCGGCAACTACGAAACCCCGTCGCGCGGCTACGTCGGACGCTTCAATTTCAAGGGCGTGCAGCAGCAGCAACTGATCGGTGAACTGTCGGGCGGCGAGCGCAATCGCGTGCACCTTGCCAAGGTGCTGAAGTCCGGTGGCAACGTGCTGCTGCTCGATGAACCGACCAACGATCTCGATATTGAAACGCTGCGCGCGCTCGAGGAAGGCTTGTTAGCCTTTCCGGGCTGCGCGGTGGTCATCTCGCACGATCGCTGGTTTCTCGACCGCATCGCAACCCACATCCTGGCCTTCGAAGGCAACTCCGAGGTGGTATGGTTCGAGGGTAATTACCAGGATTACGTCGAGGATCACAAACGCCGCAAGGGTGAAGACGCCTCGCAGCCCCATCGCATCCGTTACAAACCCCTCACTCGTTAGCCACCGGACACCCATGGCAAGCACGCTGCGCATCGACGGACGCTCACTGACCCTCGCGCAGCTGCGCAGCGACGCCGCCGACCCGGCGCAGCTGCTGCTGGAGGACGCGGCGGTGGCGCGTCTCGCGGCCAGCAACGCGGCGGTAACCCGCGCCGCCGCCGGCGACGCCGCGGTGTACGGCGTCAACACCGGCTTCGGCGCGTTCGCGACGCAGCGCATCGCGCCGCAGCGCACGGCGGAACTGCAGCTCAACCTGGTGCGCAGCCACGCCTGCGGCGTGGGCGAGCCGCTGGCGCCGGGCATCGTGCGGCGCATGCTGCTGCTCAAGGCCAATTCGCTCGCCACCGGGTTTTCCGGCGTGCGGGTCGAGGTGGTGCATGCGTTGTTAGCCCTGGCGAACGCCGGGGTCATGCCCTTGATTCCGATTCGCGGCTCGGTCGGCGCGTCCGGCGACCTCGCGCCGCTCGCGCACCTGGCGCTGGTGCTGATCGGCGAGGGCGAGGCGCTGCACGCGGGCAAGCGCCTGGAAGGCGCGGCGCCGATGCAGGCCGCGGGTCTCAAGCCGCTGACGCTGGGCCCCAAGGAGGGCCTCGCGGTGCTGAACGGCACGCAGTTGTCGACCGCGCTGGCCATCGAAGGACTGTTTGCCGCCGAGCGTCTGTTAGCTGCCAGCATCGCGATTGGCGCGCTGACGGTCGAGGGGCTGAAGGGCAGCCATACGCCTTTCGACGAACGCATTCACGCCGCCCGCGGCCAGGCCGGCCAGATCGACGTCGCGCGCCGGTTTCGCGCCCTGCTGCAGGAGAGCGAGA
>JAYUGT010000064.1:0-2228 GCA_043738315.1 Gammaproteobacteria bacterium
TTCCTTCGTGGCGCGCAAGGACCTCGACACCGAGATGACCGTGGTCCGTAACGAATTCGAGATGGGCGAGAACAATCCGGCGACCGTGCTGCAGCAGCGCGTGATGTCCACCGCTTACCTGTGGCACAACTACGGCAACAGCCCGATCGGCTCGCGCGCCGACGTGGAAAACGTGCCCATCGAGCGGCTGCAGAATTTCTACCGCACCTGGTACCAACCTGACAATGCGGTGCTCATGGTGGCTGGCAAGTTCGATCCAGCCAAGGCACTGAGCATGGTGAGTGAATTTTTCGGGCCGATTCCCAGACCCAAGCGTGTGCTGCCCACGTTTTACACGGTTGAACCCGCGCAGGATGGCGAGCGCAGTGTCATCCTGCGCCGGGTGTCGGACACGCAGTTTGTGATGGCCGCGTACCACATCCCCGCCGCGTCGCATCCGGATGCGGCGGCGCTCGACCTGCTGACAACACTGCTGGGCGACGAACCCACGGGGCGCCTGTACAAGAGCCTGGTGGAGACCAAACAAGCGGCCGGTGTCTTTGCCTACACCAGGCTGCAATACGATCCGGGTGTGATCGTGGTCGGCGCGCAGGTGCGCAAGGACGCGAGCCTGGATGCGGCGCGCGACAGCCTCGTCAAGGCCATGGACAACCTGGCTAATACGCCCATCACCCGCGAGGAGCTGGAACGGGCGCGCGCGCAGGAACTCAACCAGATCGAACTCAGCCTGAACAACTCAGAGCACATCGGCCTGATGCTGAGCGACTGGATCAGCATGGGCGACTGGCGCATGTTTTTCCTGCATCGCGATCAGATGCGCGCCGTCAAGGTCGAAGATCTCAATCGCGTCACCACAAAATACCTGTCGCCGGTCAATCGCACGCTGGGTCTCGCGTATTCGACCGACACGCCAAGCCGCGTTGATATTCCGGCGGGCGTCGACGTCGCGAGCCTGGTCCGCGACTACAAAGGCGATACGAGTAAGAGCGAAGGCGAGGTGTTTGACCCCTCACCGGCTAACATCGACGCGCGAACCCAGCGCAGCCAGTTGCCCGGCAGCCTCGGGCTCGCGCTGCTGCCGAAGAAGACGCGTGGCGGCTCGGTACACGTCAACCTGACTCTGCGGACCGGCGACCTGCAGTCTCTGACAGGCCAGCGCGCGACCGCGTCGCTGGCCGGCGCGATGCTGATGCGCGGCACGACCGCCCGCACGCGCACGCAGCTCAACGATGAGTTCGACCGGCTGAAGTCCCGCGTCAATGTCAGCAGTACCGCCACCGCCACGACAGCCACGGCGGAAACGACGCGCGAGAATCTGCCGGCGGTCCTTACCCTGTTAGCCGAAGTGCTGCAGAAGCCCGCGTTCACACCGGCTGAGTTCGAGCTGGCGAAACAGGAGCGCCTGGCGGACCTGGAGGAGCAAAGCAAGGAACCCACGGTGCTGGCGCAGAATGCACTGCTGCGACGGATCGCCCCCTATGAAACGAGCGATATTCGTTCTTATCTGACCACAGAGCAGATGGCAGCGGAAACTCGTGCCACCACGCTTGAGCAGGCACGCGATTTTCATCGACAGTTCGTCGGCGCTTCAGTGGGCGAACTGGCCGTAGTGGGCGACTTCGACAGCAAGGCGATTGCCGCCCTGACCGCGAAGCTGTTCCAGAACTGGAAAAGCCGCAAGCCATTCACGCGGGTGCCGCGCCTCTATTTTGACGTGGCGGCAGGCAATGAAACCGTCCTGACGCCGGACAAGGCCAATGCCTTCATCATGGCGGGTATCAATCTCAAGCTGCGCGACGACAACGCGGACTACCCGGCCATCGCACTCACCAACTATTTGTTAGGCGGCGGGTTTCTCAATTCGCGTCTTGCCATGCGGCTGCGGCAACAGGATGGCTTCAGCTATGACGCCGGATCACAACTGCAGGTCAGCTCGCTGGACACCACCGGTACGCTCTTTTGTTATGCCATCTTTGCGCCGCAGAACGCGGCGCGGGTTGAGGCCGGCCTGCGCGAAGAGCTGCAGCGGCTGATCAAGGATGGTTTCAGCGCGGCGGAGCTGGAGGCCGCGAAACCTGGTTGGCTGCAATCACGGCAGGTGAGCCGCGCGCAGGACAACGAGCTGACGCGCACGCTGACCAATTCTTTGTTCCTCAAGCGCACGCTGGCCTGGGACGCGGCGCTCGAGCAGAAAGTCACGGCGCTGACGGCGGATGAAGTCAACGCGG
>JAYUGT010000065.1:0-14122 GCA_043738315.1 Gammaproteobacteria bacterium
CTGCCGACAATTCGTCCTGCGAAAACCTGGGCCACGACATCGCCGCTGAACGTGACCAGCTTGTCGCGGTACTCGACCCGCGGAATTCTACCGCCGAGGGTCCCGGCCAGCTGCGGCCAGCCGAAGGCCTTGGAAATCAGCGGCATGCCGATCGGCTGTATGTCACCTTCAAAGCTCCCATGCATGGAGTCAAGGCCGATATCGTTGACGCTCAGCAGCTTGATATTGAGGCCGCCGTCGAAAATCGGAATGCGGGTTGGTTGCGTCAGCGCAAACCCGCGTCCGGCGGCCGTGAAGTCAACCCGCGCGGCGCCCCCGCTGAGACCATAACTGCCACCTTCGCGCCAGCTGAACCAGGAGGCAGGCGCGTCCGGCCGGGCCGTTGCGCTCCAGTGGAGTTCGCCCTGCAGGCCCGTCATCCGGAACTTGCCCTTGCTGTCCTCGAGGTCCAAACCGCGGGTGCTGAGGTCCACCTGGCTGACCGCATTATCAGCCAGCCACAGCTCGCCGCTGGCCTGGCCCGCGGTCTTCAAGTCGCCGAAGACCGTGGCCGCAGCCACAAGCTGGATCAGCGAGGTGTAGGCGGCGGGGAATTCCAGGCGCGTGATGCGCAGCAAGCCGCTGTCGAGCGCGAACTCGGGCTCAATTCGCAGCCCGAGACTGCCCTCGGCTTCCAGCAACTGCTGCAGGCGCACGCGCAGCTCGGCAAAACGCAGCTGTTTGCCGTCGTAATCACCGCGCCCGGATGCCGCCAGCGGGTTCTTCTGCAGATCAAACAACGCCGGTCCTAACAGGGCCTGCCCGGAAGTGCCGCTGAAGTCGGTCGTCTGCAGCATGATGTCGCGGCCGCGCGGCCACTCAACGTTGCCGCCCAGCGAGAAAGCCAGCTTTTCGCCGATGATGGTCGCGTCCGGATTGGTGAATTCAACGCCGGAAGCCAGCAATTTCCAGTTGCCCCGGGTCGTGCCATTCGCGCCGTTGAGACTGGCATCGAAATCAAACCGTCCGGCGGTTTCGAAATCGTCGGGCAGGCTGGCGTAAGGTTTAAGCAGATTGCGCAATGGCTTGGCCTGCATGCCCACGCTGTGCAGTTGCGCGCTCCAGCTGCGCGCGTCCGCCCGCATCGCGACCGTGGCCACGCCGCCCGCCAGCTGCCAGCCTTTGCCGTCGAAGCTGAGGCTCTCCTTGTCGACGTGGTAGCTTGCGGCCGCGGACAATTTCACCGGACCCAGCGGGCTGGTGGCGCTGGTGAAATCCAGGTTACCGCAGAGCGGTGCGGGGCCATTCAGGCCTGCAGACGCGCAGCTCACGCGCAGGTCGCGGTAATCGCCTAACGGGCCGGAGAACATAACGCGCGCGGCGCGCATTTCCAGCGCCGCACGGCCGCTGTCGCGAGGCCGCAACGTCACCGTGACATTTTCCGCCTTGAAAAGCGGCGACTCGATGTGACGGGCACTGAAAACGATTGCCTCGAGCGCAACCGCCTGGCTGCCCGCACCAATGAGCATGAGGCACGACAAATGTGACGCAAGCTTCACCGCTCTATTGTAAGTAAAAGCAGACAGATGTGAGTCGTCGTTTCGCAGGGAACTGGGTTAAACTGCAGCTGCTGAATTTCAAATTGGTGAGGCCGAATGGCGATGAGCGCAAAGCGAGCACTTATTGTCGACGATTCCAAATCGGCGCGCGCGTTTCTGTCGCGCATTCTTGAGAAATACGAGGTTGCGGTAGACACGGCGGAAAGCGCCGAGCAGGCCATCGACTATCTCGGTGATCATCGCCCCGATGTCATCTTCATGGATCACCTGATGCCTGGCATGGACGGTTTCCAGGCCTTGCAGTCCATCAAGAGCAATCCTCGCACTGCGATGATCCCGATCATGATGTACACCTCGCAGGAGGGCGAACTGTATCTGGGACAGGCGCGCGCGCTCGGTGCGATCGGCGTGCTGCCCAAGCAGATCAAGCCCGCCGATGTATCGCGCGTGCTGTACCAGTTGCGCATTCTCTCTGAGCGCCGTGGCGCCGAGCCCCAGTCCAGCTTCCTGCCGGCGAATGCCAGCGCGCAGGCCGCAACGCGTTCGGCGTCGCGCGAAACTGCGGAGACACCGAATTTGCGCGTAGTTTCCAGCGCTTCCGCCGCCTCCGGCAGCAGCGATCTGCGCGGCCTGGTGGAGTCCGTATTTGAGCGCCACATGGGTGATCTGCATCGCGCGGTCAGCGCCGGACTGGATGCGCAGTCGGAACGTCTGTTAGGCGATGTCAGGGTTGCGGTGCAGGATGCAATTGCACAGAGCGCCACCGCCGACGATCCGGACGCCGCGCTGCGTGCGTCACGTTCCGGAATCAGCGTCAACCGCTGGGCCTGGGGCCTGGCATCGGTTGCCGCGCTTGCGGCAGCGACGTTTGGCGCGCTGTGGTGGTTCGAGGCCAGCGCAAGGCGCGACCTGGCGGGGCAGTTGCTGACCGCCAAGCAGGAAACCGTTGCGCTCGCGGAGAAATTGAACCTGTCGCTGCGCGCCGAGCAGCAGTCGGCAATCGTGTTGCAGGAACTGCAGACCCGGGCGCTGGGTGATGCGCGCGAGCGGCGGCTGCTGGTGCCCTACGGAGAAGCGGCCTTGTCCGCGGACCGGCTTGAAAACCTGCGCGGCCTGTTAGCAAAGCTGCAAAATGAGAAGTTTCGCGGCACCGTGCTTGTCACGACCTTTGCCGGGCGCTTTTGCCTGCAGAAAGCCGCGGACGGATTTGAACCGGCGGTTGATGCCAGCCTGGCATCGCGCTGCGATCTCGTCGGCAACCCGTTCGACGAGAACCAGAGCGCCGCGTTACGTGAACCCCTGGCATTCGCCAATCTCGCCGGCACGGTCCGTCAGCAGTCCAATGGCGCGATACGCGTGCAATTGACCAACGGGGCAGCCGACCCCACCGCCGTGCCCTATCCTGCGATGACGGACAAGCTGACCGCCGGTGAGTGGAATCGTGCAGCGGCCGCGAACAATCGCATCGTTATTCAAATCAAGCCGGCCGACGCGGGCCAGACAGGCAACTGATCCGCTGGAGCAGGCCCCGACGATGACCCCGGACGATGACCATAGTAGCTGACGACAGGTTCCAACCGCCGTGGTGGCTGCGTGGCGGCCATCGCCAATCCATCCTGGTTGGGCTGCCCATACGTCGCAACGCGATTGAGCGCCGGACTCTCGCCATGCGCGCCAGCGCGCGTGAATGGTTGATCGACTGCGGCGAAGGCGTCGTGCTGCAGGCCTGGCATTCGAGCCCGGGCGCGCGCGGTCGTGGCACGACTGGCAAGGTCGCGGTGCTGATGCATGGCTGGGAGGGCAGCGCCGATTCGCTCTACCTGCTGTCCGCCGCGCAATCCTTGTTTGATGCCGGCTTCGACGTGGTTCGGCTGAATTTCCGCGATCACGGCGCGACGCATCACCTGAACGCGGAGCTGTTCCACTCCTGCCGGCTGCAGGAAGTCATCGGCGCGGTGCGCGCGATCCAGGCTGAGATGCCGCACAAAGCGCTGTATATGGTTGGTTTTTCGTTAGGTGGGAATTTCGCACTGCGGGTTGCCGCGGCGGCAGACGCCGCCAGGATCGCTGTTGCAGGGACTTTTGCGGTATCGCCGCTGCTCGATCCGAAGCGCACGCTGCGCAAGCTCGAGGAAGGCGCGTCGATCTATCACAAATATTTTGTGCTCAAGTGGGGCCGGTCGCTGCTGAAGAAGCAGGAGGCCTGGCCCGATCGCTACCAGTTCCGCCCGGTGCTGCGCAGCCGCAACCTGTTCAAGATGACGGACGAACTGGTACGGCAATTCACCGAATATCCCGATGTCGACAGTTACTTCGCCGGTTATGCGCTGACCGGCGACCGCCTGGCGTCGTTAGCAACGCCCGCAACGATCCTGACCGCCAAGGACGATCCCATTATCTCGGCACTGGATCTCGATAACCTTGCGTATTCCGGGACGCTGCGCGTGCGCGTCACGGACAGCGGCGGGCATTGTGGTTACCTGACAAATCTGACCGGCCCGAGCTGGGTGGACCGGATTCTGCTCGGGGAATTTGCGCAGGCCTGAGCGACCCGCTCCAAAACCTGGTTCCGGCGCGCGTTTTGACCTGCTCTCAGCATTCTCACAGCGCAAGTCCCGCAGTCGCGATAAAATGCGCGTCTGGTCACTTGAGGGTACCGTCATGCGCACCCGGCTTGTTATTGCGATTTCAATCCTGCTTGTCAGTTGCAGCGCCGAAAAATCCGACTGGCAGGCAGCCCAGTCGGCTGATTCGGTCGAAGCCTACGAGCAATTCATCACCAAGCATCCGCAAAGTGCGCTTGCCAACGAGGCGCGTGCGCGCACCAAGCAGCTGGCGGAGGAAAAGGACTGGGAAAAGGCCACCAGTGTCGACACGGCTGATTCCTACCAGGCGTTTCTCGGCAAGTATCCCGAAGGCAAATGGTCCGAGGAAGCGCGCATTCGTGTCGAAAATTTCAACGTGTTAGGTGCGCCGGCCAATGCGGCCGCCGCGGCCGCTGCTGCTGCAGCGCCCCAGGCGGCGAAACCCGCGGAGACGGCGAAGCCCCCGGAAGCCGCAAAACCCGAAGCTCCGAAGGCCGCCGCACCCAAGCCTGCTATTGCTGCAGCTCCTGCGGCCGCAGCCAAGCCTGTTCCTGCGCCGAAGCCAGCCCCTTCGATGCCAGCAACCGCGGCCAAGCCTGCGCCCGCCGCGAAACCCGCGAATGCCGCCAAGCCAGCGACAGCCGCCAAGCCAGCTGTCGCGGGTGTCTACCGAGTGCAGCTCGGCGCCTTCTCGAGTGTCGACAAAGCTAACAGCGAGTGGCAGCGGCTGAAGGGCAAATATGCGGCCCAGCTCGGCAGCTTGTCGCCCAGCGTCGTGCCTGTCGATGCCTCGGCCGGCAAGCTGTTCCGCCTGCAGGCTCAGGTTGCCGATGAGGCACGGGCGCGCGCCACCTGCGGCGCTCTGTCAGCCGCCGGGCAAGCCTGCGTTGTCGTCATGCCCAAATAGGGCTGACCAGGCCAAAAACTGACAATTTGCGTCATCCGCGGAGCCGGAGTCGCGCGCGTAAGTGATTGTTTTTACTGGAATCTAGGGCTGGCACGGTGATTGCTATGGATATGGTTGTCAGATACGCGAACAACTTCCCCGGTGTTCGCTTGCCTCGCGCCGCGTCCAGTCCCCTGTTCGCGGCGCTTTTTTTTGGGCCCGCCGGCGCCCGCGATGCGCCGAAGAAATACGGTGAGTCGACCGACGTGAAACTGACCGCGCCCGACTTCGCGCCCTGACCGTGTCCGATCACGACTCATCCGCCAGGGCGATCCTCTATGCGTTCAGCGCGAATCTGGGTATCGCGCTGGCAAAACTGTGGGCCGCGTTCTTCACCGCTTCGGGATCGATGCTGGCCGAGTCGATTCACTCGTTTGCCGACTGTGGCAACCAGATCCTGCTGTGGGTCGGCCTGCGCCAGTCGCAGCGTCCGCCGGATGCGGAGCATCCGTTAGGTTACGGCAAGCTTTCGTATTTCTGGAGTTTCCTCGTCGCCATCCTGCTGTTCAGCATGGGTGGCCTGTTTTCGATCTACGAAGGCTGGCACAAATTGCAGGCGCCGGAGCCCCTGCGACAGGCCTGGGTCGCGTTACTGGTTCTGGGTGCGTCGATACTGCTGGAGTTCAGCTCGCTGTTCGGCTGCCTGCGCGAAGTCAGGAAACTGCGCAAGGAAAAATCCCTGCTGGCATGGCTCAGGACGACCCGCAATGCCGAACTGGTGGTGGTGCTTGGCGAAGATGTCGCCGCGCTGTTAGGCCTGGCGATTGCTTTCACGTTCCTGAGCGTCGCGACCGTGACCGGCAACACGGCATTCGACGCGATGGGCTCCATCGCCATCGGCGTGGTGCTGGTGTGCGTGTCCGTATTTGTCGCCTCGCGAATCAAGGCCCTGATCATCGGTCGCTCCGCGGAGGAGGACCTGCAGGCTGAAATCCGTGCCGAAATCGACCGCGACCCCGGCATCGATAAACTGTTGAACGCGATCACGCTGCAACTGGGTCCGCAGGTGATGCTGGCCGTGAAGGTCAGGATGAAGCCGGGCATCAGCATCGAAGAGGCTGTCGGACGCATCAATTCGCTGGAGCGGCGCATCAAGCAGCAGTTTCCGGAAGTGGCCTGGTGTTTCGTTGAACCGGATGTCGAAGACTGATTGGCGGAGCACAACATGAAATTGATACTGATCGCCGCGCTCAGCTGTTTCAGCTCGTTAGCCTTCGCACAGCAGGCAGCGGATGAAAAACTCGGGACCGTTGTGCTGACGTCGCAGGACGGCAAATGGGACATTCGCTCGCTGGGCAAGGATGTCTACGTATTTCGCTGGAACCCGGATTTCTACCAGAGCCTGTTCGTGGTTACACCACGGGAAGTGCTGGTGGTAGATCCGTTAGGTCCGGTCGCGGCGCCTTATTATCGCGAGGCGGTGCGGCGCATCACTAGCGCGCCGATTACCAAGGTCGTCTACAGTCACTCGCATCGCGACCATATCGGCGGCGCTGCCGAGCTGGCTCCCGGCGCCGAGATCATCGCGCACGTGAATGCCAGGAACCGCATCATTGCGCGCGGCGACAAGGATGTTCCGATACCCACGCGAACCGTCGGGGATGGCGATGTGATCAGTGTCGGCGGCAAGGAGCTGCACGTGCATTACTTCGGGCCGACGCATTCCGATTCGCTGATTGCGCTGACGGTTGATACCGGTGTCGGCAAGTTGCTGATGTTCGTCGATGCGATCGAGCCTGGCATCCCGCCGTACCGGAACATGGGCGAGGACAGCGTCGATGGCAGCATCGCGGCGCTGGAGCGCGCTGCGCGTCTGAACGTCGATGCGGTGATGGGCGGGCATACCGGGCCTGCGCCTGGCATCTGGGTCGCACGCTATCGCGATTACCTGAAGGATCTGTTAGCAGCGACACGCGTGGCCTGGGCCGGTGCGGACACGGCCTCGCGCCCCGGCGAGGATGGCATCCGCGCCAACGAGCGAATTATTGCCGCGGTTACGCACGCAGCGGCGGCCAGCATCCGCAGCAAGTACAGCGACTGGCGCGGCTACGACATCTGGGCACCCATGAATGCCGAGCGCATGCTGGTTTATGTCCAGACCGGCGACTGAATCCTGTCAGGAACCGAAGCGCGGCCCGCCGTCGCGCAGAAATTTCAGTTCCTCAGGCGTCGATTGCCGCCCCAGCATCTTATTGCGATGCGGGAAACGACCGAATTCCGCAATGATGCGGCGATGCAGTTCGGCGAAGCGCAGCAGGCTGCTGAAACTTTTCGCCATGCCTTTCGGTACTTCCGTCAGCAGGCGCCGTGTTGCGGCGACCGACTCGTCCTGCATTTCCAGCGACTCGGCGTGCTGCAGCGGCATGTAGAAAAAAATACGCTCGACCGGCGCCAGCGTGGCATCCGCCGCGGTATGCAATCCTTCGAGCGCCAGCCCGGCGGCGCGCGCGTCGGCGGCGTAGGCCTGTGCTGTGCCGCGATACACATTGCGCGGGAACTGGTCTAACAAAATGATCAGCCCCAGGCGGCGCTTGGGGCTATCGGCCCAGCTATCGAGTTCGCCGGCCGCTGCGCGTTCAATTGCCGTGCCGAAGCGCTGCCGGATTACGTTGTCCTTGCTGGCCAGCGATTCGTACGCGTCGCTGCTGCCAAACCAGAAGTTCATGCGTTCGCCAAGCCGCGCCACCGTGTAGGGCTTTGGGCCGAACCAGAATTGCAGAATGTCGTGGGCGTGGTTCAAGGGGAACTCAGCCGTCGCGCAGCAGGAACATGTCGCCGGGTTCGCCGGCCTGCGTGGCAATCGTCTTGATGCGCAGGTAGCGGGCGATGCCCGAAGGGCCCATGCGCGAGCGACCGAGCCCCGAGAAATTGAATCCCTCCCACTCGAACTCAAGCACCATGCTCGATAACGAACAATCGTTGATGCTGACGAAACCGGCGTTGAGCTGCTCCGCAATCACGTTAGCTTCGGCAAGGTCCGCCGACAGCACGTTCGCCGACAGGCCGAAGTCGCTGTCGTTCGCGAGCGCAATGGCCTCGGCCGTGGTCTGGAATGGCATCACCGGGATTACCGGGCCGAAAGTCTCCTCGCGCATGACTTTCATGTCCTGGGTCACGTGGCTCAGCACGGTCACTTCGCACCAGCGCCCGCCGCGCTCGACGATATGCCCGCCGAGTTCGCAGCGCGCACCCTGTGCCACGGCATCCTCGATGTGCGCGCGGACAATGTTGGCCTGCCGGCCCATGATGAAAGGTCCGATATGGCCCTGCAGGTCGTCGCAGGTGAGCGTTATCCTGCGGCCGCGATCTAACAAATGCTGCATGAACCGGTCGTGCAGGGAATGATGCACATAGACCCGTTCCAGCGACTGACAGGCCTGACCGGTGGCCTGCACGGAAGATCGCAGCACGATCTGCGCCGCCCGATCCGGATCGGCGGACGCGCAGATGATCACCGCGTCTTTGCCGCCCAGCTCCAGAAATGCGGGAATAAAGCGCCGCGCCGCGTGCTCGGCCACGATACGCCCGGTCTTCACGCTGCCGGTGCAGACCACCGCGTCCACATGATCGATCAAGTCGGCGCCGGTTGCGCCCGGGCCGCGCACAACGCGCACCACGGAAGCCAACGCCGGTACGGCCGCGAAGATCTTCAGCAGCGGCTCGACGTAGCGCGGCGTCACTTCGCTCGGCTTCAGCACCACGCCGCAACCGGCGATCAGTGCCGGGATCGTGTCGATCATCGACAGGATCAGCGGAAAATTCCACGGCGCAATGACGCCGACCACGGGATACGGCACCAGTTGCCGGCGGCCGCTGACGCCCGGCAGGCTGGCGTTGCGCGGCGCGGCGCGAGCCAGCACCTCGGTCGCGAAATGCAGGTTGTGCGCAATCATTCCCTGCACACCGCCAGCTTCAACCATGGGTATGCGATGGCGGCCGGTATCGAGCGCCAGCGCCGTCGCCATCTCGGCGCCAAACTGCGCGAACGCGGCCGACAGTTCGCGCAGCGCCTGCGAGCGGCCCTCGAGACCGAGCGCCTGCCAGGCCGGCTGCGCCGCGCGCACCTGCGCGCAGGCCTGTGCCACGTCGCTGCGGCTGGCGACCGCGAATTCATAGTCCTCGACGCCGCTGCGCGGGTTGCGTGCCTTCATGCCTTCCTGCCTAACAAACCCGTCGGGGCCGGGGGTGCGAGTTCGGGAGCCGCCACCCGCAGCAGCGCCCAGGCGAGGCACAGGTTCGACGAGATGACCGGCAGGCCGCCCTCCCGGTGCAGGACTTCCAGCGCCCGTATCGTCGGCATGCCCGTGCCGCTTGCGACGATGCAGTCGACGCCCTGTTTTTCGACCTTGCGCACCGCCGCCAGCGCGTCCGCACTTGTTAGCTCGTAAATGTTGTGGGTGTCGATCAGATCCGGATCGACCCGCAGCTTGCCGACGACCTCGATGCCGCTGTCGCGCCAGTAGGCGTAACCCGCTTCGGCGAGCGCCACCGGGTAGGGCGAGACCAGTGCGATGCGCCGCGCGCCTGCCAGCTTGAGGAACTGGCGGATTGCCTGCGCGGCGGTGATGACCGGAATACCTCTTTCCGCCACCGCCTGTGCGGTGAGTTCGTCTTCAAGCACGCGGCCGGCGAGATACGACGAGCCCGTGCAGCCGAAACCGAACACCGCGAGCTTGAGACTGCCGAAGCTGCGTATCGCATCGGGTATATGACGAATGTAATGATGCAGGCGTTCTTCGACCGTTGGCGAACCGTGCGTCAGTCGCGTGCCGTAGACCGCAATGGCATCCGGCAGCAGCAGGCGCATTTCCGGTTCCACCGTAGGATTGGCCTGGGGCGTAGCCACGCCCACGCGCGCGCGCGGGCCGTAATCGGGAGTCTTGGCACTGTTCGCAGACATGATGGGAATCTCCTCAACCCGAAAGTCTAGCTGCTGCGTTGATGAATTTCCGGACGCGCTACACTGGCGATCACTCCGGGCGAGGGTGCCACGATGACACGATGCATCAGCAGATTGCTGTTATTGGCCGGTTTCTGGGCGATGACCGCGGTAGCCGCCGAGGTGGCCGTACCGCCGGGCCTGCAGGGCTGGGAAGGCTGGGTGCTGCATGGCGCCGAGTATCGCCGCTGCCCGTTCCTGTTTGCGCAGGATCCGTCGCAGGAGGCTTCCTACCGCTGTGCCTGGCCCGGGCGCCTGCAACTGAGCGTGAATACGCGTGGCGGCCAGTTTTCGCAGCGCTGGCAGGTCTTTGCGGACAGCTGGGTGGCGCTGCCGGGCAACCTGGAAAGCTGGCCGCGCGACGTGCGAGCTAACAACACGGCCGCGGCCGTGGTCGAGCGCGACGGCCGGCCGCAACTGCGGCTGGCTGCCGGCGACTACCAGGTTTCCGGCCGGTTTGAATGGTCGGTGCGCCCGGAAAGCCTCGATATTGCCGCACAGAGCGGGCTCATCGACCTGAGCGTGGACGGCCAGAAAATTGCGCAACCGGAGCGTCCGGGCGGCGGTGTCGCGCTCGGCAGGGCAGCCCAGGCCGAACAGGCGGCCGCGCTCGAAGTCCAGGTCTACCGGCTGGTGATTGACGACATCCCCGCAAGGCTCGAAACGCAGATCAAGTTGCAGGTGGCGGGCGATGCACGCGAAGAGGTGCTGGCGCGCGCGCTGCCCGAAGGGTTCACGCCCACGTCACTGGACGGTGACCTGCCCGCGCGTCTCGATGCCGATGGCCGCCTGCGCGTCCAGGTCAGGCCCGGCAGCCATGTACTCAGCCTGAGCGCGCACGCCGCCAGCGTCGCGACCACGCTGCGCCGGCCGCCGATCGCAGCTAACAGCGGCGCCTGGCCGAAGATTGAAATCTGGAGTTTTGCCGGGATCGACCGCCTGCGCGTCGCATCGGCGAGTGGCGCCGAGTCCGTGGATCCGGTCCAGGTGGAGGTGCCGGAAGGCTGGCGCCAGCTGCCCGCGTTCCGGATCGACACCGACAGCCTGCTCAAGATCGATGAAACGCAGCGCGGCCTCAGCAGCGCGGATGAAAATCGTCTGACGCTGAACCGGCAGTTATGGCTCGACTTCGACCACGGCGGTTACACCGCGCTCGACACGCTGTCGGGAAAGATGCGCCAGGGCTGGCGGCTCGACGTGGCGGCGCCGTATCGGCTCGAAAGTGCGCACTCTGGCGGGCAGAATCTGCTGGTCAGCCTGTCGCCCGGAACGGAGCGCCGCGGCGTCGAGATACGCGCACCGCAACTGCAGCTCGAAACGCTGTCGCGGCTCGAAGGGCGCGGCGGCGCGCAACCAGCCAGCGGCTGGGTCGGCCGTTTTGAAAACGTCTCCGGCCGGCTGAATCTGCCGCCCGGGCATCTGCTGTTAGCAGCCCTGGGACCGGATAACGCCAGCGGCACCTGGTGGTCCGGTTGGGGCCTGTGGAGTATTTTCTGCATCATCATCGTGGTGTTTATGACCTACCGGTTTGCCGGGCGGGTCCCCGCGCTGTTAGCTCTGGGCGGGCTGGTGCTGCTCTACCAGGAGTGGCCGGCCATGCTGTGGTTGTGGGCCAACCTGCTGATCGCGATCAGCCTTGCGGCGTTGGTTCCGGATGGCAAGCTGCAGCGCTTCGTCAAGGGCTACCGGCTGCTGGCGGCAGCTGCGTTAGCAATTGGGCTGCTGCCATTCCTGTGGACCCAGGTCCGCTACGCGCTTTACCCGCAGTTGACCACCGCCGGGTTCGGCGCCACGGCGATGGGCGCGGTGATGCCCGGCAAAATGCCGGCGCCCGAGGAAATTGTGGTGACCGGTGCAAGGCGCGCCGAGAACGCCGCCGCTGTCATGGAAGACAAGATGGAGGCAGCCGTGAATGCGGCCCCGCCGCCCGCGGCCTCGCCGCCGGCTGAGATGGAGGAGCCGCGGCGTGCGCGCAACGATGTGTCAGCTTCGGCGCGCGGCGGCTCCATAGGCCTGAACAACGCGCAGATCGTGCAGCGCTATGCGGCGGGAACCGCATTGCAGACCGGACCTGGAATTCCAGCCTGGCGGTATCTGCAGTACAGCTATTCCTGGAGCGGTCCGGTCGAAGCGAACGATACGGTGCGATTCCTGATCATCGGCCCGCTGCTGCTGGCCTTGTGGCGGATCGCCGGCGTGCTGCTGCTGGCGCTGTGGCTGGTGAGCCTCGTGCAGCACGCCTGGCAATTCAGGCTGCGCCTGCCAGGCTGGCGCGCGCCTGTGCAGGCCGCAGTGCTGCTGTTGTTAGCATTCGGGGCGCTGCAGGGCGGCACCGCCCGGGCCGAGACCCCGGGCAACGAGCTGCTGACCGAGCTTGGCAACCGACTGAAGGCGCAGCCGGCCTGTTATCCAAGTTGCGCGACGCTGATGGCGGCTAACATCAGCGTCAACGGCGAGCGCCTGGTCGTGGAACTCGAAGGCAGCGCGCTGGCTAACGTCGCGGTGCCGGTGCCGAGCGCCCAGGATCGCTGGCAGATCGACGCCGTCAGCGTCGATGGTGGCGCCGCCTACACCGTGCTGCGCGAAAGTGACGGTTCGCTGTGGGTGCCGCTGCGGGCCGGTGCGCATCGCATCCGTCTCGAAGGGCGCATCGCGCCGGTGGCCAACCTGCAGCTGGGGTTTCCCAGCGTGCCGCGCACGGTGCGTGTCAGCGCCGTCGGCTGGGACGTGGCCGGCGTGACTGAAGGCCGCATGCTGTCGAGCGCGATTGAATTGACCCGGCAACGATCCGCAGGCGCCGGCGGCAAGCAAGGCCTGGCGCTGGAACGGGGCGCCGAGTTTCCGGCGTTTGTGCGCGTAACGCGTGATTTCAGCCTGGATCTCGACTGGTCGGTTGCGACCACCGTGCAGCGACTCGCGCCGGAGCGCGCGTCGATCGCCGTCGAAGTGCCACTGGTAGCGGGCGAGTCGGTGCTGACTCCCGGGATCGAAGTGCGCGGCGGCAAGACCGTTCTGGCCGGCATTCCGGCCGGGGCCGGCGCCACCGGCTGGCAATCGGGACTGGCGCGCAGCGCCGCTCTGCAGCTGACGATGCCGGCCGCCGTGGCGCGCGTCGAGGTCTGGACCTTCAGCATCAATCCGCAGTGGCACGCTGAATTCAACGGCCTGCCGGCCGTGTTGCCGGATGATATCAACGCGCCGAACTGGCTTTACACCTTCTACCCGCGCGCTGGCGAAACCCTGGCCGTCAAGCTAACAAGACCGGAGGGCGCGCCGGGCAGCACGCTGGCCATCGACAGCGCGCGGCAATGGATTCGCTATGGTGTCCGCAGCAGCGATGGCGGACTGTCGTTTCAATACCGCAGCACGCAGGGTGGCCGCCACGTCATCGGCGTGCCCGAAGATGCGGTGGTCGAGCAGGTGTCGCTGGATGGCCAGCCGCAGCAGATTCGCCCTGAGAAAGGCAAGCTGTCGATCGGCCTTCTGCCGGGCGAGCACAAGGTGGATGTTCGCTGGCGCGCGCCGCGCGGCGCCGGATTCCGCTCCGGCACGGAGCCTGTGAATCTCAACGCAAACGCGAGCAATGTGTCGTCGAGCATCGAGATGCCGCAGGATCGCTGGACCTTGCTGGCGTTTTCCCGAGGCGCGGGCGTAGGCCCGGCGGTGCTGTACTGGGGCGAACTGGTCGCGTTCCTGGTCACGGCCTGGGCGCTGGGCCGCTGGCGGCGTTCGCCACTGCGCCCCTACGAATGGTTTTTGTTAGGTATCGGCCTGTCGACGCTGTCCGCCCCGGTGTTTGCCACTGTCGTGGTCTGGGTGCTGGCGATGAGCTGGCGCGCCGGCTGGCAAGCGGATACCAGCCGCTGGCGCTTCAACCTGGTCCAGTCGGTATTGGCGCTCGCGACCGTCATCGCGGTTTCGAGCCTGGTATTCAGCGGTATCCGTTACGGCCTGTTTTCGACCCCCGACATGGGCGTGACCGGGCCCGGCTCCTACGCCGGCAACTTCGTCTGGTTCCGTGATCGAACGATGGCGGCGTTGCCGCAGCCCGAGGTCATCAGTGTCCCGCTGTGGATCTACAAAACCCTGATCATCGTCTGGGCACTGTGGGTGG
>JAYUGT010000066.1:0-14114 GCA_043738315.1 Gammaproteobacteria bacterium
TGTGCAGTTTTCGGATCAGGATCGCGGCCAGACGCAAAAGAAAATCGAGACCTATCTCGCGGGCGCAATCGCCGGCGATAAAGCCACGCACACGATGTAACTCTGCGAGTCGGTCGTCAGGCTGAACGGCGCAGCTGCAGACTCTTCATGTTGTTATTGAGCCCGCCCTGCAGGACGTAGGCCTCGAAGCCTTTTTCCACTAGGATAAATGCCGCCGCGGCGCTACGCCGGCCGGTGTCACAACAGATCACATAGGGCTTGCCCGCATCGAGCGTGTTGAGCTTCAGGCGGATGAAATAAAGCGGGATATTGATCGAGTTTTCAATACTCATGGTTTGAAACTCGCTCGGCAGACGCACATCGAGCCAGCGACCGCCACCGGCGATCAGTTCGTGCGCCTGCTTTTCATCGACGTAATGCACCAGCGGCTCGTTCATGAGTTCGCGGAAATCAGCCTTGGCCAGGCGCATCAATACGCCGTCCGTTGCCATCGTCACGGTTGCATTACGTTTGGCTTCGGCAATCAGCGCTTCCTCTCCAAACGAGTCGCCCGGGCCGAGTTCCGCGAGCTTGAAGCCATCCTTATTGAGTGGCGTTTCGCGTGTCACGAGGCACTTGCCACTGACAATGGCGTAGAAAAAATCGCCTTCATCGCCTTGCTTGATGATGGTTTCACCGGCGCGGTACGCGGTGCGCTGCATGCGCAGGAATATGGCCTGGATACTGGTCGGCGGAATCTTCTGAAAGGCGTTGCTCGACAGCAGGATGGTCATCCAGTCGTCGTCAGCACTAGTGTCCGGGCCACCGACCACGTGGCGCAGGTCGGCGACTTCATAGGTGCCGGTTTTGTCCCAGGTGATCATGACATCGAGCATCTCGGTGTCGACAACCAGGAACTCGATTTCATCGACCGCACGTGCTGACATCTTGGGCGGCAATTGCATGCCACCCAGCGGGGTCAACGACTCGGGCGAGCCGCCACGAATCATCGCGACGGTGCGGTCGCCTTCGCGCAGTTCCACCAGGCCCGCGGTAACCCACATGGTCTTACGGTCCTTATCGCCTTCCTTGAAAAGCTGGCGACCTGGGGACATCTTCTTGATAGAGACTTTGTTACAGAGCGCAATGATGTTGTCCTTCTTCATGCCGGCGAGCGGCGTGAGGGACATCAACATTTCCGCTGTGACTGCCGTTTCTTCGTTCATCTACCAGGCCATGCTGCATTGCGATCTTCGGAAATCGTAACATGCACCTGAGCCGTGACCCGTTACGCGTGTCACGCCTTTACAGAATAAAGCAGCGCCTGCCAGCCCGCGTCGGGCTGAAAACGCGAACCGTATCTCGCGTGCAGCGCGTGCAGGCGCTGGTGAACGGCCTCGAGGCCACGCTGCCGGGCATAGGCCAGCGGGCCGCCGCGGAAGGGCGCAAAGCCGGCGCCAAATATCACGGCCGCGTCGAGGGCGTCCTCGTTCTCGACCACTTTTTCCCGCAATACGGCCACGCATTCGTTGACCAGGGCCAGTACCAATCGATCCTGAAGATCCGCGGGTGCCGGTGCGGGCACCCCAGGCGCCTTGACCGCCTTGCCGTCCTGCCAACGATAAAAGCCTGCGCCGGTCTTGCGGCCCAGTTTTTTCTCCGCGACCAGCGCATCAAGCCGCTTCATGTCCGGCCGCTTGCGCTGCAGCGCCTGGCTGACAATTTCGCCGACATGCCTGCACACGTCCAGGCCGACCACGTCCGCCAGTTCCACCGGCCCCATGGGCATGCCGAAATCGACCATGCATTGATCAATGGTTTCGAACGACAGGCCCTCCGCGGCGGCATACATCGATTCGAACAAATACGGCACCAGCACGCGATTGACGATGAATCCGGGTGCGCTGGCGCAGGGTACCGGGATCTTGTCGATCTTGCGTACGAACGCCAGCGCCACGTCCAGCATCGCCGGATCAGTGCCACGCCCATGTACAATTTCCACCAGCGGCATTTGCGCCACCGGATTGAAAAAATGCAGGCCTGCCAGCCGCGCCGGATTGGCGAGCTTCGCCGCCAGCTCTTCGATCATGATTGACGAGGTGTTGGTCGCCAGCAGCGCGGTGGGTTTCATGCGCGGTTCGAGGCGCGCATACAGTTCCTCTTTGGCCGCGGGATTCTCAAAAATTGCCTCGATAACGACGTCGGCGTCGGGCACGCCGTCGCCGGCGACATCGGCGCGCAGCCGCTGCATGGTTTCAGCAACTTTCGGCGATCCTTTGTAGCGCTTTTCGAATTGCTCGCGCGCACGCTTCATGGCCGGCTCGACGAATTCGGCAGCACGGTCCTGCAGCGTGACCGACAGGCCCCGGACCGCGCACCAGGCAGCAATGTCGCCGCCCATGACGCCTGCGCCGACGACATGCACGCGCTGGATGCTGGCGTTAGCTTTCGCAGCGCGGCTCTTGAGCTGATCCTGCAACAGGAACACGCGCACCAGGTTGCGCGAGGTCGGCGTGGCGAACAGCGCGGCGATCGATCTGGCCTCGGCATCGAACGCCGCGGGGCCGCGGGCGCCGAAGCGTTTCCACAGGTCGATAATCGCGTAAGGCGCCGGGTAGTGTTCGCGCCTGGCGCGTTTCGCGACCTGTTTGACGAGGCCAGGAGCAATGAAGGGCCGGACCAGCCCTAATGACAGGCAGCGGTCTAACAGAGTGGGGCGGTGGGGCGGGGGCGGGTTGCGGACCAATTCGCGCGCCGCGTCTGCCAGGTCCGCGGGTGTTGCGACCAGACGATCGACCAGACCGCTCCTCTGCGCCTTGTCAGCCCTTAGCGTTCGGCCCGTCAGCATCATGTCCATCGCGACGCGCATGCCCAGCAGGCGCACGCTGCGCACGGTGCCGCCGAATCCCGGGTGGATACCGAGTTGCACTTCGGGAAAGCCTAACGCGAGCCGGTCATCGCCGACCGCGATGCGATAGCGGCAGGCCAGCGCCAGTTCCAGGCCGCCACCGAGCGCAAAGCCGTGAATCAGCGCAATCGTGGGGCAGGGCAATGAAGCCAGGTGATCCAGCACGTGGTGCGCAGCGATGACGTGACCATAGGTGACTTCGGGAGTCTGGAGTTCGGTAAATTCCCTGATGTCGGCGCCGGCGACAAAGCCACTTTTCTTGCCGGACTGGATCACCACGCCACGTGGCGGCCTGGCCAGCACCGGTTGCAGCAGCGCGTCCAGTTCCACGAGAACTTCGCGGCCCAGGGTATTTGCCGAGCTGTCGGGCCGGTCTAATGTCAGCCACAGGATGCCCTCGGCATCCTGCTCGCTGCGCCAGTTGTTGCCAGTTACGCTAGTCATCCGACACTACTCCGTTATCCGCAGCCAATTTCAGCGAACGCGAAAATCGCAGACCACCGGCCGGTGGTCCGACCACAGTACATCAGGCACTTTGAAATCGAGTATTTCAATCGTGTCGCTGACCAGCACAAAATCCAGCTCGGCGCGCGGTGAGCGCGCCGGAAAGCTCGGCAAACGTTCGGTGTTGGCGCTGCGCAGACCGGCCGCCTTCATGAACAGATACAACTCATCGCTGCCCCAGAAAGTGTTGAAGTCGCCAGCGACGATGACCGGCTTGCTGGTTTCCCGCAACAGGTCGTGCAGGGTGCGCAGCTGCTGCTGGCGGTGGCGGTACTTGATCGACAGGTGTACCAGGAAAACGCAAACTTCCTGCAGCTCCAGCTCGATGATCAAGCGTTTGATACCGGTCGCAAAATAGTGGAATCGCTCCCCTTCGACCCGCGGCGCCGCCAGAAAGGCATTGCTTTGTTTGCGCAGGATGGGGAGGCGCGAGCCAAACGAACTCAGGCCGTATTTGCACTCGTAAATCGAATAATGGCCGATCTTGTCGGCAATAAACTCGGCCTGATTGGTCATGCGGCTGCGGACCGAGCCGGTGTCGACCTCAATCAGGCCGACCAGGTCCGGGTCCGCCTTGCGGATGAATTCGGCGATTCCGAGCAGGACCCGCCGGTTGCTGCGCAAATAGCCCGCTCCGGGTATCGGCAGGTGGAATGTGGGCCCGGTACCGGTTGCATATCGAATGTTGTAGATCAGCAGGCGCATCTGAATATTGGTTCGCGGTAAAATTCATCCATGTCGCAGCAGGACCCCTTCAGGATCTTTGTAACCCACGGCTGGGATGAAAGCGACGACTACCTGCGCGTTTTTGAATACCTGGAAAGCGCCCGGGGATTCTATTACCGAAATTGTTCGTTGCCAGGGGAAGTTTCCAGCAGCGCAAGTCCCGAAATACAGCGCGAAAGCCTGCGCGGACAAATCGCCAAGGCGGAGGTAGTCATCGCCGTGGCAAGCCAGTTCGCGGCCAAGTCGGACCTGCTGGTATTTGAAATGACGTTTGCGCAGGCGACCAAGAAGCCCGTCCTGTTGCTGAGATGGTTTGGCGCCAGCGTAACGCTGCCGCGCACTCTGACAGACCTGGCAAATGTCGTTCTCGACTGGGATGAGCGCGCCGTGGTGGATGCGATACGTGAGCTGGCGCGCGGCGAACGCAGCGGGCGCTGGGACGTCGTTGAGTTCAAACCCGAGTGATTTTCCGGCGTTAGCCTGGAAATAGCTGCACCACCGAGCCGCCGCCGCCGGCCTGCAGGCGTACCTCCGCAGACTCTTGCGTGTTAGGCGGCGGACTCCGCAGCAGGCGAATGCTCAGTTTCACCAAGGTCTGAGCCAGTCGATCCGCCTCGATGCCCGATATTTTTCGGAGCGTCGCGCGCACGGCGTCTTCGCCACGCAGCGGCCGCACTCGATTCATGCTCGCGTGCCAGCGCATGTACTCGGCGCGCAATTCTTGCGGCAGCTGATCGAACGGCAATTCCGCCAATTCGTTGCGGTAGGCCTCGAACAAGCGGTCCTTGATGGACCCTGAGCCCGCGAGCAGCTCGGTTGCGGCTGCGAAATGCTGCCAGACAGATTCGGAATTCATGCGACCCCTGCTGTGGCGTTTTTGTTACACGCCTATTCTTGTTAGCCACTTAGACGATTTTTCTCGATTCCGTTGAGCATCGCGCAAGCAGGCAATCCCAACAAAATCAAGTTCGTAGACTAAGAATAGTCCCGGATCCTGTTAGGGTGCAACAGGAGTTTTTTGCAAATTCGCAAATGAGCGACAGTGCTGCCCGAAAATCGATCTTGTCAAATATTGCACTTTAAAAAGTTTCTATAACTATTTAATAATAAAAGGAAATATAAGGAATTTTCGCAGCTTATCCGAATCTCGTCCCATGCCTTCGGGCAGGCCCACGACTCCAGAGTTATTGGCCGCGCTCCAGGTGCCGAACAGTCGATCCCAGACCGTGATGCCGAAGGCCAGATTTCGGCGCTGCGACGCTGTTGACAGCCCGTGGTGCACCCGATGACAGGCAGGAGTCATCCAGACCTGATCCAGCCATTCAGCGGCCCGTCCGGACCAGCGGATGTTGGCGTGGCTGAAACAGGACGCCGCCATCAACACCACCTCGAATACCCAGACGGTATTGGTGCCAATGCCGAACGCGACGATGACTGTACCTTTCCAGAACGCTGATGCGATCGCTTCAAAGGGATGGAATCGCAGTCCGGTCGTAACGTCCAGTTCCATGTCGCTGTGATGCGCGGCATGCAGGCGCCACAGAATCGGGTACCGGTGGCAGGCCCAGTGCTGCACATAAAGCGCCAAATCCAGTAGCAAAAAACCCGCCCAGAACGGCAGGGGCTCACGGCCCAGCTGCGTGGTCGCCATACCGGCCCAGGTCGCCAGACCCGCAGGCAGGACCATGCGCAGGGTCAGGCCGTTAAACACGCCCGCGGACAAATTGAGCAGGCGAGCCCTGCCGCGCCGGACAAGTGCCCGGGCGGGTAAGGAAAACTCTGATAAAACAAGCGCCAAAAACACTAACGCCGCTGCCATGGGCGGTAGTGTGTCGCAAAACCAGCGTCTCGGTACCAGGAACCTCGGCCTGCTTGCCATATTGCGACGCCCAACATCGCTGCAGCCGCGGGCCTGGTTCAGTGTCCATTCGTACACCTATGTCACGGCCACTCAAACGATTTCTCGTTTTCGCACTGACAGGAATCCTGTTCCTGACAGCCGTGGCCTTGCTGGTCAGATTTGTACTGCTGGTCAGCTTTGAGCGCCTGGAGCAGGACGCCACCCAGCAAAGCCTGCGGCAAGTGGAGCGCGCGCTGGACGCGGAATTGCGGCAGATGTCCGTGGTCAGCAACGACTACGCAAACTGGGACGAAGCATTCGATTTCGTGCGCACCAAGAATCCGCGCTTTGCCGAGACCAATTTTTCCAAGCCCGGCCTGCGCGAAATGAACGTCAACTTCGTCTATCTCGTGGATGAACATGGCGTTGACGTCTTTTCTGCGGAACAGTACGCCGAGGGTGATCGCTACAACGTGCCTGCGAGCACACCGGTTCGCAATGCAGTCCGAGCCCAGTTGAAATCAATCCAGAAGAAAATCAGCAATGGCAGCAGCGCCTGGCTGATGCGCATGCCGGAAGGCATTGCGCTGGTCAGCGCCAATCGCATCATGCCGACTTCGCGCACTGGCCCGGATCGCGGCCTGCTGGTCTTCGTCCGCCTGATGACTGACAAAGTGGCCAAGAATATGGCCGAAACGAGCCAACTGCCGGTCAACTGGTGGGACACGCAGAAAGCGCCCACGTTTGCAGTGCCTTTCAGTGTGGCCAACGCAATCGCCGGGAAGGGCAACAGCGACATTCGCCAAATACATGTCGACAGCGCGGTGCAGGTGTCCGGGTTCACCGTCATCCGTGATTTGAACGGGGAGGCGGCCCTGCTGTTCGCCACTCATACCAATCGCAATGTTTACAACGTTGGACGTCAGACGGCGAACTACCTGCTGTGGGCCTTTGCCACTCTGGTGCTGATCGTGCTGGTCACGGTCTTCATGTTCGACACGCGGCTCGAGCGCTCCTCGCGCCTGATCCGGCAGAACCAGAAGCTGTATCAGGCAGTCGTTGAGCAGGCGGATGAAGCGATTGTGCTGCTGGACCCTGCGACCCAGGAATTGCTCCAGGCTAACGCCGCGCTCGAAAAGCTTACCGGGCGCAGCCACGCAGAATTACGCCGGCGGCCTCTCGAGGAAACGCTGGATCCCTCGTCGGTGCCGCTGTACTGGAATTTGTTGACAACCACTGCCAGCACTGTGCGCATACCTTTGGAACTGCGCTTCGTCGCACCGGATGGCACGCGGCGTGAAGTCGAGGTGGCCGCCAATCACCTGTCATTGAACGACCGCAGAATCGTCTGCCTGCTGATTCGGGACCTGTCAGTGCGGCGCCAGGCGGAAGCGCGCCTTCGCGACAACGAGCGCAAGCTTGAACACCTGGCCAATCATGATCCTCTGACTGGATTACCTAACAGGGTTTACCTGAGCTACCGGCTGCCTGCGCTCGTGTCCGAGGTTGGGCGTGCCGGTCATCGGCTTGCGATTTTTCATATTGATATCGACAGCTTCAAGACCGTCAATGATGTCGCCGGTCACGAAGTGGGCGACAAGTTTCTGGTGGCAATATCGGAGCGCCTGCGCAGCATAGTCGCGCAGGAAGACCTCGTGGCTCGCATCAGCGCCGACGAGTTCGTGGTCATCATCCGGGCCGCCGACGCGCAGGTGTTCCAGATTGTTGCCAAGCGTATCGCCGACAAATTGCGCGAGCCGCTCACGGTTGCGGGTCGCAGCTTTACGCTCAGCAGCAGTGCCGGCATTGCGCGTTTTCCGGAAGATGGCCGTGACGCGACTGATCTCCTGCGGCATGCGGACATCGCTCTCTATCACGCCAAGACGCGCGGCAAGGATCTGTTCCTGCCGTTTGAAACCAGCATGACCCAGAAGGTCAATGAACGCGCGGCACTCGAACAGGCCTTGCGTGCGGCCATTGCCGAACGTCAGATTTCCATTCACCTGCAGCCGATGCTGAATCTGGAGACAGAACGAGTCGTCGCGCTCGAGGCGCTGGCGCGCTGGCATCATCCAGAATTCGGCAATGTACCGCCGATGCAGTTCATTCCGGTCGCCGAGGAATGCGGGCTCATCATCGAGTTAGGTGAAGCGGTCCTGAGGCAGGTATGCAGGCAGCTGGCCGAATGGCAGCGAACTGGCGTTCCGGTCGTGCCGGTCGCCATCAACGTGTCGGCGCAGCAATTGCAACGCGTGAATCTGACCGAGCTGATCCGATCGGCGACCGCTGAGGCAGGAATTTCGCCGGCGCTGCTCGAGATAGAACTGACCGAGAGCGTCATCATGACGGAGATCGAAAGGCACATTGGGACGCTGGGCGCCTTGCGGGCGATGGGCGTCAAGGTGTCAATTGATGACTTCGGCACCGGCTACTCGAGCCTGAGTTACCTGAAACATCTGCCGATCGACTACCTGAAGATAGATCGTTCATTCGTGCGCGACATGACGACGGACGAAAACGACGCGGCCATCGTGAGCGCAATCATCAACATGGCCAAGAGCCTGCAGCTGCAAACAATCGCCGAAGGCGTGGAAACTCTCGAACAGGCGACCCGGTTGGCCGCGGCGGGCTGCGACTTCGCGCAGGGCTATTACTACAGCAGCCCGTTGCCAACCGAAGAATGCGGCTTGCTGCTGACAGAGCTGAGCCGGATTGGCGGGCAGTCAGACCAGTTCAAGGCCCTGGTCGACAGCGTTCGAGGGATCAAGGCCGCCTCCTTCAGGTCCTGATCATAGTTCGCATAATGTATATTAAGTTAAATTACCGGTCTACCTGGGACGACCTTCGGCTAGCCCATCGCCAGCGGCACAAAGGCTGCGCAAATAGCGGCCAGCAATAACGCCCCTGCCAGATCGAACCACAGTCCGGACTTGACCATTTCGGGCATGCGCACCGTGCCGGTGGCGAAGGCCATTGCGTTGGACGAGGTTCCTGCCGGATTGGCGAAGCCCCAGCTGGCTGCTACGCCCGCGACAATACAGAACATGACGGCATCATGGCCGCCGCCGAGTGCCAGGCCTGCGACCAGTGGAATAAATGTCGCTGCCGTGGCGACGTTGCTGGCGCACTCCGTCACCAGGATCAGCGCGAGTGCAATCAGCGGCAACAACAGCCACACCGGCTGGCTGGCAAAGCCGCGCATGGCAACCCCGACCCACGCCGCAAGCCCGCTGCCGGTAACCGAGTCTGCCAGTGCAATACCACCGCCTAACAAAAGAATCAGATACCAGGGGGCGCGGCCCGTGTCTTTCCAGGCGAGCAGTTTTTCCCCCGATTCATTGCCTGAGGGAATGAGACAGAGCAGCAGGAACGCCAGGATTGCGACCGAAGCATCACTGAATCCGGGCAGTTTTCTTTCCAGCCATGGCACCGCAATCCAGCCCGCGCAGGTTGCTGACAACACGCACATCGTGCGCCATTCCGGCACGCTGACCGGCGCCAGCGTGCCGAGTGCCGACATGACATCCTCGCGCCGTGGCTCGGGCGGGCTCGCGCGCATGACGGTGACCCGCAGCAGCCACCAGCCAACCGGCAACGCGACCACTACGATTGGCAAGCCAAAAACCAGCCAGTCGGTGAATCCGACCCGCACGTGCAGCGCCTTGTCGATCGCCGCCGCCGCGACGATATTGACCGGCGTGCCAATCAGCGTGCCGAGCCCGCCGATATTGGAAGCCCATGCCACGCCCAGCGCCATCGCACTGGCGTAGCGACGTTCGGCCTCATCGCTCGGTATCCCGCGCTCTCCCATGGTGCGGGTGCTGGCGGCTAACACCGCGCCCGCAATTGGCAGCATCATGACCGTCGCCGCGGAATTATTGATCCACATCGACGCAAAGGCCGTGACGGCCATGACGGAAAACAGCAAGGCGGCCGGCGTGACGGCCGAGCGGCGCAAGACCATCAGCGCAAGGCGCCGGTGCAGACCCCATTTTTCCAGCGCCAGCCCCAGCATCGCGCTGCCGATCACCAGGAAAATAACAGGTGACATGTAGCTCGAGGCAACCTCGTCGCCACGCTTCACGCCTAGCAATGGGAGCAGCAGAAAGGGCAATGAACCCGTCAGAGCAACGGGGATCGCTTCGGTGAACCACCAGACTGCCATCAGCGCGGTCACGGCAGCCGTGCGCCAGCCCGGCAACGGCATTCCGGCCGGAGGCGCGAGCGCCAACATGAGGATGAACAGCAGTGCTCCCAGCCAGAAACCGATCGACCGCAGGGACAAAATCAGCCCCTAGACGAAGCGATAGCCGTCGGCGCTGAGCGGCAGCCGCCGCGGTCGACGGCCAGTGGCTGCATATATTGCGCTGGCCAGCGCTGGCGCAGTCGGGGGCACGCTGGCCTCGCCCGCCCCGCCCGGCTTGCTGTCGCCCGCTAACAAATGCACTTCAACTGCGGGCATCTCCGGCAAGCGGATGATCGGCGCATTGTGGAAATTGGTTTCGACCGCCCCGCCCTTGGCGAAGGTGATCTGGCCGTCCCGCGCCGCGCTCAGGCCCCAGACGATGCCACCCATCACCTGCGCTTCGACGAATTTCGGATCGATGACAAGACCGCAGTCAAATACGCAGACAATGCGGCTGATGTGCACATTCTTGCCGCGCGCTTCGACTTCGAATATCTGCCCGCAATAGGAACCGAATCCCTGTGAATATGCCAAACCCCGGCCCTGTCCCTTCGGCAGGCGCTGACCCCAACTGCCTTTGGCCGCCAGAAGATCTAACAATGCGATTGCGCGAGCGTCCTTGGCGAGAAGTTTTTTCCGCAGCGCCAGCGAATCCTGGCGCGTGGCAGCAGAGATGTCTTCAATCGCGCTCTCGAAAAAGAAACAGTTCATCGATTGTGATACCGAGCGCCAGGTACCGACCGGAATGGGTTCATTGGTCACAACGTTGTCGACCCAGGCGTTGGGTATCGCATAGCGGTCGTTGATCAGGCCGCCGGTGGCGAAGGGATCTCCGGATCCAGGTGGCAGCTGCCGCCCCTTGTAACGCCACATGCTGATACCGGTAATGCGCGAATGCATGGCGAGAATGTTACCGTCGCGGTCCAGTCCGACGCGACTGCGCGTCACATGTCCCGGGCGATACCGGTCGTGGCGAAAATCCTGCTCGCGCGTCCAGGTCAGCTTGACTGGCTTGTTGCGCAGTTTGTTAGCTATTTCAACCGCTTGCCGCACGAAATCCGTTTCGAACTTGCGGCCGAAACCGCCGCCCAGGAACGTCACATTAACGCGGCAGTTCTCGCGCGCCAGTCCCGTTATCTGCGCGACCATGTCGGCGGTCGTATCCGGCTGTTGCGTGGGTGCCCAGACTTCGGCGCCGTCATCGCGCACGATGGCCGTTGCAGTCAACGGCTCAAGTGCCGCATGCGCAAGGAACGGTACTTCATAGGTCCACTCTTTCTTGACTGGCGCCGCTGCCAGCGCCGCCAGCGTTGCCGCCTTGTCGAACGGCCCTCCACCGAAAACCGCGCGTCCGGCCAGCGCTTGCGCATCGTCATCCAGCGCCGAGTGCAGGCGCGCGCGGATCTGGTTCTGTTCGACTTCCCTGGCCGCTTCGGTATCGAATTGTGCGACCAGGGATTCGGCCGCGCGGGTCGCCTGCCAGGTCGACTTGGCTACCACCGCCACGCCATCCGTTACGGCAAATGCATCGATGACGCCCGGCGATCGCAGCACCGCATCGCGTTCGAAGCTGACAAGTTTGCTGGTGACCGCCGGCGAGCGACTGAGCACCGCGTACAGCATGCCGTCCAGCCTGACATCGATACCGAAAACCGCACTGCCATCCACCTTGAGAAGGGTGTCCTTGCGCAGCGTCGGTTTCCCAATGAGCGTAAATTGGTCCGGTGACTTGAGGCGTGGCTTGACGGGCACCGGCATGGCGGCGGCCTGGGCGGCCAGTTCGCCATAGGAAAAATGCCGGCCGCTGGCGACGTGGATGACCTGTGACTGACTGGTGCGGCACTCGCCGACGGGCACGCCGAGACGCTGCGCGCCCGCCTGCAACAGCATCTCGCGTGCGGCGGCACCGATTTCGCGCAGGGCCTGGTAATAGTTGATGGTTGAGTCGCTGTTAGCCGTGCGCTGGCGCTTGATCAGCGGACTGGCAAACCCCTTGTCCGCCCACGGCAGGCGAATCTGGACCGCGCCCCAGTCCGCATCCAGCTCATCGGCGAGTATTTTGGCGAGCCCATCGTGAACGCCCTGGCCCATTTCTGATTGCGGACTGACCAGCGCAATGACGCCATCAGTAGCAATTTCAATGTAGACGCCAAAACGGCCGGGACCGGTCGGAGGCGTTGCAGCAACCGGGACAGGTGACGCGGCAGCAGCCGCTGGCTTGGCAGCCGGTGACGCCTGGCACCCCAGCAATAATCCGCCGCTCGTGGCGACACCGACCTGCAGGAAATTCCGTCGCGATAGCAAATTACTCATGGCATCCGACCTTACACTAAACAATATCGGGCGCGGACTTGGCGAACCACTGTTCGGCAACGGCACGAGTCGTGACGTCGGCATAACGCCTGCCGCAGTCGCGCAGCGTGTCGTTATGCGGCCCCTCCTCTGCGTCGCCACAACAATCGGCAGCAATCAGGACTCTGAATCCGAAAGAAAACGCATCGACGACGGTCGCCCGCACACAGCCACTGGTTGTGCAGCCGGTGACAATCACGGTGTCGACGTTTTCGCGCACCAGATATGTGATCAGGGGCGTCTGGAAAAACATCGAGGGCGCATTCTTGCAGTAGGTGAAATCGCCGGCGTCGAAGATCTTCGGGTCCATGAGCGTGCAATCGTGGCCGTAATAGAAGTCATCGCGCACGGCCTGCACTTTCCAATGCGGCATGTCCCTGGAACTGCAATAGGCGGTATAACAAGCGGCCACCGGTGCTTTGTTAGCCCGGGCCACCTTCAGCAGCGCTGCGGTGTTGTCGCGCGCCGCATGCAGCCGCGGCAGTCCGCCCAGCGGGTACTTCGGATCTGTGAAGGCGGTCTGCCAGTCGACCACCAGTACCGCCGCCTTGCGGCCCCAGCCAATGTCGGTCGCGGAATACCCGACCTGTTTATAAGCATCGCTCATGAATCCCGGTCCCGTTGCCAGTAGCCTAACAAAAAGGCCCCGGACCTTTGCAAGCCCGGGGCCCTGAATTGAAACGTATCAGATTACTGATATCGGTTCTAGGCGAGCGCCGTCACGCCGCCTTTTCCTTGGCCTTCCTCATCGCAGCTTCGGACGCCACTTTGGCCCACTTGGTAAACCGTGGCGGCACCGGCGGAGCCAGACCTGTCTCTGCCAGGCAACGGCCTTTCAGTTCTTCGATGGTCTCGAAGCCACGATCGAAGACCTTCTTGGGACCCCGGTTTGCGCGCATCTCGGCGCGCAGCGCGTCGGTAGCAGCCGTGTTGACTGAATTGTCCGGCTTCAAAACCACGCCGTAACGCTTGGCGCCCTCAACCGTCACCAATCCAGCCGCTACGTCGAAAGCCACCTGCTTCGCATCGCGCTCGGTCGGGTCGCCCCAACCGCCGCCGCCCCAGGTATCGGCGATCAGAAGATCGCCCGCTTCAACCTTGATGTGGTCGATCTTGGACGGCATCAGTTCCTCGGTGCCGTTGGCGCGCTGCAACAGCTTGCGACTGCGTGCGCCCGGCAGGCCGCCGTTTGCGCCCCAGGGATAGGTGAGCCAGCGATCGTCGTGGATCGAGATCTCTCCCGGCTCCAGGAAGCGGTAGCCAATGCGCAATCCGTTGCCGCCGCGGTTCTTGCCGGGGCCGCCGGTGTCCGCGATGGTTTCGTAAATATCGATACGCAGCGGGAAATAGCTTTCCAGGAACTCGTTAGGGACGTTCGTGAACGACGGCCACAGCGAGTGACCATCCGGACCGTCGCCGAACGGCTTGCCCGGGATACCGCCGAAGGTGATCTGGTACAACTGGTACCACTCGCCGTTCTTGTCGTATCCAGAGTACATGAAGTGCGGGCTGTCGGAGAATCCGGCCGCGCACATGAAGTCCGGATTGCCCTGGCCTAACAAGCCACCGAGGATGTCAAAGATGCGGCCGAGCGCATGCGTGCGGCAGGACAGCGCCGC